>CAZMSZ010000080.1:12497-23712 GCA_964569055.1 uncultured Planctomycetota bacterium | reverse complement strand
GGGGCCGAGGGGGCCGGTGTCGGCGCGGACGTTGCGCTCGCTCCAGGGGAACCAGGAGAAGAACGTGGTCAGCTGCTCCTTGCGGTCGTCGGTCATGTAGTCGAAGTTGGCGCCGCGGTCGATCACCTCCCAGAAGTCCTTCGACTTGATCCGGAGCAGCTCGTTCTTGATCGACAGCAGGCGCTCGGGCCGCTCGTGCTCCATGTCGCGCTGGATCTGGCGGGCGCGCTCGCCGTCACCCTGGAGCAGGTAGTAGCTGGCCAGGCGGAGCTGCGCCTTGCGGACGCCGCGCAGGGTGGCCTCCTGCGCCTCGTCCTCCGCCTCGCGGTCGAGCTCGAGCAGGGCGGCCAGGAGCGAGTCGTGGGCAGGGGAGGCGGCCTTGTGGGCCAGCTCGCACAGGCTCGCCACGTCGTAGCTGATCGTCTCGGTCACGAAGCCCAGGCCCATGCCGTTGGCGATCGAGCCGTAGTAGCGGAAGTAGCCGGCGATCTCGGTCACCAGCCCGTGGCGCTCGGCCCGGATCACCGCCTCGACCAGCTGCCGGTACTGGTTCATGACGTTGTAGGCCGTGCGCACCTGCTTCTTGTTGAGGGTGGCGCGCATGTAGGTGTTGAAGAACTTCACCACCAGCCGGATCGAGGCCTCGTCCCCCTGCGTCAGCGCCGCCTCGCCCAGGTAGCGGGTGTCGATCGCCAGCAGGTAGTTCATGTCGGGGTTGTCGTCGAGCGCCTCGTTGTAGATCGCCTGGTACTGGCGGAGCACCTTCCACTCCAGCCACAGCCGGTCGCGGATCAGGTCGTCGAGCGCGTCGGCGTGCATGGCCACGAAGTCGGGGTTCTCGCGCACCTGCGCGCAGGGCTGGTGCCAGCCGGGCGGGAGCGCGCCCTTGGTCTCGGTGTAGCGCACCATGAGGACGCGCAGGGCGTCGACCGCCCGGGCGCTGATCAGCTTGTCCTGCGCGCTGACCGCCGCGACCGCCACGTCGGCCAGCACCTCCACCGCCTCGAGCACCTGCTCCTGCGCGCGCTCCACGTCGCGGCCCGGGCTGGAGGCGGCCTCGAGCGCCTGCTCCTGGATCCGCGCCACCACCTTCTCGGGGTCGAGGAAGTCGAACACCCACACGAAGTAGGGGACCATCAGCAGCAGGCTGAGCGAGACCGCGAACACCGAGACCATCACCGCGGTCTTGGGCAGGAAGCCGTTGCCGACCGAGAGGCTCACCCAGATCGACGACACGCAGGTGATCACGAAGAAGCCGAGCACCACGAAGTTGGTGCGCTCCTTGAGGAACAGCTCGGTCACCCGCGGGGTGTAGCGGGTCGCGGCGAGCTGGACCACGATCGCGACGACGGTCAGCACGATGCCGACCACCGCGGTCACCGTCTGGGCCAGGTTGCCGAGCGCGTTCTGCAGCGTCTCGAGGTCGTAGTTGAACAACAGGGCCACGGGGCCCAGGCGTGAGTCGGCGCCCGCGACGCCGGGGTGGCGGAGCCAGTCGATCAGGAACGTGCCGAGGAGCAGCAGCGCCGTCGCCACCGCCAGCCCGAGCACGGGCGTGACCCAGATCCGCCGCAGCTCCCCCCACGATCGACGCTCGCTCCTGCGGCTCACTTCCCCCCCTCCGTGACCCCGAGTCGCTCCCGGAACCGCGCCGCGCACGCCTCGAGCCCGGCGGCGTCGAGCCCGTCCGCGAACCCGAGCGGTTCGCCCACCACCGCCACCAGCGCCTTGAGCTTCTCGCTCAGGACCCAGGGCAGCCGCTCCCCCAGCGTGGAGCGGGCCAGCGCGCGGCCCACCTCGGGCAGCGGCAGCCCGGCCGCCTCCTGGGCGGCGCGCCAGCGGTGCGAGGGGTTGGGGTCGTCGAGCGCGGCCAGCACGGCCTCCGGAGTACGTCCCGGGTGGCGCTCGCGCCACCACCACAGCGCGAACGCGTCCGCGGCCGCGTCCGCCGGCGCCTCGGCGCTCCAGGCGACCGCGCCTGCGGCCAGGGCGTGGAGGCGCTCGCCCGCCGCGACCCGCAGCGGGGCGTCGTCGCTGCGCAGGAGCGGGAGCAGGCCGGCCACCGCCTGCTCTCGCGGCGCGCGGTCGAGCACCGAGGCCGCCGCCTGCTTCGCCTCGGCGCGCTCGGCGCTCAGGACCGTCTGCAGGAGCGCCCTCACGGCCGGGGGATCGAGCAGGAGCGGGTCGGCGAGCAGCGCCGTGCTCGCCAGCTCGCGCACCGCGGCCTCGGCGTCGCCCAGCCCCTGGACCAGCGCCGCGCCGCGCCCTGGGCCGCTGGTCTGGGCCAGCGCCGCGTAGGCCGCGGTGCGCACGTCGGCCCGCTCGTGCAAGCCGGCCTCGACCAGGGCCGCCACCTCGGCCTCGCTGCAGCCCACCCGCGCGACCTGCTCTTGCAGCAGGGCGCTCCAGCCCAGCCGCGCGCCCTCGCGCCGCAGGTAGTAGCCGCGGATCTGCTCCTCGGCGTCGGACATGAAGCGGATCAGCGTCTTGACCGAGACCACCCCGCCGCGCCCCACGAACCTCATGGTGATCTGGGCCACGTAGTTGCGATACGTCGGGTCGCGCTGCGCCGCGCCCGCCTCGAGCGCCTCGGCCGGGATCGCGAGCGCGTCGGGGCCCTGCACCACCCGATACAGCGCCTGCGCCGCGGCGCGCGCCGTCTCGCGCACGGGGTCGGCCAGCACGCCGGCGAGCGCCCGGTAGGCCGCGGGCGTGCGCACCTCGACCAGCGAGGCCACCGCCCGGGCGCGGATCGCGTCGTTGGGGTCGGCCGCGGCCGCTGCCAGCAGCTCGACCGCCGCGTCGCTGGTGAGGTGCTGCAGCCCCTCCAGCACCGCCATCCGCACCCGCTCCTGGTCGTCTTGGAGCATGGCGCGCACCTGCTCGAGCGCGGCGTCCTTGCCCAGGCGGAGCACGCCGGTCACGGCCGCCGCCCGCACGTCGGTCTCGGGGTCGGCCAGGGCCGCGACCAGCGGGGGCAGGTCCTCGGCGGTGCCGCGCTCCTGGAGGAGGTGCGCCGCCCGCAGCCGATCGGGCGCGACCCCGTGGGCGAGCGTGTGGTGGATCCGAGCGACCCCCTCTCGGTCGCCACGCTCGAGCAGCGCCGCCGCCGCGGTGAACGCCACGCGGGGGTCGCGGTCGGCCAGGAGGTCGCGCACCAGCGTGAGCGCGTCGGGGTCGGTCAGGCCGGCCAGCGCGGTGAGCGCCTCCAGGCGGACCTCTGCGTTGGGGTGGGTCAGGCGGTTGAGGAGGTCGGTCACCGCGGCCCGCCACTCGGGCTTGATCAGGGGGCGCCAGCGGTTCAGCCGCTCCACCCGCTCCAGCTCGCCGAGCAGCTCGTGCGCGCGCAGGGCGACCTCGGTGTCGGCCGAGCGCGCGGCCAGCTCGAGCTGAGCGCGCGCCGCCTCGCCCCGGCCCTGCAGCGCCTCGCTCGCCGCCTTGCGCACGGTCCAGGACGGGTCGCCCAGCGCGGCGATCAGGCGCGCCTCGGACAGCTCGGGAGCGGGCGCGGGCGCCACGCCGAACCCGAACAGGCCGCGGGGCGAGGCGACGAGCAGCCGCCTGCCGGCCACCTCGAGGTGGCCCACCCCGAGCGAGCCGCTCCAGCCGCCGACCCGCCGCTGGTGGCCGCTGGCGAGCTCGAGCTCGAACACCCCCTCGCGGCGCGGCACGTACAGGCGGTCGCCCACCACGGCCGGCGAGGCCACCGGGAGCCCGATCGGCTCCGCCCCGCAGGCCCTGGCGCTGCCGCGTCCCAGGAGCAGCGCCACCCCGCTGGCGTCGATCGCGACCACCTCCTCCTGCCGCTCGAGCCGCGCGACCCCGACCAGCTGCACACCGCGGTGTCGGATCCCGCCCCGGGGCTCCCCGCGCTCGGGGTCGTAGATCAGCACCCCGTCGCCGTCGGCGGGCGCCACCCAGAGGAGTCCCCGCGCCACCAGGGCCGTGCAGCCGGGGCCGCCTTGCGGCGCGGCCTCGCGCGGGCCGCCCGTGAACACCCTGCCGCCCCACCGCCCGCGGCTCCGCGCCACCTCGTCGCGGGCGCTGCGGTAGGTGCGCACCCACAGCACCTCGCCGTGGGCGTCGACCGCGGTGACCGTGCCGAGCCCGGTCACCACCAGGGCCCGGCCGCCGGCCGCGACCAGCGCCGGGCGCGGGTCGGCCCCGATCGCGTCGCTGGCGAGGAACGCGCTCCAGCGCACGCGCCCGTCGTCGAGGCCGACCCCGAGCAGGTGCACCGCGCGCTCCTCGTGCTCGGTCACGAGCAGCAGGGCGGCCACGTCGCCGATCACGCACGGCGCGCCCACCAGCGCGGCGGGGAAGTCGACCTCGCCCTCGCGCTTGAGGTCGTCGAGCGAGCGCCGCCACAGCAGGCGGCCGCTCTCGCGCTCGAGCCCGACCGCGCCGGCGTTCCCGGGGAGGGCGCACACCACCCGACCGGGCCCCAGCGCCAGCCGGCACGGGCCCTCGGGACGCCGGAAGGCGTCGACCCCGCGCAGCGGGGTGCGCCACAGCACCTTGCCCGTGGCGAGCGCCACGGCGTAGGCGTGGCTGGCGTCGTGGGCGTAGGCGGCGGCGCCGTCGCAGCGGACCTGCGACCAGGGGCTCGCGGCGTCGCCGTGCTCGTAGTAGCCGACCACTTCGCGCGCCCAGCTCAGCACGTGGGGCGCGAGGGGGACCTCGGGCGGGCGCGGCGCGACCGACTCGATCCAGGCCGCGAGGTCGGTCCAGGCGGCGGGTACCGGCTCGCCGAGTGCGGCGCGGGCTTCACTCACGCGCCCCGCGAGCGCCAGCGCGACCACCCGCTGGCGTCGCCACCCGTCGAGGGTCCCGAGCGCGGCGTGCGGGTCGGCCAGGAGTGAGTCGAGGTGCACCAGGGCCGCCTCGGGCCGGCCGGCCTCCACGTGGCGGCCCACGAGCAACGTCCGAGCGCGCGCCACCCAGCCCGCGCTGGCCGGATGCTCGGCGACCAGCCGCTCGAGCGGCGTCACGTCGGCCGTGGTGAGGGCCGCCTCGAACAGCGCCTGCGCGCGCGGCTCGTGCACCAGCCGGTATGCGTCGCGCCCGCGCCCCGCGAGGGCCCGCAGGCGACGCCGCGCCTCGGCCCGCACGGTGGTGAAGCCCGTGTCGGTCCGGATCAGCCGGTCGCCGCCGCGCCGGAGCAGCTCGTCGAGCCCGAGCACCACCCGGTCCCACTGGCCGCGCTGACCGAGCTCCTCGAGGCGGGCCAGGGCGTCGTGGGCATCGGGGTCGAGGGGCAGGATCAGCCGCTCGTCGGTCTGGCCCCGAGCGGGCAGCGCGAGGAGCGGCGTCAGGACGAGCGCCAGCAGCGGGAGCGTGCCTGCCGAACGGATCATGCGCCGACCTTCCGCGGCGCATGGTAACGCAGCGCCGGGAGGCGGTCAGGCGGCTTGGGGTCCCGTCAGTCCGCCTTCTTGGCGTCGATCGCCTCGAGCCGCTTGCTCTCGCGGCGCTTGGGGTTGGTGTAGGCGATCAGCGCGCTGACGTCGTTGACGTTGAGCTGCTCGAGGGCGTCCGCCAGTCGGCGCAGCTCGTCGGGGGCGTCCTGGATCACGAGGTAGACCCGGTCGCCGTCGGTCACGGCCTTGATCTTGCCGCCTTCGATCTTGGTGAGCGCGTGCTTCATGGCGTTCATGCGCTCGAGGTCGTCGACCATGGTCCCTCGGATCGGTGTGGGCGGGTGGAATGGGGCGCTGCGCTGACCCGCAGCGGTTCACGGCATCATAGCGTTCGTCGCCGGTTTACGGGCGGCTCAAGCCCAGCCGGGTGAGCAGACGCCGCAGCCAGCCGACGGGGCGCTCCTCCGCCTCGGGCAGCTGCGCGGCCGGGCGCTCGCCGGGGTGAGGCTCGGGGCGCGGGCCAGCGTCCTCCAACGAGACGTAGAGCATGGCCCCGCTCACCACGTTGACGCCGCACTTCACGCACACCGCGACGGTGGGCGGGTAGACCTGGCCGCAGCCCGGGCAGGGCCTGCTCCCCGCGATCAGGAGCGAGGGGTCCTGCCCGGTGACGGCGCCCGGGGCCTGGGCGCCGCCGGGGGGAGCAGCCGGAGCCCGCGCCCGCGGCACGGTCATGACCTTCTCGCAGCGCTTGCAACGGATCGACTGCCCGGCCAGGTGGTCGGGCAGGTTCAGGGTGTGGCCGCACCTGCACTGGAGCTTGATCATGCCGGCGGCCTCCGGGGTTCTAGTCCTCCTCGCGCTCCTTCTCGCGCTGGCAGTTGATGCACAAGGTGGCGAAGGGGAGGGCCTTGAGCCGCTCGGGGTTGATGATCGCGCTGCACTCGTCGCAGCTCCCGTAGGTGCCCGTGTCGATCCGCTCGAGCGCCATGTCGATCTGGTGGACCGAGGCGCTCTCGATCTCGAGGATCTTGAAGGAGGTCTCCTCGTCGGTCGCGTCGCCCCCGAGGTCGTCCATGTCCGCGAGGTGGTGCCCCTGCGAGCCGGAGCGCATCTCGTCGAGCTCGGTGTGGATGTTCTTGGCGAGGGCCTCCTTCTTCCGCAGGAGCTCCTCCTTGATCTCCAGCAGCAGCTTGGAGGGGACCTTCTTCGAAGTCGCCATGCGCTCTCCGGGCCCGCGGGGCCGGCTTCGGGACGATGAAAGCGGGCCCACTATAGCGACGTCGGCGCGTTTTGCAAAAGCAAGGCGAGGGCCGCCCGTAAAAACTTCTAATCGCTGGATTTGCCGAGCCGCGCCCAGACGAAGGCTTCCAAGACACGGCGCTGGATGGGCTCGAGGGCGGGAAACGCACAGTTCAGGAAGTACGGCCGGCGCCCGCCCCCCTCGCGGAAGCCGCACCCGAGCACCTCGGCGCGGACCCCTCGGATCCGCGGGCCGCCGCCATCGCCGTTCCCCTCGGCCCCGTCGAGCGGCAAGTCGAGCCACAGCATGGAGCCCCGGCGGACGGCCCGGTCGGCCAGGAGGGCCGTCCCGCCCAGGGAGACGTCGATCACCTCCACCTCGACCCCCTCGGGGTCCTCGGGGGCGGCCCCGTCGGGCAGGCGCTCGACCGCGCCCCAGAACGGATCGACGGCGACCGGGACGCGCGGCTCTTGCCGCCGCTCCTCCTTGACCAAGAACCGCCCGTGGCGGAGGGCGACCCCACCGTCGCTGCGGCGGGCCTCGGTCCGGAAGCGGTAGGTGCCCTCGGCCTCGCGCGCGAACGTGACCCACCCCGGGCCGAGCAGCGGCCGGGCGGGCCCGGCGAAGTCGGCGTGGATCGCCGCCTCGTCGACGCGGGCCACCACGAGCTCCACGCGCTCGCCGTCGTCGAGGCGCAGCGTGAGCCGCTCGCGCGGGGCGAGGTCCTGGCTGCCCTGGGTCATCCCCGGGCGGGCGCCCAGGCCGAGCCGCTCCCGCAGCGCGGCGAGCTCGGCCAGGCGCGCGGCGAACACGGGCGGGCTGGCCGTGGCGAAGCGCTCGACCTCGCTCCGCACGAACCGGTCGAACACCTTGCGGCGCACCAGCAAGTCGTACGGCTTGGTCGGGAGCGAGACGTGGGCCCAGCGAGCCAGGCGCTCGCGCTCGAGCGCGCCGACCCCGCGGATCCGGCAGATCGCGTCGAACCGGGCCCAGGCGGCCTGGCGCCGCGCCTCGCGGGCCCCCGTCAGCGGCATGAACAGCGCCAGCGCGACCAGCACCGCGGCCGGGAACAGCAGGCTCGGGAGCAGGTCGACGAGGGGCGGCATGGGCGCTCAGCGGCTGCGGATGGCGGCCAGCGCCTCGTCGCACGTGCGCGCGTCGAGCAGGGCGCAGCGCACCTCGGGGCGGAGGAGCTGGCGCGCGATCGAGGCCAGGTTGCTCACGTGACGGTGGCGCTTGGCCGCCGGGGTGACGAGCAGGATCACGATCTGGGTGAGGTGGTCGTCGACGCTCTCGAAGGGGACCCCGTCGGGGAACACGCCCAGGGCCGCGACCTCCTCGTGGATCCGGGGCGTGGTCCCGTGCGGGATCGCGATCCCGTGCTCCAGCCCGGTCGAGAGGCGGTGCTCGCGCTCCATGATCGCGTCGAGCAGCTCGCCCCGGGCGTTGGCCGGGACGGCCCCCTCCGTCAGCAGGCAATCGAGGAGCTGCTCGATCGCCGCCTCCTTGCTGCGCGCGGCGAGGCCCACCCGAACGTAGCGGCCGGCGGTCAAGGTCTCGAGATCCATTGCCGAGCCCAAGGGAGCCTCCGCGCCGCCGGTCGCCGGTCGCGCTCCGGCCTGCGGCCGCGAGCTCTGGGGCCTCTCCGACGGCTGTCCCCGCCGACCTACCGCGAGCAGCGCGCGAGGGGAGACGTCGCGCGGGGCTCGCGCCGGACCGACGACGCCCCGCGGCGGAGTCCCGCTCACGAGGCGCACGGTCCATGCTACCGCGAAGGCACGACCCGAGGGGAGCCGGCGGCGCGCCGGACGCTATGCTGGGGGGCCTCGGGGAATACCCCCGGGCGCAGGTCCGTTGGGGAGGAGGTGATCGCGGTGGCTCGAGGCGACGCGACGAAGCGGGCCGAGTTCGAGGAGCTGCTCACGCCGCACCTCGACGCCCTGTTCGGCTACGCCCTGCGCATGGCCGGCGGGGACCGCGATCAGGCCGAGGACCTGCTGCAGGAGAGCATCTACCTGGCGTTCCGCAGCTTCGCCGGGTTTCGGCGCGGCACGAACTTCAAGGCGTGGATGTATCGGATCGTGACGAACACCCTGATCTCCCGCAAGCGGCGCGAGACGCGGGCGCCGGCCCTGGGCTGGGACCTCGACGCCCTGAGCGCCGACGAGGCGCTGAGCGAGGAGCTCGGCGACGGCGACACCGACTGGGGCCGGGTCTACGGGGAGGTGGTGGAGGACGAGGTCAAGCGCGCCCTCGACGACCTGCCCGAGGAGTTCCGCGTGCCGCTCCTGCTCTCCAGCCTGGCCGGGCTGCGCTACAAGGAGATCGCCGAGGCGCTCACGATCCCGATCGGGACGGTGATGTCGCGCTTGTTCCGCGCGCGTCAGCGGCTGCGGCGCGACCTGCGCGACTACGCGCGGGAGCGCGGGATCGACGTGACGCGGGAGGAGCCGGCGTGATGGGCTGCGCCGACGTCCGCGACCTCCTTCACCCGTTCCTGGACGGGGAGCTCGAGGTCCCCGAGAACGTGGCGGTGCTCAAACACCTCGAGCTGTGCGCGGGGTGCCGCGAGCGCTCGCAGCAGGAGGAGGGGCTCCGCGCCACGGTGGCGGGCGCGCTCACGGCGCCGCTGAGCGAGGTCGAGCGACGCCGCCTGCTCGACGGCGCGTTCGCGCGCGCCGGCGCCGCCGAGGCGACCCCGCGGCGGACCGCGCGGCTGCTGGGCGCGGCGGCGGGCCTCGTGCTCGCGCTGGGGCTGGGGGGCGCCGCGCTCGCCGAGCGGCGGCCCTGCCTCCTGGGCGAGTGCCCGACCGCGGTCGCGCTCGAGGCCGCCTTCGAGACGAGCCGCCGGCAGGCGCCGCTCCCGCTGGCGGTGGTGGCGCGCGACTACCCGCGCGCGATCCGGGCCCCCAAGGCGTGCAACGTCGAGTGCGAGGGCTACAACCTCGTCACGGCGCCGGGCGCGCCGCCGCGGCCGCTGGTCCGGCTGCGCTGCCGCAAGACCGGCCGGCACGTGGCCTTCTTCAAGGTCCCCGGCCACGGCCTCTGCTTCCACGGCTCCCACGCGCAGCCCGACGGGCGGCGCTACGTGGAGCGCGAGGCGGACGGCGTGCGGATCGTCGGCTGGCAGGAGCCGGACGGCACCTTCGCCGCCTGTCTGGCGCCCGACACCATGCCGTTCGAGGCGCTGTACGCCCTGGCTGCCGCCGTCCGGGACGATCGGTAGCGCGTCTCGCGGGGCGCCGCTACGGTGGCGGTGTGGCCTCCTCGCCGAGCAGACGGTTCGAGATCCACCAGAGCCGCAGCCCCAACCGCGGCTCCAAGCTCGGGACGGCGATCCTCGTCGTGCTGCTGCTGGGCGGCGGCGGGTCGGGGACATGGTTCTGGCGCGACCGGGACGGGCTGGTGCGCCACGTGCGCGAGCGCGACCGGCTGGCCGTCCCGGCCGCGTGGGTGCTCTCGCTCCAGACCGTGGAGGGGGTGACGCCCTGGGCCGAGGAGGCCCGCGCCGCGCTGAAGAAATCGCTCGAGGCGGGGGAGCCCTGGCTGCGCCGCGCCAGCGCTCGGGCGCTCGGGACCGCCCGCCGCGTGGACGTGGTGCCGTTCCTCGGCGCGGCGGCCGTGCGCGACGAGGAGGCCGCGGTGCGCGCGGCCGCCGTGCAGGGGCTGGGCGTCAACGGGGAGCCGAGCGCGCGCTCCTACGTGGAGGCGGCGCTGCGCGACCCCGAGGCGGAGGTGCGCAAGGCGGCCTGCCGCGCGGTGGGCGCGCTCGGGCTCGACCGGTTGATCCCGCTGGTGATCGAGCAGCTGTACGACTCCGACACGGGCGTGCGGCGCGCCGCGGTGGAGGGGCTCGAGGCGTTCATGCCCGACGGGAACTCGTTCGGGGGCGACGCCGACCACTGGCGACGCTGGTACGAGGCGCGCTGAGGCGTAAGGCCAGACGCCGCCGTCGCCCTGCGAGCGCTGTCGGTCCCGACGGGTAGCCTCCCCCTCCACAGGTGGAGGTCCTCGTGAACGCGCTCAAGATCTACGTGTGCGGCGCCCACAGCACCGGCAAGACCACGCTCGCCCGGCACCTCGCGCAGGAGCTGAAGCTGCCGCTGATCAACGAGGTCGCGCGGCAGGTCATGGCCGAGCTCGAGCTGAGCTTCGAGACGCTGCGGGTGGACCTCGCGCGCGTGGCGCAGTATCAGCGCGAGGTGTTCAAGCGGCAGATGGAGGTGGAGGAGCGCTACCCGGAGGGGTTCGTCTCCGACCGCACCTTCTGCAACCTCGCCTACGCGGCGCGCCACTCGCTCGCGCTGGCCGACCTGATCGACGAGCGCGCGGAGCGCTACTTCGCGCGGGTGCGCAAGGACGGGCTGGTGCTGTTCGTGCGCCCGCACCGCGAGTGCATGGCGAACGACGGGATGCGCGAGCGGGTGGAGTGGGACGAGATCAACCGGATCGACGGGATCCTCGACTTCCTGCTCTCCTGGCAGCGCGTCCCGTGCATCGGGATCTCCGAGCTCAACATGAAGGACCGCGTCCGGACCGCCATGAGCGCGGTCGAGCTCTACCGGCGCGCCCGCGCGGCGCGGGAGCCCGAGCCCGCCCTGTCCGCGCCCGT
>CAZMSZ010000080.1:0-12397 GCA_964569055.1 uncultured Planctomycetota bacterium | reverse complement strand
TCTACCGGCGCGCCCGCGCGGCGCGGGAGCCCGAGCCCGCCCTGTCCGCGCCCGTGCTCCCGCGGGGCAATGGGAACGGGAACGGGAACGGGAACGGGAACGGGAACGGCAATGGGCAGGGCTACGCGCACACCTCGCCGAGCTTCGCCGGACCGCGGCTGACCTGGACGGATTGAGCGCGCGGCTGCGGGTAGAGTCGGGGTCGTGCGCGCAGATCGCCTGATCCTCTCGATCCCCTCCTACGCCGCGCTGGCGGACCAGCTGGCCAGGCTGCTCGGCTGTCCGCACGGCGAGGTCGAGCGGCGTCGCTTCAGCGACGGCGAAGCCTACCAGCGGATCGCCGACGACGTGCGCGGGCGCGAGGTGGTGCTGGTCGCGGGCACGCCCGACGAGGTCGACACGCTGCTCGCCTACGACCTCGCCTGCGCGGCGGCGCGCTACGGCGCGGAGCGGCTGACGTGGGTGCTCCCGTACTTCGGCTGCCAGACCATGGAGCGGGCGGTCCGGCCGGGCGAGGTCGTGACCGCCAAGACGCGGGCGCGGCTGATCTCCACCGTGCCGCCCACGCCGCGCGGCAACCAGCTCCTCCTGCTCGACCTCCACGCGCCGGGGATCCCGTTCTACTTCGACGACCGGGTGAGCGCGTTCCACCTCTACGCCAAGCCGCTGGTGATCGAGGCGGCGCGCGCCTTCGCGGGGGGCGAGCCGTTCGTCCTCGCGGCCCCCGACGCCGGCCGGGCCAAGTGGGTGCAGTCGCTGGCCAACGACATGGACGTCGACGCGGCCCTGGTCTACAAGCGCCGCCACGGCGACGGGCAGGTCGAGGTGACCGGCGTGGACGCCCGGGTGCAGGGCCGGACCGTGGTGATCTACGACGACATGATCCGCACCGGCGGGACCCTGCTCGAGGCCGCCCGCGCCTACCTCGACGCCGGCGCCGCTCGCTGCTTCGCGGTCACCACCCACCTCGTCGTCCCCGCGGGCTCGGCCGAGCGTCTGCTCGGCGCCGGCCTCCTGGCCGGCGTGGCGGGCACCGACTCGCACCCGGGGGCCGCCCGGGCGGCCGCGGCCGGTGCGGTGGTGCGGCCGGTGGCGCCGCTGTTCGCCGAGTTCTTGCGGGGCTGATCGGACGGCGTCTGGCTCCGTCGTGGGGAGACCGCCAAGGGCTGTCGCTGGCGAGGGCAGCTCCGAGGCGCCACGAAGAAGATGACCGCCAAGAGCGCTGTCGCTGGCGAGGCCAGCTCCCAGGCGGCAAGAAGAAGAGGACCGCCAAGAGCGCCAAGAGCGCCAAGGGCTGTCGCTGGCGAGGCCAGCTCCCAGGAGAGCTGTCGCTGGCAAGGCCGGCTCCCAGGCGGCAAGAAGAAGAGGACCGCCAAGAGCGCCAAGAGCGCCAAGGGCTGTCGCTGGCGAGGCCAGCTCCCAGGAGAGCTGTCGCTGGCGAGGGCGGCTCCCAGGCGGCAAGAAGAAGATGACCGCCAAGAGCGCCAAGAGCGCCAAGCGCTGTCGCTGCCAGGGGGCCTCCTGGCCCGCCGAGCTCGCCAAGGAGCTGCCGCTCATGCGATGGCTCCTCCTGGTCCGAGTTCGAGTCGAGGAGCTGTCGCTTGCGACCGCTCCGCCTCGGACGAAGCCGGAAGATCGTGTCCGCCTCTCGCTGCTTGGAGGCGATCGCTTCGGCCTGAGCGTGAAGCGGCACACCGGGCGTTGGGAGCGCACCTTGTCCACGGGCTCGCCTGCAGAGCTGGTCCAGGCGATCTGCGCCACCATGCAGCACCTCGTCGCAGAATGCTGAGCCTGCTCTGCTCCGCGGGCGCGAGCGCCACGTCGGCGTACGCTCGTCTACTCCAAGGGACTTCGGCCGCGCGGCACTATGCCCTTGGCTCGATCGCGCGGACTCGGAAGCCGCGTGGGTCGCGCATGCCGTAGATCAGCACGCAGGGGAGCCCGCGGAACTGGACGGCCTGGCGGGCGCCGAACGCGCGGTACTCCAGGCGGCGGCGGAGGAGGTTCCAGGCCTCCTGGCCGAGGGCGACCTCGACGGGGATCGAGCCGCGGCTGCGCAGGTCGGCGAGCTCCTCCTCGATCGCGTGGGCCAGCGTCGGCTCGTCCACCTCAGGCCTCCAGGGGGCGCCGGCGCGCGGCTTCGGGGTCACCGTCGAGCGCCTGCGGCGCTGGAGTGTCCTCCGAGCCGGGCGTCCGGTAGCGCCCCGCGAGGTCGACGAGGTCGGCGCCGCAGTGATAGCAGTCCCACAGCGGCTCGGGATCCTCGGGCTCGGAGGGCTCGAGCGCGCCGTCGCAGTCGGGGCAGCGCTCGGGCGGCGCGCCGGCGGGCCGCCCCGCGCGGCGGAGCTCGGGTGGGGGCGCGTCGGCGCGGAGCCGGTCGACGACGGCGTGGGCCACGCCCATCAAGGACATGCGCGGGGTGCCCCTGGCGAGCACCATTCCGGTCACGGGGTCGAACTCGCCTTCCAGCGGGTCGGGCGGGCGCAGCCCGAAGGAGGGCGTGCGCGCGGCGCGGCGCTCGGGCGCGAGCGCGAACGCCAGCGCCCCGATCAGCCCGAGCGCGGCCCCGGCGAGGAGGCCGAGGAGCTCGGAGAGATTGGCGACGCTGGGGGCGAGCCACTGGAGGAGGGGCGTGAGCAGCTCGCCTCCCAGGCCGGCCCCGAGCAGCACGCTCGCGATGAACGCGACGATGCCGGCGAGGGTGAGGGCCGGCGCGGGCGCCGGGTCGGCTTCGCTGGGGAGCGCGACCAGGTCGTAGTGCTCGCCGGCAGGTGAGCGGCAGCGACGCGCGCCGCACGCCGTGGCGGCGCAGCCCTCGGCCTCCAGGAAGCAGGCGCGGTGGTGCGCCCCGTCGCACTCGACGCAGTCGACCCGCTCGGGGTCGTCGGAGGCGAGCACGTCGTGGCAGTAGGGGCAACGCAGCGCCTTGCTCATGACGCCAGTCTACGGGGGCTCAGCGGCGGAGGCGGGCCTCGAGCGCGTCTGCGGCGTCGAGCACCACGCGATCGAGCGCCGCGCCGACGGCGCGCGCCATGGCCTGGGCGTCCTCGGCCGCGATCGGCTCCTCGGCCGCGAAGGTCCGCTCGAGGAGGGCGGTCTGGTCGGCGCCGAGGAGCGCGACCGTCGCGACCACGCGGGCCCGATGCTCGGGGAGGAGCACCTCCTCGCAGGCGACCAGCTCGACCGCCAGCTCGTGGCTGGCGCTGCGTCCGCCGCGGACGAGGCCCCGCACCTCGAACAGCTCGCGGGCCAGCGCGCGCTCGAAGGTGCGGGCGGGGGGCTCGGTCCAGCGCTCCTGCTCGTAGAACCCGAGCTCGACGTCGGAGCGGCGCCACACGATCCGGTCTCGCAGCAGCTCGGCCGCGGCGACCGGCAGCAGCCGGAGCGTGACCCCCTCCAGGGCGGCCGGCGTGACGCGCGCGGGGCGCACCGGCAGGGGAGGGCTGAAGTAGCGCGGGGGCGGCGGGGGCCCGCCGATGCAGCCCGCGAGGAGCAGCGCCAGCGCGGCCGCGCGCCGGGCGGGGGCGCTCACCGGCGCACCTCGGGGTCGGGAGCGGCCGAGCGCCCGAAGATCACGGAGTTGGGCTGCCGGCTCAGCTCCTCGGAGAGGTGCTGCATGGCGCGCGACGCATCGCGCAGGGCCGCGAGCGCGCGGCGGGTGTCGTCGGTGGTCGGCCCGAGCAGCGCGGCCGCCTGCTGCATCTCGGCGGCGGTCTCGCGCAGGGCCGTCGCCGTGCGGGCCACCTCCGCCGCGGCGAGCGCCTCGCGGACCTCGCCCACCGTGGCGCGCACCTCCTGGAGCAGCGACATCAGCTCGCCGTCCTCGCGGCGGAGCTCTACGGCGAGCGCCTCGGTCGACTCCAGCGTGGCGATCGCCTTGGGGACGCCCTCCTGCTCGATGCGCGCCGCGAGCGCGTTCACGCGGGCCAGCGCCTCGCGGGCGACCGCCGCCAGGCGTGGGTCGTGGATCATTTGCCCCGCCAGGCCCTCGCTCGAGTCGATCCGGTCGACCAACCGGCGGAACTCGTCGAGCGTGCCCACCGCGGCGAGCACGAACGAGTCCACCCGCGCGATCACCTCGTTCACGCGCCCCTCGATCTCGGTGACCTTCTCGAGGAACGGCTTGGGCGAGAACGTGCGCAGGGTCTGGCCGCTGGCGGCGGCGGGCTGGTCCATGCTGCCGGGCTGGATCTCGACCGTGGTCGCGCCCAGCAGCGGGGGCTGCTGAATGACCGCCACCGCGTCGGCGCGGATGTGCTCCGCGTAGTCGGCGCCGATCAGGCAGGTGACCTCGACCCGGTTCTCCGCCGTGAGCCGGATCTCGTTGATCTCCCCCACCTGGATCCCCTGCACCAGCACGTGGGACCCGGGCTGCAATCCCTGGCCGTGGTCGATCGTGAACTTGAGCGTGTGCGAGGTGGAGAGGACGTGCTTGGTCTGCAGGAGCAGGGTGACGGCGCCGAGCACGAGGGCGGCCATGATGAACCACCCCACCACGATCTCGTGCCGAATGACCGTGAGGCGCATGTCCCCACCCCCGCGCGGATTCTAAACCGACGCGGGGGCGGGACCGCCAGCCCGGCTACTTCTTCTTGGGCCGGATGTTCGGCGTGCCGAGGCCCGGCGTGGCGCGCAGGCGCGCCCGCTCCCCGGAGATGTCCTCGACGACCGTGAGGAACACGTCGTCGCCGATCCACACCGGCTCGGCGGCGAAGCCGGCGGGGAAGGTGGCGATCTCGTAGGGGTTGGGGACCTCCTCCTCCTCGTCCTCGGCCTTCGCGTCCTGTTCGCCCTGCTCGGCGGTGGCGGTGGCGTCCGCCGCGGCGGGGGGCTGCTTGGCGGCCTCCTCGCGCTCACGCAGGTGCCGCTCGACGTCGAAGATCATCACCCGGTTCTCGGCGGTGAACGCGAGCTTGGTCTCGTCGTCGTTCCAGGTGACCCCGCGCATCTCGAGCGGGCGCCCCTCGTCGGGGTCCTTCATCACCAGCTCGACCACCTCGTCGAACGCGTCCTCGGGCTTGCGGAAGTAGACCGACTCCTTGCTCGCCCAGGTGACGTAGGTCCCCTTGGGAGAGAACCACAGGGTGTGGATGTCCGAGCCCTCGTAGAGGTGCTCGATGAAGGCGTCCTCGTCGTCGGGGCTCTTGGCCATGGCGTCGAGGTCGACGAGGTAGACCCCCTTGAAGCGGCGACCGTCCGCGCCGCGGCTGGGGAAGCGGAAGAACAGCACGACCTGGTTGCGCTTCGGCTGCGGGTTCCACTCGATGTTGTGCAGCCCCACGGCGGGGACCTTGCTGATCCGCCGCTGCCGCCGCCCCTCGGGGTCGGTCAGGTACAGGCCGTCGCGGGCGCCGAAGATGATCTGGTACGGCTCGCGGCTCGGGCCGCCGCCCGACTCGAACCGCGACACGGGCGGCATGAAGAAGTCGATCACCCCCGCCACGCGCGCGATCCGACGCGGCTTGCCGCCCTTGGGCATGCTCAGCCGCTGGATCTGCGTGTACGTGACGCCGCCCTCGGTGACCCGCTCGATCACGAACAGGGCGTCGCCCGCGGGGGACCACTCCATGCCGAAGGGCGCGGTGCCCATGGGCGGGGCGTAGACGATGTCGAACTTCGGGTCACCCGGGGCGAGGCTCCCGAGCTCCATCAGCGCCACCCGCTTGGTCGGATGCTCCTCGTCGGTCGGGGCCCAGAACGCGACCCGCTTGCTGTCGGGGCTGAAGATGAACTCGCGCGGGTTGTGCGCGCGCAGGTTCATGGCGTAGCGCACGCGGTTGGGCCCCTGCACGACCTCGATCCCGTCCTCGAGGTACAGGATCAGCGTCTTCTCGTCGTGGGAGAGCTTGTAGGCGTGATGGGTCCAGCGCCCGATCACGTCGGTCACGCTGACCTGCTTGGGCGCGGGGCGCTCCTTCTTCTCGTCGGTGTGCGGGGCGGAGGAGCAGGTGTAGGTCGACATGCGGCATTCCACCGGAAGGCCGTAGATGTTCGTTCAGCCGTAGGACGAGCGGGGCTGGAGGAGCACCCCCAGCAGCACCGCCGCGCCGCTGACCCACGCCGTGCGAACGCTCGTCACTCCGTCCCTCCCTCGGCGCCGCTCGTCTCGGACTCCTCGGGCGGCTTGGGCTGCTCGGCCGCGGCCTCGTCCTCTCGGCGCGGGGTGCGCGAGTCGATCTCGGCCAGGAGCCGCTTGAACACCGTCTTGGTCCGCGCCAGCGCCTGGCGCGCCCGCGTGTGCCGCCCGTCCTCGTAGGCCGAGAGCGACCAGATCACCTCGGACCGCGCCGACTGCAGGTTGCCGATCAGCTTCTGATCGCTCCACACCACGTACGGCTCGAGGTAGGCCCGCAGCTCGGCGTTGAGCTCTTCGAGCGCCTCGCGGTGCGCGGCGCGGGCCGCGGCCGTGCCCTCGGCGTCGGGCTCGCCCGCGATCGCCTCGCCGACCTTCGCGCCCAGGCCCTGGAACGCGACCACGAACCGACGCAGCGACGTCAGCGCCTCGCGCGAGAACGCCACCTGCTCCTCGAGGGTCCCGACCTCGATGTCGCGCTTGGCGAGCAGCAGCTTGGCCCGCGCGCTGACCCCGAGCTCGCGGCGGATCCAGTCGCGGACGGCCTTGCGCTGGTTGCTGAGGAACAGCTCGGCGCGGGCCCAGTACAGCTCGGGCGCGAACCGCTGGTTGGCGAACGCCTTGCCGGCGGCGAACCGCTGGTCCTCGACGCGGACCTGGAAGAACGCCGCCTCGACGGGCGAGGTGTACTTCCCCTTGATCGCCACCGTGATGTGGACGAGCGCCCCGTCGGGGAGCCCTGGCGCGGTGCCGGTGACGGTGAGCGCGGCCCCGCCCTCGGCGTCGTTGTCGATCACCGCCTCGAGCGTGAACTTGTCGGCGCCGAGCCCGTCCTCGTCCTCGGCCCACGCGGCCGGGGCGGTCAGCGCGAGCCAGGGGGCGAGGGCGAGGGCGGCCAGCGCGGCGCGCGTCATTCGGCGGCTCCTTCCTCGGCGTAGATGATCACCGGTCGCTCCGGCAGGACGTTGAGCGTGACGTCCTCCAGGATCGGGGTCTCCACCACCGGCGACTGGATCACGCCGACGCTGCCGCCCGCGGCGAGGTAGTCCTGATAGGCCGGGTCGGTGGGGTCGACGTCGACCCGCTCGAGGAGGCCCTCCTCGCCGGTGTGCTCGCCGAGCTCCTGCAGGCGCACGCCGAGGATCAGCAGCTCCTGCGGCTCGGGCATGGAGCTGGTGCTGGTGCCGTCGTCGTCGGCGGGGCTGCCGAGCCCGTCGAGGAAGGCCCGTGTCCCGGCGAAGCCCGTGCGTGGCTCGTGCGGGAGGGAGAACAAGACCCCGCTCTCGGCGTCGTGCTGGAATCGGACCTGCGGAGCGCCCTGGTCGTCGACGAGCACGGCGCCCTCGCCGCTGGTGAGGTACTTGCCGAACTGGGGGACGTCGCGCTCGGGGAGCATGTCGAGGCGCTCCTTGGTGTCCGGGTCGCGGCGCAGGTAGGAGTAGCGGTAGCGCCCGGTGAGCGGGTCGTAGGTGTTGCGGAACTTCCACAGCCCGACCTCGAGCCCGAGGTCGTAGGTGGTCGAGTAGGCCGTCCAGGTCAGGCTGCCGAGGCGCACCCGGGTGTTGCGCAGCTCCATCAGCGCGCGGTGGTAGACGGCGCCCGTCCCGACCTCGTGGGTCTCGTCGAGCTTGGCCGAGACGTCGAGGAGGTACGCCTCGAGGTCCTCCTCGTAGAAGCGGTCCTCGAAGTTCTTGGCGGCCAGGTTGACCTGCGCGCCCGCCTCGAACAACGGCGTGTCGTCCGTCGAGCCGACGGCGTCGGTCCGTCGGCTGTGGTCGCCGTTGAGGAACACGACGTTGTCGAACACCGCGTAGGCCATGGTGCTCTCGTCGACCGGGGTGATCCGCAGCTCGCCCGTGACGCTCTCGTAGTTGTCGACGTAGGTGTCGCCCTGCAGCGGCGGCTCGCCGCCGATGAACACCGGCCCGTCGACGTCGCAGTCCTCGCAGCCGTGGCAGTCGTCGTCGATGAGGTCGAGCGGGATCGGCGCGAGACCGACGCCCTGGGCGCGCGGGATGTCCTGCTTGGTCCGCACGTACGAGCGCCGGCCGTTCTGCGGGTTCTCCCAGAACGCGCTGCTCATGGCGATCGTCTCGTCGTCGACCCTGGCGGCGGTCCCGGCGCCCTTGGTGGTCTGGCCCGAGTTGTGGACGCTGTAGGGGAGCCCCTCGCCGTTGGGCAAGAACCCCTTCGGCTTGGGGTCGGGCTCCTCGACGGCGGGCAAGGTGGTCGGGTCGGCGGGGAGCGCCGTCGTGATCCCGTCGATCCGCAGGCGCGGGCCGTCGACCGGGTCGTTGCCGTACTGCGAGCCGGCGAGGTAGTGCGCCTCGTCCCACTCGGCGACCACGCTGATGTGCCACTCGGCGGCGCCCGGGTAGCCCTTGCTGCGGATGAAGCCGGGGATCGGCGGCGCCATGGACACGCCGTTGGGCAGGTCGCCGTCGTTGCGGCCGTCGGGCCCATACACCTCGTGCTTCATGCTGGGCCACTTGGCGAACCACTGGCCGCGCTTGACGCCCTCGACGCTGACCCGGGCGCCGTACACGTCGGTGTAGACCGGGTTGTCCTGCTCGGCCAGCGCCATGTCGAGGTCCGGCGCCGGGGCCCGCTCGCCGCTCCCGTCGTTGAGGTAGAAGCGCAGCTTGAGCTGGCGGTTGAAGCTCAGGATCGGGTGCGGCTCGGCCGGGTACACGTCAGGGACCGGCACGTACTCGCCGGCGTCGCCGGCCGTCACGAACGGGAACCACGGGACGTCCGCGCCCTGCCGCTCGATCGCGCCGCGTCCCGGCGGCGCGCCGAACTCGCGGACCTTGTGGACCACCACCACGCCCGGGCCGAAGCCGTCCCTGGAGTGGCGATAGGGCGGGTCCTTGGGCCCCGACGCCAAGGAGGGCGTGGCGCGCGAGGCGTCGGCGTGCTTCTGGCAGTGATAGAAGTCGCCGAGCACCCGCGGGCGGTACCAGAAGCGCTGGATCCGCGAGTCGTCGAAGGAGCGGATGGCGGAGGCGCGGTTGATCGGCTCGATCGCCGAGCTCGCGTCGACGTAGACGTGGCCGTACAGCTCGCCGAACTCGGCCGCCCCCGTGGTGCCCCAGTCGTCGCCGCGGAACACCAGCTCGGGGCTGGGCCGGCTCTTGTCGACCTGGATCGTGGCGTAGTAGTGGAAGCCGGGCGCGGTGTCGGCGTCGGGCCCGCGATAGCCCAGGCCCACGTTGATCGCCACCCAGTGCCACGTGCCGGGGATCCACTGCGGCCGGGTGGGGTCGTTCACCGGGTTCTTCGGGTTGGGGGTGACCGGGATGCGCACGCGAGAGACGTCGACCGGGATGGCGCTCGACCAGTCGGTCACGTCCTTCGGCCCGTGGAGCCCCGGGGTGCCGATCGCCTCGAGCACGATGTTGACCTCGCCGCCGTCCGCCTCCTTGTAGACGCGGAACCCGACCTCGCGCTTCTTGCCGAACGCGTTGCCCGGCTCGGCCCCGTTGCTCCCCACGAACGAGAGCAGGACCTCGGTCCTTTGGGCGAACGGGTCGCGCAGCGGCTGGACCCAGAACCGGATCGTCGTGCCCTTGACGAGGTCGATGTTGTCGCCGTCGTAGGCGAGGAAGCGCGCGTCCCCGTCCGCGTCGACTCGGTCCGGCGCGATCAGGACGCCGGTGTTGAGGAGCTGCGAGCCGCGGGTGAACAGGGAGCCGCCGGGCACCTCGGGGGGCTTGGTCGTCGTGGTGCTGCCGCCCTGAGCGACCTCGACCGAGAGGTCCTCGCCGAGCAGCGAGGCCTCGGCCGGGTTGACGGCGCTCCGCACGCGGACCGAGCGGGAGTCGGGGTCGGTGAACGGCGCGTCGAGGTCGGGCGGGTGACCCGTCAGCGGCCGGGTGAGGCGCTCGAGCTCGCTGAGGTACCCCGCCGGGAGCGGGTCGATCTCCTCGCCCACGGGGAAGGGGCGGGTCGGCACCTGACCCAGCGCGCCCTCGGTCTTGTAGCGGGAGTCGGGCTGGATGTCGCGCGGCTCCCACCAGGCGCGGGCCTTGAACGCGTCGAGGCGCCCGCGCGCGAACCCGGCGATGAAGTCCGAGTCGCCGGTGCGCACCGTGATCATGTTGGAGAGCGTGAGGTGCCCGTCCCAGTCCGCCATCGGGTAGTGCTCCTTGGGCGCGAAGTCGGCGCGGGTGCCGTCGCGGTCCAAGGAGTACTGCGGCCACGACACCATGCCCGGCCAGCCGGGCAGCGGCATCGGGTTGCCCTGGTAGTCGGTGGCGTCGTCGTTCTCGAAGTAGGCGGGCTGGTTGATCGAGCGGCGGAAGCTCTCGTAGGTGAGCATCTGCGCGCCCTTCTTCTGCCCGGTCAGGGCGGTGGCCTCGGGCGCGTCGATGAAGTTGCCCGCGATCATCACCGCGCGGTGCGCCTCGAAGTCCTGCTGCGTCGTCAGCCGGAGCGGGCGATAGACCTGCACCACCATCTGGTCGGTGTGGGCGGCGATCACCTCCATGTCGACGTCGGTCCGCTCGTCGACGAGCAGGATCATGCCGACCGAGGTGATCTCGTAGACGCCGAGCGAGTCGAAGCAGGCCTCGGTCGTCATGGAGATCAGGTCGCTCTTGTCGACCATGCGGGGGACGAGCCCCTTGTAGCCGCCGTGGTTCGGCATCTGGCCGAACTTGTTGACCATGGTGTTGGGGTTGCAGATCGCCTTGACCAGGTCGCGGTGGCCCACCTTGTGGAGCTTCTGGAGCTCCGCGAAGAACCCGTCGGTGGGCGCGAAGTCGATCTTCTCGGGCCAGGGCCAGGCGACCTTCGCGGGCAGCTCCGAGGGGAGGTTGCCGCCGGGGAAGCGCTCCTCGAAGGGGGTGAGGGTCGCGGGGCAGCCCGCGAACACCTCGTCGGGCAGCTCGTCGATGAACTTCTCGAACTCGGGCCAGCTGCGGAACGGCGTGAAGGTGAACCCAGAGGGCGGCACGCTGCCGCTCGGCGGGCGCTCGCGGGTGACGCCCGGCGTGCTCGCCGCGGGCGGCCCGCCGCGCCGGCGCACGATCGCGGCCGCCAGCCGCTGCGCGGTGGTCTCGTCGATCGCGAACTTGCCGTAGCGCGTGCTCGCGGCCGCGCCCGAGAACAGCGCGGTGAGGACGGGCTCGCTCGCGGTGTTGAGGTTGATCGGCGCGCGCGGCATGGTCGTCAGCCGCTGCAGCGGGCGGAACGGCGGCTCCCCGTCCTCCTTGGGCTCGTGCGAGTTGAGGTTCCACGGGCGCACGACGGTGGGGTCCTCCCACGAGTGGACCGTGACGAGGTCGCGCAGCGTGTCGAGCCACTCCACCTCGGTGATCCCCGCCTCCATGAGCGCCTTGCCGATCTGCGGCTTGCTCTGGAAGCGGTTGGGGCGTTGCCGTCCTTCGGTGATCACCTTGCGCGCGATCTGCGCGGCCTCGCCGGCGCGCGCGGGGAGCGCGTTGCGGATCAGGGTGGCGAGCATGCGGCGGGCGGCGAGCCCGTCGGGTTGGTTGAGGTTGATCATGCTGGCCGCGTCCAGCACCTTGAGCCGGTAGACCAGCAGCGAGCCGGCGTACGGCTCCCCCAGCGAGCCCGAGTACCGCATCGGCTCACCCAGCCGCCGCCGCCCCTTGGGGTCGAGCATGGAGTAGGAGGGCAGGCTGGTGGTTTGGAGGTCGATCCGCTGCCCGGGCTGGAGCGCCGGCGGCTTGACCAGGCGATAGCCCCAGCGGTCCTGCCAGGGGTCGCTCCAGTGGCGCTCGCCCGCGCTGGCCTGCAGGTTGACGATCGCGTGCTCGATCCCCGCCCGGGCCGCCAGCTTGGCGCTGACCCGGTCGGCGTAGTAGGCCGACGCGCGGCGCTCGAGGCTCATGAGGCGCGCGAACACCACCGCGAACATGGCGAGCAGCACCAGGATCGCCACCGAGAACAGCAGGGTCGTCCCGCGCTCCCGGCTCTGCTCCTGAGCGGACACCCTCGTCGAGCGACTCATGCCACGCGCTCCCTCGCGCCGCCGCGCGCCCTGGCTCCCGAGGCCGAGCCGACGCGCCTGCGCGACGCCCTCACCGGGAAGGACCGACCCCGACCCGGATGTATTGCATCTAATTCGAGCCGCGACCCGGAGTTGGGCGTGCAGACACGACGCCACCGCGCGGCGCCGAGCGCCGACGGAGTCGCGGCCGTACGTCGCACCCTGCCTTCTTCCAGCACGACGCGCCTCAAACCCCATGCCTGGTGGGCGTGACCGAAAAGGACAAGCCCTTAGCGCGCGCCAGGATACCGCGAAGGCGCCGTCTGGACACGCCCCTTGGGGTGAAAGCATGAAACGTGTCTGGTTCG
>CAZMSZ010000079.1:0-23908 GCA_964569055.1 uncultured Planctomycetota bacterium | reverse complement strand
TCTCTGCGTCCTCAGCGCTCTCTGCGCTTCGTTCCTAGGTGGAGCTCGTACGAGACGTGTGGAACCGTCAGACGAGCACGAGCACGAGGTGGAGCTGCGCCGCCTCGGCGGCGCTCAGCGCGCGGCGCGGCGGCGGGCTGCCGCCCGCGGCTTGGGGCGGGAGGCCAGCCGCGCCAGGCGCTCGTGCAGCGCGGCCGCGACGGGCCGCTGGCCGCGCTCCCAGCGGGATACGGTGGCTTGCGACGTGCCGAGCAGGTCGGCGAGCTCACCCTGCTTCAGGCCGAGGCGCTGGCGGAGCGCGATCAGGCCGTCAGGGTCGAGCGCTCCGCTCGGCGCCGCGCTCGGCCGGCGCGCCCCAGCCGCCGCCGCCGGGCGCGCGTCGGTGACCGCCTCCGCCGCCCCCTCAGTCGGCGCGCGCGCGCTCTCCGCCGCGTCGCCCCCGCCGCTGCGGATCAGCGCCACCAGCTCGCTCGTGCTCAGCGCGCCGGCGCGGTCGCTGCCGTCGAGGATCGCCGAGACCAGGGCGCGCTTCTCCGCGTGCAGCGCCAGGATCCGCTCCTCGACGGTGTCCTTGGCGACGAAGCGATACACGTTGACCGGCCGCTGCTGGCCAATGCGGTGGGCGCGGCCGGTGGCCTGGTCCTCCACGGCGGGGTTCCACCAGGGGTCGAGGTGGAGCACGTAGTCGGCGCCGGTCAGGTTGAGCCCGACCCCGCCCGCCTTGAGCGAGATCAGGAACAGCGGCCGGTCTCCCCCCTGGAAGGCGTCGATCGCGCGCTGGCGCGCGCGCGCCGGCGTGCTCCCGTCGAGGTAGTGATACTCCAGCCCCTCCTCCTCCAGGGCGGCGCGGACGAGCGCGAGGTGCGCCGTGAACTGGCTGAACACCAGCGCCCGGTGCCCGGCCGCCACCAGCTCGCGCACGCGCTCGAGCAGGGCGGTCAGCTTGGCGGAGCCGCCGCGCCAGGACTCCTCGACCAGGCGCGGATGGCAGGCGAGCTGGCGGAGCCGGGTCAGCGCCGCCAGCACCTGGAACCGAGCGTCGCGGTCGGCCTCGCCGAGCAGCTTCTCGAGCCGGGCGACCGCCTCGAGGCGCGCGTCCTCGTACAGCTCCCGCTCGGAGCGCGACAGCGTGACCTCGACGGTGTCCTCGGCCCGCGGCGGCAGCTCGGTCAGGACCTGCTCCTTGGTGCGCCGCAGCACGTAGGGTCGGATCAGCCGCGCCAGGGCGGCGCTCTGCTCGGGGTCGCGCTCGCGCTCGATCGGCGCGGCGAACCGCGCGCGGAACGCCTCCCAGCTCCCGAGCAGGCCCGGCGACACGATCCGGAACAGGCTCCACAGGTCCGACAGGCGGTTCTCGACGGGGGTGCCGGTGAGCGCCAGGCGCCAGTCCGCCTCGAGCTCCGCCAGCGCCTCGGCCGTCTTGGTGCGCGCGTTCTTGACCCGCTGCGCCTCGTCGAGCACCAGCGTGCCCCAGCGCGTGCCCGCGAGCAGCGGCGCGTCGATCCGGGCGAGGTCGTAGCTGGTGATCAGCACGTGCCCCGGCCCGAGCCCCTCGACCAGCGCGGCGTCGCGCGCGGTCTCGCGGTGGCAGGTCACCGCGAGCGCGGGGGCGAAGCGCGCCAGCTCGCGCGCCCAGTTGGCGACCACCGAGGTCGGCGCGACCACCAGCGCCGGGCCGAGCTGACGGCGGTCGAGCAGCACCGCGATCGTCTGGACCGTCTTGCCCAGGCCCATGTCGTCGGCCAGGCAGGCGCCCGCCCCGAAGGTCGACAGCCGCTTGAGCCAGGCCCAGCCCTCGCGCTGGTAGTCGCGCAGCCGCGCCTTGAGGCCGCGCGGCACCCGCACCGAGACCTTGCGCGAGGCGTCGAGCCGGGCCAGGACCCCGAGCCAGCGCTCGGAGAAGTCGACCTCCTCCACCTCGGCCAGCGCCTCGGCCACGACCGGCGCCGCGGTGGCGTCGAGCTCGAGCTTGCCGCGCCGCTCGCGCGCCGCGCCCCGCAGCGCCTCGAGCCGGGCGCGCAGCCCCTCCGAGAGGCGGACGAACCGGCCGCCGTCGAGCGCGACGAAGCGCTGCCCGCTGCGGAGCGCGTTCAGCAGGACCGCCAGCTCGATCCGCTCGCCGTCGACCTCGAGGCCGCCCTCGAGGTGGAACCAGTGGCGCGCGTCGCGGACCTCGATCCGGAAGCTGGACTCGTCGAGCTCGCGCGTGGCGCGCAGCCGCTGGCCGCGCGGCCACTCCACGACCACCTCGGGCGCTCCCTCGTCCTCGAGCGCGCCCAGGAGCGCCAGCGAGGCCTCGAAGTCGAGCTCCCAGGTGGCCGCCCCGCCCGGGGCGTGACCGCCCAGCCCGAGCGCGTCCGCGACGCCGCGCGCGCGCTCCGCCTCGGCCCACAGGTCGCGTCGCGCCTGGCCGAAGCCGCCCTCGCCCACGCAGAGCAGCGTCGGCCGCCCCTCACCCGGCACCAGCGCCGGCCCGAGGTCGGCCCCCTCGGCCCCGTCGCGCGCCAGGGGGCGGACCCGGAGCGACGCGCGCAGCCCCTCCAGGCCGCCCTGGCCGCGCGGCTCGAGCAGCAGTCGCAGGCGCCCGTCGGCCGGGACCTCGGGCCACGAGCCCTCGTCAGGCAGCCGCACCGGCAGCACCCGCTCGAGCTGGGCCAGGCGGGCGAGCACGGTCGCGCCCTCGGTGGCGGGGATCGTGAGCGGGTTCTCCGCCAGCCGCGCCAGCAGGGCCTTGGCCGCGCGGGGCGCCTTGCCCACGACCACGCGGCCCGCGGCGGCGTCGATCGCCACCGCCACGCCGTCGTCGGGCTCGAGCGGCGTGGTCACCACGAGGTCGTCCACCACGGCCTGGAGCCGCACGGCGTCGCCCTCGCCGGTCAGACGCACGGCGACCTCCCCGCGCTCGACCTGGAGCGGCCGCTCGGGCGCGCCCTCGAAGAACACGTGCGGCGCCCCGATCAGCTCGTGGAGCACCTGCCGGCCGTCGAGGTAGGCGAGCGCGTTGTAGTAGCTCCGCCCGAACGACAGGCGCAGGACCGCCTCCACCTGGGGGTCCGTGCGGCGGTGGTTGAGGAGCTGCGACATGCTAAGTGCGCGCCCGGGCGACCAGCCGCGCCGGCCGAGCACCTGCTCGCAGGGCTCGACCCTGGGCTTCGCGCCGGACGAGATCCGCCACGCCAGGCGGCGCGCACCTTCGCGCGCCCCGCTCCCGTCCGCCGCGTCGGAGGCGAGGGCGAAGTCCAGCAGCCGGCTCAGCTCCACCAGCGCCTGCGGCGGCGCGACGGGGCCCTGGGCCGACGCGCTCAACGCGTCCAAGAGCCGCTGGAGTGCGGCCCACACGTGCTTGCACGGCGAGTACCCCGAGGAGTATGGGCAGGTGCAGCGCCCTTCGACCCCGTGCTCCTCGCGCACGATCACGACCGTGTAGCGGTCCCGGCCCGCGACGACAGCCTGCACCACCTGGGCCGAGAGCACGTTCAGCTCGCCGACCCCGGCGAGCCGTGCGCGGCCGCGCTTCTCGAAGGGAAGCAGGTGGTCGAGCTCGGTCTCGACGTCCTCGCGCCAGGCCGCGGTGAGCGCCGCATCCCAGCGGGCGGTCCAGGTGATCTTGGGCGGGGGAAGCGAGCTCATGGCCCGATGGGATACCACACGCTACCGACGTCTCAGCCCCCGGCCGCGCGCAGCCGAGCGGCGAACGCGGCGTGCTCGGGCGAGCTCAGCCCGCCCTGCAGGGCCGCGAGCACGCCGGCCGCGTCCAGGGCGAGCAGCGCGGCCGGATCGAGCCACAGACCCGGGAAGGCCTCGCTCCGCAGCAGCCCGACCTCCCCGGGGGCGAGCGGGGCGAAGCGCCCCGCCCGCAGCACCAGCCAGTCGAGCGCCTGGTCCTGCGTGCGCCACACCACGTACTCGCGCACACCGCTGCGCTGATAGGCGCGCAGCTTGTCGTGGAGGTCGTAGCTGGCGCTGCTGGCCGTGACCTCGGCCACCAGCTCGGGTGGCCCGTCGAGGTAGCCGTCCTCGTCGATCCGCGACGTGCCGCCGCGCGCGAGCCGGAGCAAGGCGTCGGGCTGCGGCTCGTTCTCGAGGTCGAGCCGCACCGTCCCGTTGTCGCCGACGTCGACCCCGGGTGTCGCGGCGGCGTAGGTGCCGAGCCACAGCATGAGCTGAGCATGCGGCCGGCCGTGCTGGACGTGACGAACGGGCGAGGGCACGTAGACCACCCCGTCGATCAGCTCGGCCTTCTTGAGCCGAGGCATGGCCGCGTAGCGCCGCTCGAACTCCTCGCGCGTGAGCCGGTCCCCGGCGACCAGCTCGGGCACGCGCTCGGCCGGCGGCGCCTCGTCGTGAGCCCGCATGACCACCCTCTCGGCCATTCAGCGTACCTCCTCACGCGGTCCCCGTCGCGCCCGGGCCCGTCTCACGCGACGAGCGGCGCCTCGTCACTCGGCGACCCCCGCCGCCTCGCGGGCGCCACCCGCCAGGCCCGCAGCACGCGCGCCTCGCCGGCCCGCCGCTCCCCCGAGCCCTCCAGCTCCTCGAGCGAGGCGCCCCGCGCCAACCGCCGCGGCAGGTGCGCCCGCACCACCCGCCAGGCCGCGATCCCGTCGCGCGCCACCACCAGGAACGTCCACACCTCCGGCCCCGCGATCTCCACCAACAAGCGCCAAACCCGCATGCCACACCTCCTGAGGGGCGGCGCGCCTGTGCAGAATCCAGGCCACTCGGGCACAGCTCGCCTTGCACGCCCCCGCGACACGCACCGCGACGAGCGCGAACCGCAGCGGGCAAGGTTTGCCCGTCGACTCGGTTGACGAGACGAATCGGCCTCACCCCGGGAGGTGGCCGCGTACGAGCCTCACTTGGGCTCGACGCAGGGAGCGCCGCGGACGCAGAGATCCTCTGCGGTTCCCAGCGATCGTGGCGCTGGCCGCGCGGCGTTGCACCGGCAGCGACAGCATCGAGTCGTGGCACTCGCTCCCGAGGCGTGGCTCCGGGAGCGACAGCCTCAAGTCCTGGCGCTCACCTCGAGGCGTGGCTCTGGCAGCGACAGCACCAAAACAGTGGCTCTCAGCCCGAGGCGTGGCTCCGACCGCGACAGCCAAGTCCTCGAGTCGTTCCAGAAGAACCGGCGAGCCGCGCAGCGGCTCACAGGTTCTTCTGGAACAACTTGAGGAGAGGCTTGGGCGACAGCTCGTAGCCCATGTCCGCCGCCAGCTCTTCCACCGTGTAGCGCCGGCCGCGCCACCACTCCTGGGTCAGGAACGGGCCGCAGCGGGGGTTCGCCCACCAGGCCTCGTCGAAGTAGTGGAGCAGGTGGAGCGTGAGGAGCGGCTCGAACAGGCGGGCGCGCAGCTGGACGATCGAGTGGAGCGGCGTGCGGACGTCGTGCAGGAACAGCTCCTGCGGCGTCTGCACGCCGATCGCCTGGCGCATGATCCCGTCGAACACCTCCTCCATGCCCTCGGGGCTGGCGCGCTCGCGCAGCGCGAGGTCGTACAGCACGCGCCCGCAGCAGAGGCGGAGGTCGTACAGCCGCTCGAGGTAGGCCAGGATCAGGTAGTCCTTGGGCCGGGTGAACTCCAGGCTCTTCTTCAGCCACTGCGGGTCGAGCAACAGGTGGCGGAACAGCGCCCCGTAGGCGAGGTCGAGCGAGCGGTCGCCGAGGCCGCGCTGCTCGAAGGGCGCGTCGGGGTTCATGCGGCTCAGGAACAGGGCGCGGCCCAGGCTCTCGAGGAACGTCATCCAGTCGCGCTGGCCGTCGCCGATCTCGAGCACCAGGCGGATGTCGTCGGGGACGCCGATCGCGCCCACGTAGGCCCGCGGCGGGACGCCCGCCTCGGGGACCTCGACCTCGACCGTGAGCTTGCCGCCGTTGGTCAGCTCCACGCCCATTCGGGTCAAGAAGCCCTTGGTCCGCTTGACCATGTCCGCCGCGGTGAACGCGTCGGCGTAGTCGAGGTAGCGGCCCGCGAGCACGAACGGCACGTCGCAGCGGCGCGCCTGCTCGAGGGGGACGCCCAGCCGCTTGCGGACGCTCCACCCCATGACCTCGCGGTAGAGGTCCTCGGTCTGCTCGAGGATCGTGCGCGCCAGCGTCTTGACCCCCTCGGGGTCGACCCCGGTCACCGAGGCGAACAGCGCGACGAGGTTGGGGCTGTCGAGCGACTCGGCGATCCCCTTCTCGATCGCGACCTTCTCGCTCATGAGGGGGATCAGCGTGCGGGCGGCGTCGAGGCGGGCCTCCTCGATCTCGGTGCGCGCCTCGCTGCTCGCGGCCGTGCGCAGCAGCAGCTTCATGTCGCGCAGCGGGCGGCGCAGGCCGTCGGTGAGGTCGACGATCACCACGCGCCCGTGGCGGGCGATCGCCGCGTCGATCGGGGCCAGCTCCCGCTCGACGTGGAGCCGCATCAGCCCCTCGCGCAGGATCGCCAGGCTGGCCGCGTCCTCGCTCAGCCCGCGCTCGCGCGCCTTCTCGACGGCGCTGGCCAGCAGCCCGCGCGTCTCGGGGCGGAACAGCTCGGCGTGCGCCCCCCGGATCGACCGCGCCTCGGACTCCACGCGCAACCCGCGCGCGAGCTCGTACGAGTCGAGCTCGAGCCCGCGGGTGTAGCCTTCGAGTCCGTTGCGAATGGTGTCGACGTCCATCGAGCGAGTCCCCGGGCGGTACGGTCCATTCCCCAGCGGCGGCCCCGTCCGCCACGGCGCTCCTCTCGGCGGGAACGGCGACGATGATACCACCCCTCATCTCGGAGCTTCAAGGAACCGAATCGGGCCACGTCCTTACAAGCCTTGCAAATCCAGCAGGTTAAGCAGCCCGTGCGCCTCGCGGCTCGCGGCCCTCCACCGTGCAGCGAGCCGCCTGCCAGCCGCGAGGCCCGAGCCCGCCTGGCCTGCGCGCGCGCGGCCAGCGCCCGGCGCCCCCTCGGCGCGACATCGCGCGCCGGGGGGCGGGCGGCCTTGGCCCAGGTCGAGTTGACAGCGCTCGGCGGCCTCTATAGCATGCCTTGCGTTGGCCGGCGGCGCGCGCCGCCAACGGGGGAAAGTGGTGCACGGGACCATGAAGAAGCAAGCGGTCTACGCGTTCGCCGTCGCGCTCGTCCTGTCGGTCAGCGGCTGCTTCAGCCTCAGCTGGGCGCACAACCGCCGGCACATCCGCAAGATCATCGACGAGTTCGTGGCGCTCCACCAGGACATCGACAAGGTGATCTTCGGCCTCGACCGCAACCCGGCCGAGTAGCTCCACTTCAGCGCGAGCCCTCGAGCGCTGCCAACACCTCGCCCAGGTGGCAGGTGGGGTCCGTCCCCGCCTCCACCTGGATTGCACGTACGCCCCCGCCTCGGGCCGCTCCGCGCAGCCACGTGAGCTGCCGGCGCGCGAAGCGCCGGGTGGCCGTCTGGATCCGAGCGGTCAGCTCCGCGAGCCCCTCGGGCTTGCCCGCCTCGAGCCACGCGAACAGCTCGCGGTAGCCGATCGCCTGGGCGGCCTCCCGCGAGATCCCCCGCTCGTCGGCCAGCAGGCGCTCGCACTCCTCGATCCAGCCCTCGCGCAGCATGCGCTCCACCCGCGCGTCGATCCGCCGGTCCATGTCGGTCCGCTCGCGCGTCACGCAGAACACCACCCGCTCGAGGTCGCCCTGCACGCGGCCGAACTGGCCGTGGAAGCTGCTCAGCGGCCGCCCCGCCACGGTGTGCACCTCGAGCGCCCGCACGATCCGGCGCACGTCGTTGGGGTGGAGGCGCGCCGCGCTGGCCGGGTCGACCTCGGCCAGCCGCGCGTGCAGCGCGCCGGGCCCGCTCCGCTCGGCCTCCGCGGCCAGGCTCGCCCGCAGCGCCTCATCGCGGGGCGGGGCGTCGGCCAGCCCCTCGGTGGCTGCCTTCAGGTAGAGCATGGTCCCGCCCGAGAGGAGGACCGGGCGCGCGTCTCGGTCGGCCTCCGCCCGGAGCGCCTCGAACACGCCGCGGAACTGACTGGCGTCGAACGACTCCCACGGCCAGACGAGGTCGATCCCGCGCCAGTCGACGCCTTCGCGTAACTCCTTGCCCGGTTTGGCCGTGCCGACGTCCATCGTGCGGTAGACCTTCATGGAGTCGCACGAGAGCAGCGGGAGCCCGGTGGCCCGCGCCGCGGCCGCGGCGAGCTGGGCCTTCCCGCCGGCCGTGGGCCCGGCGATCGCGACGACGCGGGTGTTGCGCATGGGGCTCGGCCCCTCGATCGGGGCGTTGGTCCTTGTCGTGAGAGAATTTCCGGCCGACCCGGGCAGTCCTCATCATAGGCAGCGGCCCCCCAGGCCGGAACCTGCTCGCCCGGGAAAATCGTTGACGTGGAGGCGAACGCAATGCTAGGATCCCGCCCGCATAAGTCGCTGGAGCTTAAGGAGATACGAGGCTCGCGCCTCGATGGGCCGGCGCGCGCCCACGGGACCTTCTCCCCAAGCTCGCCCCGCCAGACTGAACAGGCCAATCGGCAGAGACGGAGCATGGGAGGGAGCCAGCCTGATTGCCGACGCCGGACCGGCGCCGCCCCCCTCCGCCCGGAGCGGCGGGCGCTGAGCGCCGCCGGCTGGGCAGCGGCGCTGCTCATGGCCCTGGTCCCGCTCGGGAGCGCGCGGGCCGCCGAGGGCGAGGAGCCGCCCCACGCGGTCTTCGTCCAGGAGTCGAACGGGTTCCCCGGCGCGGAGCGCTCGGGCGGCCTCGCGCGCCAGGACGTGGCGGTGGTCGGGGGCAAGCTGCGGATCCTCGATCGCGAGCACGCCTGGGCCCTGTTCGTGGACCTCGACCAGCGCAAGGTCCGCGAGGCGGACGTGTCGGCGCAGGAGTACGTCGAGCGCCCCTTCGAGCACTACACGAAGTACCGCGAGCAGCGCGAGCAGAACCTCGAGAACCAGCGCGCCGAGTTCGTGCGCATGCGCGAGCGGGTCGAGGACGAGCCGGCCGACCTCCGCAAGCTGATCGACGCCTACCGGCGCGCGGGCGGCGACCCCGATCACCCCGGCCGGATCGTGGCTCGCCTGCAGCACTATCCGCAGGACCAGAAGAAGGTCCCGCTGTGGGTGGACGGGGTCGAGCGCGAGGTCACGCTCGAGCACTACGTGATCCGCGAGAACCAGGCCGACGTGCCGGTGTTCGACCTGTGGGTCACCCGCGACGTCGAGCTGCCCGTCGACCTGCTCCGCTTCTATCGCGAGCTGGGCACGTTCAGCGAGGCGGTGTCGAAGCGGCTGCAGGAGATCGAGGGCACGATCGTGGGCTGCACCGCGGTCCTCGACACGGGCACGCTCAAGCGGACCTTCCGGACCCGGGTCCTCGAGATCCGCAACGAGGCGCCCTCGGGCTCCATGGTGGTCCCGGCGAGCTGGACCAAGGTCGACCCCGACGCCAAGCCGGCCGACGCGCCCAAGGTGTCGTGCGCGGTGTGCCAGAAGGCCATCGACCCCAAGGCGGCGGTCACGTTCCGCGAGCCGTGGGGCGAGCGGCGGATCCACTACCTCTGCTCGGCCAAGCATCGCCAGGACCTCGTGCGACGCCTCGCGGACGAGCGCAAGAGCAAGTAGGGAGGAGCGACGGTGCCGCGCCTGGAGATCGTGAACGGGAAATCGGCAGGCACCGTCGTCGACCTCGGCCCCCTGGCCAGCCAGGGGACGGTCACCCTCGGCAACCGCCGCACGGCCAACGTGGTCGTGAAGGACCCGTGGGTCTCGTTCATGCACGCCGTGCTCGCGCCGCAGGGCTCGGTGTGGACGGTGGCCGACAAGCGGAGCAAGGCGGGCACGTTCCTCAACGGGACCGCCGTCGGGCTCAACGGCGCGCCGCTCAAGCACGGCGACACGATCACGCTCGGCAGGACCGAGATCCGGTTCATCGACGAGGGCGGCGCCTCGTCCGCGGCGGCGCCCGAGCCCGGCGCGGCCGCCGCCCCGGCCCCCACCGCCGGCCCGTTCACGGCGCCGGCGGCGGCCCCGATCGGCGGCATGACGCCGCGGCCGGCGAGCCCCTTCGAGCCGGTCGCGCCGGCGGCCCCGGCCGACGCCGCGCTCGAGAAGGCGCAGGCCGAGGTCAAGTCGCTGCGCGCCGCCCTCGCGGCGCGCGAGAAGGCGCTCGGCGAGGCCCAGACCAAGCTGCGCGCGGCCGAGCGGGCCGCGAGCGAGGCGCCCGCCGCCGGCTCGGCCGAGGCCGAGGAGCGCGCGGCGCGGGCCGAGGCGCACGCGCAGCAGCTCCAGCAGGCGCTCGAGGACACCACCGCCAAGGCGCGGATCCGGCTCGAGGAGCTCGGCCGCCTGAACCAGGCGCTCGAGGCGCGGCTCGCCCAGGGCGGCGCCGGCGCCGCGGTCGCGCAGGAGCGCGAGGTCGCGCAGCTGCGCGAGGAGCTGCGCCAGCTGCGCGAGACGGCGCGCCAGCGGTTCGACGCGCTCACGCAGGAGAAGGCCGCGCTCGAGGAGCAACTCCGGAGCGGGGCGGGCGGCGGGGGCGCCTCGAGCGAGGAGCTCGAGGCGGCCCGGCGCGAGACGGCCGACCTCGAGCTCGAGCTCGACAAGGCGCGCTCGGCGCTCGGCGACGTCCAGCAGGGCAAGCTCGACCTCGAGCTCGCCCTCGACGACCTCAAGGACCAGCTCAAGCTGCGCGCCCAGGAGATCGAGGACCTGCAGCGCCAGGCCCGGGCCGGCGCGGGCGGCGCCAAGGAGGAGGTCGCCGCCCTCGAGTCGGTGATCGCCGAGCTCAACGAGGAGCTCGCCAGCGTGAAGGCGGAGCGGGACCGCGCGCTCCGCCAGGTCGGCAGCGGCGCGGCGCCCGCGGCCGTGGCGGCCGCCGCCGCGCCGAGCGCCCCTCCGGCGGCGCTCGCCGCCGCGGAGGAGCGGGCGCGCGCGGCCGAGGCGCGCGGCCAGGAGGCCGAGCGCCGCGCCCAGGACGCCGAGCGCCGCGCCCAGGAGGCCGAGGCGCGCGCCCAGGAGACGGCGGAGCAGGCGCGCCAGGCGAACGAGCGGGCCGCCCAGGCCGAGGCCAGCGCCCCGCAGGGCGCCGCGGCGGGCGAAGCAGCCGGGGGTGGAGACGACGCGCTGCGGGCGCGGGTGGCCGAGCTCGAGGAGGAGAACCAGCGCCTCCTCAAGGACCTCGAGGAGATCAACGAGGACATGCTCGCCCAGGAGGAAGAGTACCAGGAGCGGATCCAAGAGCTCGAGCAACAGCTCGAGCAGGCCGGCTCTTGAGGCGAAGGGGACGCAGGGAGAGGGAGGAAGCGATGGGTTACCGCTACGCTGCGAACGGCAGCCTGGACATCGAGGACCGACACATCGACACGGTGTGCCGGATCCTCGAGCGCCGCGCGATCAAGTACAAGCGCGACGGGAGCCGGATCACGATCGACCACAAGGAGAAGGGGGCGCTCGTCGCCACCAGCCGGCCCGAGGAGCTGTTCGAGGAGCTCGCGCCCTACGTCCGCAAGCCGTCCTCCCTGCAGGTCTACAGCGAGCTGCTCGGCGAGTGCGAACTCGGCTTCGTCGACGGCGTGATCCGCACCGACCACGCCGAGAAGGTGTGGACCAAGGAGGGCGAGGTCCCCACGCCCGACGACCTCGTGGAGGCGCTGCGCCTGCGCGGGATCTCGGCCCGGGTGACGCGCGTCCAGGGCAGCCGCAAGAGCGGGCGCCGCTCGCGCGTGTTCGAGATCCAGCCCGGCTCGGGCGGCCCGAGCTGCCGGATCACGATCAAGAAGCGCTTCTGGGACAGCTTCGACCTGCTCTCCGTCCCCGAGGTCTACGAGAGACTGTGCCGCAAGTACCACATCACCCCGCAGCGCCTACGCGAGGAGCTCCACTCCGCCAAGTTCGGGGTCGAGGTCCGCAACCCCGCCCTCGGTGGCCCCTCGAGCGAGATGATCTACGAGAACCTGCTCGAGATCCTCGAGGAGCAGACCGAGGGGATCCGGACCGAGCTGGGGTAGTCCGGAGTCCTCGAACCCATCCGCCGCCGAGGCGCCGTGGGGCCTCGGCGGCTCCGTGTACGGAGGTCCGCTCGTGATCGAGGTCGTGCTCCTGATGGCAACCACGCTCGCGCATGGCGTCGCCGAGCTCCACACCGGCTGCGTGGTCGCCGCGCCCCACGAGGGCTTCGACTCGCACACCGCCCCGATCGCCCGCCGGATCGCCGAGGAGCTCGGCACCGGCTGGGTGGTCGCGGACGGCTTCCGCAAGCGCTCGGAGCAGCGCTGGATCAACGTCAACCGCCCCACCGAGCGCCCCTGGGAGGAGGACGGCTTCGGCCGCGAGCGCGAGACCGACACCGCCCGCGAGGTCTACGCCGCCTACCAGGAGCGGGTGAACGCCGCCTCCGGCCGCGCGCCGCTCGACCTCTTGATCGAGATCCACGGCCACGCCCGCACGGTCGAGATCGACGGGAGGCGGGTCAAGGTCCAGGCGATCGAGCTCGCCACGCAGGGCTTCGCCAAGAAGGAGCTGCTGGCGCTCCGGGCCCGCTATCACGAGCTGGTCGGCGCCCTCCCCGAGTCCGACCGCGTCCCGCTCGCGGTCGAGCAGCTCGACCCGAAGTACGAGTACGCCGGCGCCATGATCCCCTTCTACTTCGGCGCCAGCGGCGCCGAACGCGACGGCTCCCTCAGCCCCAAGCGCACCCGCCGCGCGCTCCACTTCGAGCTACCCCAACACGTCCGCTTCAACGCCCAGCGCCGCGCCGCCTACACCGACCTGCTCACCCGCCTGCTGGCGCCGCTGGTGAAGGAGGTGAAGTGACGGCTAGCCCGCCGCCGAGGTGAGCGGGTGGCCATCTCAGCGACACCCGTCGAGGGCCGAGGCCCCCTTCCTCACCGAGGAGGGCGCCGTGACCTAGTTGAGGGCGCTCTTGAACGTGTCGACGTAAGCCGCCCTGCTCTCCTCGCTGCCTGGCTCGACGAGCACGCCGACCACCTTGCCGCTGGGGTCGAGGACGGGGCCGCCGATCCAGGTGCTGAACGAGGGGGCCTTGAGCGTGAGGAGCGGGCCGATCTCGGTCACGTTGCCCGTGAAGCTGAACAGGGCCAAGGCCTCGCCCTGATCCTCCTTCTGCACGCCGAGCGAGACGATCGGGTTGAGCTCGTCGAGCTTGCGCTCGGCGAGCGCGAGCGCCGGCTTCCCCACCAGGTCGTCGACCCTGAGCACGACGACCGCCGCCTCGTCGCGGCGGTGGGGGCTGACCTCGACCACCGTCTTGGCGTTGTCGAACTCGATCTCGACCTTCATGGTGTCGCCGAACGAGTCGTCGAAGCGGCGGGCGACCTGGATCTGGTCGCCGCTGTAGCTGGCGGTGTAGACGCCGGCCACGCTCGCGAGCATCTCGAGCTCGATGAACACCTTCATGCCCTTCTGCTCGAGCTTCTTGGTGCGCGCCAGCGCCTCGGGCTGGAACAGGTGCGGCTCGACCACCTCCTTGCCGGTCACCACGTGCCCCTTGTCCGAGGCCAAGAAGCCGCTGCCCGAGCCCTCCGCGATCGGGTAGCGGATCTTGGTCGTGCGCGGGGTCTGGCCGCGGGGCAGGGCGAACACGCGCGAGCGCAGCGCGAAGACCATCTCCTTGGCCGACTTGGCGGCGGCCGCGAGCTGCTCGGGCGTCTTCTCGTAGCGGTCGAGCTCGTCCTTGAGCTTGGGGACGAGCGGCTCGAGGTCGGCGCGCTCGGGCGCGTCCGCCGGCAGGGTGGCGAGCAGCCCCTCCACGGCCTGGATCCCCTGCTTGAGCTGGGCGGGGTCCTTGCTCTGGAGGATCTTGAGCGCCTGCTCCTTGATCGCCTGGGCGCCGCGCGCCAGCTCGAGCTGCTTCTTGACCTCGGCGAGCTGCGCCTCGCGCTCGGCGAGCTGCTTGGCGCGCTCCTCCTCGATCCGCTTGCGCTCCTCCGCCTCCTTGGCCTCGAGCGCCTTGCGCTCCTCGCTCGCCGCGCCGGCGGCCTGCGCGAGCTCCTTCTCAAGCGCCGCCACGGCCGCCTGCGAGGCCAGCCCCGCCTCCTTGCCGGCCTGGTCGAACTGCTTGCTCGCCTGCCGGTAGAGGTCGCGGGCCTGGGCGAGCTCGCCCGCCTGGCTGGCCTGGTCGGCGGCCTCCAGCGTGGCGACCGCCTGGTCCCACACCTTCTTGGCGCTCGGGTTCTGGGTGGCCTTGAGGTTGTCGGCCTGGCGCTGCTGCTCGAGCGCCTCCTCCTTGAGGCCGGCCACCTCGACCGCCAGCGCCTGCCCGGCCTGATACGACTGATAGCCGAACAGGCCGCCCACCCCGATCCCGACCAGCAGGAGCAGGCAGCAGGCGCCCATCACGACCTTCTTCTTGCCCTTCTTGCGGGCCGCCTCCTCCTGCTCGAGCTTGGAGGAGAGGTCGCTGATCATCTGGGTCTTCTTGCCGGGCCCGTCGGTGAGCGAGTAGCTCACCTGGACCTTGGGGCCGTTGCCGCCGAACTGGAGGATGCAGCCGTTCGGCAGCGGGACCGTGCCCTGGATCTTGTTCCCGTTGAGGAACGTCCCGTTGGTGCTGCCGAGGTCCTGCAGGACCGCCTGCTCGCCCTGCGCCGTGATCGAGGCGTGGCGCGTCGAGACGTCGAGGTCCTTGAACGGGTCGAACGAGAGGGTGTTCGACGGGTCGCGCCCGATCGTGATCACCTCCCCGCTGAGCGTCTCGGTGAGCCCTTGCTTCGACCCCTCGAGGTGCACGACCGTCAGCTTCACACTCTTCTCCTCGCGCCAGCGTCTCGGGCGCCGCCCCGCGGCGCCTCACGACGTGGGACTCGTCCTGGATCGGGCCGACCCGCCGTTACGTCTCGGCCCCCGCCTCGGCGGCCGCGCGCGCCCGCGCGCTCTCGCCCTGGAGCCGCTCGACCTTGCTCTCCAGCGACTGGACCTTCTTGCGGAGCGTCTTCACCATGGTGTCGCGCTCCTGCTTGGTCTTCTCGAGCTCCTCGCGCAGGTCGTTGACGAGGGTCTCGTGGGCCTCGTTCTCGCCCTCGACCTCCTCGACCCGCTCGTCGAGCTCGTCGATCTTCTCCTCGTAGGCCTCGACCAGCGTGCGCAGCTCGGCGTTCGAGGCCTCCAGGCGCTCGGCCTCCTTGCGCAGCTCGACCGTCCGCTCGCGGACCAGCTCGCCGCGCCGCGAGGCCTCCTGGTCGAGCTGGTAGCGCAGCGCCTCGATCTTCTCGTTGAGCTCCTCGACCTCGAGGACCAGCTCGGCGTTGACCTGCTCGAACCGGGCCACCTCGGCCTTGGCCTCGTCGACCTCCTGGCGCCACTCCTCGGCCTTCTCGTGGCCGCGCATGTACTCGCGCGCCATGGCGTCCTGCTCGCGTTTCGCGCCGGCGAGCGCCTCCTGGTTGCGCTCGCGCAGGACCCCCAGCTGGCTCTCGAGCTGGCGGATCACCTCGTCCTTCTCCAGCAGGGTCGCGGTCTGCTCGTCCGCGATCTGCTGGAGCTCGAGGATCCGCACCTCGAGGTCGGCCGAGACCGACTCGGAGTAGCCGCCGATCCCCGCGTCGTAGCCGCCCACGTCCTCGCCGCCGGCGTCGCCGCGGGCCTCGAGCGCCTCGGCCAGGGCGGTCGCCTCCTGGGCCTTCTCGAGGTAGCGCCGCTCGAGCTCGCGGTAGCGCTCCTTGAGGAGGTCGACGTCGTCGGGCAGCTCGCTGGCCGGCGTCGCCGCCGGGGCGGCGGCCGCGGCGGCGGGCGCCTCGTCCTCGGCCATGTCGAGGGCAGGCGGCGGCTCCTCGTCGGCGGCCTCCGGCTCCGCGGCGGCGGCGGGGGCGCTCGGGGCGCTCGTCAGCTCGACCGCGAGGTCCACCGTCCCGACGCGGAACGGTTGACCCGACGCGAGCGCGACCACTCCGTCCACGGGCTGGTCGTCGATGAACGTCCCGCCGCGCGACTTGAGGTCCTCGATCGAGAGGCCGTCGGTGGTGACCGTGAGGGTGGCGTGCTTGAAGCCGACCCCCTTGTCCCGGAGCTGAATGTCGGCGCCGCGTCCGGTCCCGAGCTGGTAGGACCCGGCGTCGAGCTCGACCACTTCTCCCTGGCGCTTCCCGCTGAGGATGCTCAGTCGTGCTAGCACGCGTCCCCCGCCGAGGGTGACCCCTCGAGCGCGTCGCGACGCCCGGACCCCGCGAGGCGGGGTGCGTGACGTGTCCGGCCCGGGTCAGGGCCATCGACGCAAACGCCCACAATCATTGGACTAACACCGAAAGGGGCTTGTACCACAGGGCCGATCGGGTGTCAACGGGAGCCCGGGCGTGCGGGCGGGTCGAGCTCCCGCAGCAGCGCGCTCGTCCAAAATCGCCACTCGTCGCCCGAGCGCCGGAACACGAACAGCTGCTCGACCCGCCTCGCGTCACCCTTTCCGTCGAGGGGCTCGGTCGTCTGGGTGCAGCGCGCATACGCGTAGGGGCGGTCCTCGGCCACGAACCGGTACGCGTCCAGCTTGTAGCGCAGGTCCCGCGCGCGGAACAGCTCCACCAGCGAGCGGCGCACCTCCCTGAAGTTGGGCGCCTCGGAGTGGAACAGCGCCACGACGGCGTCGGGGTCCTCGGCGTTGAGCGCCTCGACCTGCTCGTCGAGGGCCGCGCGCAGCGCGCCGTCCACGGGCGAGGGCAGGTTCGAGGGGGGGCCCTCCTGGGCGGGGGCCGACCCGCCCGAAGGCCCGAGGAGCAGCGCGGCGCACACGGCGAGGCCCCAGCCCGATCGACGCACGACTACCTCCTGGTCCGCCCGCGATCCTACCGCCCCGCGGGGCTGGCATCCGACCGGGCTGGCGCGGGCTCCGGCTCGGGCTCGTGTTCGTCGGAGTCCGGCCCCTCCTCGTCCCCACCGGTCGGGTCCTCCGCGTCGGGCTCGCCGGCCTCGGCCGCGTCGGGAGCGCCGGCCGGGTGCTCGCCCGCGTCGGCCGTCTGCGGGGTCGGCGCGCGCCGGGGGAGCGTCATGCGGAACGCGGCGCCCGCCCCCACCCCTTCGCTGCGCACGACGACCCAGCCGCCGTGCCGCTCCACGGTGCCGTACACCAGCGCCAGGCCCAGGCCAGTGCCCTCGCCCTCGCGCCGGGTGGTGAAGAACGGCTCGAACAGCCGGTCCTGATCGAGCGGGTCGATCCCCACCCCCGTGTCGCTCACCTCCACGTACACCGTCTCGCCGCCCGGGTCCTCGCCGAGCTGGACGCCGACCTCGCCGCCCTGCTCGACGGCGGCCAGGGCGTTGAACAACAGGTTGAGCGTGGCCTCCTTGAGGGCGTCGGCGTCGCCCAGGATCCGCAGGCGGCGCCGCGGCCGCTCGAAGGCGATCGGGTGCTCCTTGGCCCGCGGGTCGAGCCGCGCCAGGGACACCGCGTCGCCGACCACCTCGGTCAGGTCGGTCGGGTGCATGACGGTCGGGCGGGCGCGTGAGAAGTCGAGCAGCCGTCGCACCAGACGCTTGAGCCGGTACGCCTCGCCCTCGATCGTCTCGAGATAGTCGGGGAAGTCCTCGAACGCGGGCTGCGTGCGGAGCGACTCGTCCTCGGCGCGGTCGCGCAGGCCCTCGGCGGCGCCAGCGATCACGGTCAGCGGGTTGCTCACCTCGTGCGCCACGCCGGCCGCCAGGCGCCCGATCGCGGCCAGCCGCCGCTCGCGTTCGAGGTCCATCTCGCGCAGGTGCAGCTCCTCGGTCCGCTTGCGCACCTCGGCCTCGAGGCCGTCGTAGACCTCCTGCAGGCGCTGCGTCATCTCGTTGAAGGCCTGACCGAGCTGGCCGAGCTCGTCGTTGCTCTGCACCGGGACGGTGGTCGCGAGGTTGCCGCGCCCGACCTCGCGCGCGGCCCGCAGGAGCCGGACGATCGGGTGGGCGGTGGCCCGCGCCAGCAGGACCGCGCCGATCACCGTGAACACCACCGACACGCTCAGGCCGCCCAGCGTGACCCAGGTCAGCACCTCGGCCCGGTCGACGACGGCCTTGGTCGCGAGGCGCGCCTCGTGCCCGACCGGCTCGATCAGCCCCTCCTCGCGGACCCGCACCAGGCGCGCGTAGGCGGGCTCCGCGAGGTCGAGCTCGCGGAAGCCGGCGCGCCCCTGCTCGGCCAGCGCCGCGTAGGCGCCGCCGACCTCGCGGTAGCTCAGCACCGCGCTCTTGATCTCCGCGATCGCCGCCAACGAGCTGGGGCTGCCGGTCAGCTTCTCGAGGCTGCGGCACAGGACCAGCGAGCGGTCCGCGTGACGGAGGAGCGTCTGACGCGCCGAGCCCGGGCGGGCCAGCTCGTCGGGGTCGGGGACCTGCGCCAGCTCGGTCTTGATCTGGCCGCAGATGTCGTCGGTCTGGGTGTAGATCTGCAGGTCGTCGACGCCGCGGCCGACCACCCGCAGGCTCCACACGGCCGCGAGCCCCTCGAGGAGCAGGAACAGCCCCGAGGCGAGGAACAGGAACAGGAACTTGGTCCTGAGCCGCACGCCCTACGCTTGTACCCGCGCGGCGCGGGTCGGGCGAGCCAGGGCGGGCGCGCGGGACGCTCGGCTCAGCGGTCCTCGGCCAGCTCGAACTTCTCGCGCAGCCCCGCCTGGTACTCGCGCCACCGCGCCAGCTTGCTCGAGGGGGGCTTGCCGTGCTCGATCGCGCGGTCGAGCGCGTCGTGCGCGCCGACCCAGTCCTCGAAGAAGATCAGGGTCCGGGACAGCAGGTAGAACGCCCAGCCGAGCTGCGCGTCGTCGTCCTCGTGGTCGGTCACGTAGAGCAGGTTCTCGCGCGCCGCCTGATAGAACGGGAGCGCGCGCGCGCGGTGCTTGCCCGCCTCGCTGCGCTGCGCCTTGGCCTCGTCGAGGCTGCCCTTCTCCTCCGAGGCCGCCGCGCGGAGCATGGCCGCCCGCTCCTTGGCGTGGTGGAGCTCGCCGCTGTCGAACTGCAGGCGGGCCAGCTCGAACCGCATGCGCAGGTGGGTGGGGTACTGCGACACCCCGTCCTGCAGCGTCTTGATCGCGGCCTCGGTGTCGCCCGCCTCGGCCTGCTCGAGCCCGACGCGGAACACGCCGTTAGCCTCCTCGGGCGGCGCCAGCAGGCAGCCGGGCCCGAGCAGCAGCGCGAGCAGGAGGAAGGCGGCGCGCGCGGGCCACCCTGCAGCCAGTCTGTGGTTCACGCCATGCCTCTGCCGGTCCGGACGCCCCGGGGCGAACGCGGGTTCAGCCCGAACCCTCGGCTGCCCAGCGGGGCAACAGTAGAACCGAGTCAGCGCTCCGAGTCCACGGAGCCGAGCCGACGGCGCCGCGCGCGGCCCGCCGCGTCGTCCTCGGGCGACCAGGGGAACACCGGATCCACGCGCTCGGCGCGGGTGGGCTCGGCCGGGGTCTGGCGCCCGGCGAGGCGCCGCTTGGCCAGATACCGCACGATCCCCTCGCGGATCGCCTCGTACTCGCGCCGGATCGGCTCCTCCTCGGGGACCTCGGACGCCTCCATCTCGGCCAGCATGTAGTCCAGCGCCTGGAGCGAGCGCGCGTAGTCCTGCACGTAGTAGTAGAGCTTCCACAGCGCGTCGATCACCCGCTTGTCGTCGGGGCGCTGCGAGCGGTAGATCAGGTAGTGCTCGAGCGCCGCCTGCGCGTGCTTGCGCTGCTGCTGGAGCGAGCGCTCGAACTCGGGCGTGCTCGAGGCGATGAACTCCACCACCTCCTCGTCGGTCAGCTTGCGCGACCCCTTGGCGGGCGGGAGCTCGTTCTTGTAGTCGACCCAGGCCATGTCGTAGTGGATGGCGTTGGTCGCCTGCCACCAGTACGACGCCAGGCGGAAGCGGGTCTGCGCCAGGAGGAGCCGCACCTTCGACGAGTCGGGGACGCGCCGCAGCACCTCCTCGAGCAGTCGGATCGCCTGCGTGGTGGCCGGCGGGTCGGCCCGCAGGCAGCGGCGCGCGGCGTTCTCGCGCTCGGTCACCCACACCGCCAGCTCGTAGGCGCTCTTGTTCCCGCGGTCGTCGACCGGCAGGTCCTCCCAATCGAACTCGAAGTCCTCCAGCTCGAGCGTCTGCTCGGGCGGGCCGTGGAGCGAGACGGTGACCTTGTCGGGCGCCTCCGGCTCGGACGTGGCGTCGGTGCTGCCGCAGCCGGCGAGCCCCGCCAGCAGGAGCGCCCCCGGCCAGCTCGCGCGTCGCATCACCCCTCCTCCTCTCGACGGAGCGTCGCCTGCAGGCGAGCCAGCCGCTCGGGGTCGCTGCCCGCGCGCACCGTCTTCTCGTTGCTGATCCGGACCAGGCCCGGCTTGGCGCCCTTGGGCTTGGTGACCCACTTGCGCGGCGTATAGCTCACGTCGACCGCGCCGCGGTTGCGCGCCTTCGAGTAGTGCACCGCCAGGGCGGCCGCGTCGAGCAGCGACTCGTGGTTGGGCGGCCGCTTGGGGTCGACCCGCAGGATCACGTGCGACCCCGGGCAGCCGCGCACGTGGAAGAACAGGTCGTTCCCCCGCGCGATCCGCATGGTGAGGCGGTCGTTCTCCTCGTCGCTGCGCCCGACCAGCACCTCGTGCCCCTCGAGCGTCCGATACGAGCGCGGCCCCTGGTTCTCTTGCTGCTTCTGCTTGGGCGGCTTCGGCCGCGGGAGGACCTGCCTGGCGACGAGCACCTCGGCCAGCGCCTCGAGCGCCGCCTCGTCGTCGGGGTCGGTCGCGAGCAGCCGCTCCTCGTAGCCGCGCAGCTCCGCCGCCAGGCCGTCGGTCTCGCCCTGGCGCATGCGCACGTGCACCTCGCCGCTGCGCAGCTTGCGCGCCTTCTTGTAGAGCGCCTTCATCTGCTCCTGGGCGGTCTTGCGCGGGTCGAGCTCGAGCACGACCGCCGCCGGCTCGCCGCTCGAGTAGTCGGTCAGCGTGACCTGGGCCGCCCCCCGCGGGACCTCGCCGAGGTGCGCCTTGAGCAGGTCCGCCCGCCGCTCGACCGCGTCCGCCTCGCCCGCCGCCGCGAGCTCGGCCTCGAGCTTCCGCTGGATCCCCTCGGTCCGCTGCATGGCCCGCCGGACCGCGCGCAGGAGCTCCTGGTGGCGGGAGGCGGCGAGGGCCTGCTCGGCGACCGCCCGCTGGGCGGCGAACGTGGCGACCCCCAGCGCGAGCGTCTCGGGGTCGGGCGCCACCTCGGCCAGGACCGCGGGCGGGGCCGCTTCGGCGCCCTCGCGCGGCGGCGGGAGGCGATACGGCCCGCCCGCCTCGAGCGGCCGCTGGGCGCGGCCGGCGTTGAGCGCCCCGAGCAGCCGCGGCTGCTGCGCGCTCGGGTCGTCTTCGTGGGCCAGGATCAGGTTGCCCGCGCGCCCGATCAGCTCGACCGCGAGCACGAGCCGACGGGGCCCCTCGCCCTCGCCGCGGGCCAGCTCCTCGGCCGAAGGGGCGCCCCGCGAGCAGCGGAGCAGCACGACCCGGTCGCCGGCGACGGCGTCGAGCGCTTCGACCCGCGCGCCGACGAGGTGGCGGCGGAGCAGCGACAAGAACGGGTGGGCGTCGCGCGCCCAGACCTTCTTGGCGCGCTTGTCGTCGGCGCCGGTGGCCTCGGGCGGGACCGCGACCACGTAGGCCCACTCCGCCGCGAGGGCCACCGCCAGGGCCACGCGCCGCAGCGGCCGCCCCTCGGGGACCCCGCCTTCGTGGTGGCGGACGAGGAGCACCCAGCCGGCGCCCTCTTCGGCCCGCCACACACGGTGCACGAACCCGCCCCGAAGGGCGGGCTCCGCCTCCGCGACCCACCGCGCCACGTCGCCCGCGGTCACCTTCACGGCGAGCAGTATCCGCGGGATCGCGTCATTGCGGGGTAACGGGTCTCAGCCTGCCCTTGCCTCTGCACCTGGGGAGCGCCTCCTGGACAGCGACAGCGGTGCGCTGGGCAGGGGCAAGGAGTCGCCTCGAGGCAAGGGGCACCTTCTCAGTCGCAGGCGTGGAGCTCGGCGTCCGCCGTCGACCAGGCGAGCAGGCCCTCGCCGCCCGGGAAGAACAGCCCGATCTCGCGCTCGGCCGCCTCGGGCCCGTCGCTGCCGTGGACGAGGTTGTACTGGTTGCTGATCCCGAAGTCGCCGCGGATCGTGCCGGCGTCGGCCTTGAACCCGAAGGTCGCGCCCATCATCTGGCGGCACACCGTCACCGCGTGCGGCCCCTCGAGGACCATCGCCACCACCGGGTCGCTGGTCATGAACTTGACCAGGCCCGCGTAGAACGGCTTGTCCTGGTGCGCCTCGTAGTGCTTCGCCGCCAGCTCGGGGCTGATCTGCATCAGCTTCATGCCGGCGATCCGCAGCCCCTTGTCCTCGAACCGCCCGATGATCCGCCCGATCAGGCGGCGCTTCACGGCGTCGGGCTTGAGCAGGATGAGCGTCCTCTCCACGGTGTCTCTCCTCGTGTGGTGATTGGGGGGCGGATTCTACGCGGAGGCACCGCCGGGGCCAGGACGACGGTGCGAGGCCCCGGGGGAATTGGAGATTGGAAGTCGAGAACGGGCTGCCGCTCACCGCGGCGCGTCTCCCGGACGGCCCCCCACACGGCACGCGGCCGCGGGCTCACGCCCGCGGCCGCGCTGGTCTTCGCCCGCGTCGTCGGCTCAGGTCTCGACCGACGTGGTCCGGATCCCGACGAGGTTGCCGAACGCGTCGCGCCCCACGACCCACACGTCGATCGTGCCCAGGATCGAGCCGCTCGAGAGGGTCGAGGACGGGCCGCCCACCCGGTAGACCTTGATCCCGGTCAGGTTCGCCTCGATCGCCTGCTTCAGCGCCTGGTGGCGGACCACGTCGTCGTGCTCGACCGCGGTCTCGCCGGGCTGGTGCACCACCCGGTGGCCGAAGAAGTCGTCGAGCGTGCTCTCCTCCGCCGGCCGGCTGTCCGACACGCCGAGGTAGTCGCGGAACGAATCGAGCGAGTCGGCCGCGGCCGCGGCGCGGGGCGCGAACACGTAGTCGTAGGGGTAGTCGGCCTCGCTCACGTACCACAAGCTGGAGGCGCTGGCCTCGATCGCGTCGCGCACGCGGGCGACCTCGGCCGCCTCGTTCGCGCCGCCCGCGCTGGGCGTGGGGAGCGGCGCGCTCCCGACGGCAGGCCCCGCGACTGGGGTCGGCAGGCCGGCGCCGAGCGGCGCGCTCGCGCCGAGGCTCGGTCCGGCGACCGAAGCGGGGCCGCTGCTGCTCCCGCCGAGGGTCGGGCCCGCGACCGGCGTCGGCGCGGGGGTGATCGGAGCGGTCCCGCTCCCCAGCGGGCTGCTCGCGCCGAGGTTCGGCCCGGCGACCGGCGCGGGGCCGCTGCTGCTCCCGCCGAGGGTGGGTCCGGCCACGGGGGTCGGCGCGGGCGTGATCGGCGTGGTCCCGCTCCCCAGCGGGCTGCTCGCGCCGAGGTTCGGCCCGGCCACGGCGCCGCTCCCTCCGCCGAGGGTCGGCCCGGCGACCGGCGTCGCCGCGCCGCTCCCGCCGCCGATCGGCGCGCTCCCGCCGAGGCTGGGGCCGGCCACCGTCCCGCCGCCGCTCCCGCCCAGGCTGGGTCCGGGCACCGGCGTGGCCGCGCCGGCCAGGCGACCGGTGTAGCTGTAGGAGATCGTGTAGTTCCAGGCCTGCACGTCGCACGTGCCCGCGGCGCGGTCGAGCGTGATCACGAGCAAGGTGTTGGGCAGGCTCACCGCCCCGCCCAGGCCGCCCACCAGACCGCCCGACGGCCGCACGGCGGCGAGCACCCGGTCGCCCTGCTCGGTGCCGGCGCCCGACATTGAATCGGCGGGCCCGTTGGCGAACCGGAGCTGCTGCGTGACCTGCACGCCGTTGAGCACGCCGGGGACGGGCGCGATGCGGAGCTCGCCGGTGAACGGGCCGTGGTTGGGGTGCGCGCCGCTGATGCGGTATTCGAGGTCCTGCGCCGAGCAGACCCCGGCGGCGAGGAGCACCGCCAGCGCCGCCGGAACGAGGGACGCGATCGGTTTCATGGCAGGGGCTCTCCTGTGGTTGCACACTCCC
>CAZMSZ010000078.1:4353-24158 GCA_964569055.1 uncultured Planctomycetota bacterium | reverse complement strand
GGGCGGGGGGGCGCCGTGCTCAAACAGCGTGCGCGCTGCCACGAGTTGGTGATCGCCCCGGGCAATCGGACGAACCGCGCGCCCGAACTGCGCGCGGCGCCCCCCCGCCCTCCTCCTGACCCGGAGGAGCTGTCGCTCGACGATAGCTCCTCGGCGCACTTGGCGATCGACGGCTTTCGGCAGCGACAGCTCTTCCTTGGCGCTCTTGGCGCTCTTGGCGGTCAGTCGAGGGTTGCCAGGGAGCTGACCTGGGGGGCGACAGCTCTTTTTGGGCTCTCTTGGCGGTCGGTCCTCGCACCAGGGAGCTGACTTTGGGGGCGACAGCTCTTCCTTGGCGCTCTTGGCGCTCTTGGCGGTCAATTCTCACAGCAGGGAGCTGACCTTGGGGGCGACAGCTTTTCTTGGCTCTCTTGGCGGTCAGTCCTCACACCAGGAGCTGACTTTGGGAGCGACAGCTCTTTCTTGGTTTTCTTGGCGGTCAGTCCACTCTACGCGGTGGGCCCGGGCTCCTCGGCCGGTCGCGCCTCGTGGGGGCCGTCCGTCGCCGTGGGCGCCTCGCTCGCGCTCGCGGCGCTGGGCGCGCCCGCGAAGCCGGGGCCCGGGCCGACGTCGCCGACCAGCAGCGTCCGGCCCGCGCGCAGCTCGCGCTCGAGCCAGGCGCCGGCGCCCTGGGAGGTGACCACGGCCAACAGGACCAGGGCGGTGTAGCCGAGCGCGTTCACGATCTGCGCGTCGTAGGCCACGCTCGCCAGCACGATCCCGGGGCCCCCGCGGGCGTTGGTCGCGATCGCCAGGTTGACGAGGTCCTTGCCTCGAAAGCCGGCCAGGGCGCCGCCGAGGCTGACCGAGGCCAGCTTCATGCCGCAGGCCGCCACGATCAGCGCCGCCACCAGGCCGGGGGCGAAGCCCTGGTCGAACACCAGCCGGTAGCCGACCACCGCGAAGTACAGCGGGATCGGCGCCGCGTACGCCACCCGCTCTACGTCGAGCAGCCGCGCGCGCACCGCCTCGCCGCGCCCCTCGAGCGCGACCCCCGCGAAGAACGCGGCGAACACCAGCGAGACCCCGCAGGACAGGGCCACGGCCGCGTAGGCGCCGAGGACCGCGGCCAACCAGGCCAGGGGCCAGCGGCGCGCCAGACCGTTGCGGGGGCTGCGCTCGAGCGCGCGGACCGCCGGCGGCGCGAAGCCGATCGCGAGCGCCACGTAGGCCACCGTCACCACCACGTGCCAGGTGACCTCGCCGCCGCCGAGCCCAGCGGCGCCGGCCAGGGCGGTGGCCAGGGCCAGCACGGCCCACAGCGCCACGTCCTCCACCACGGCCACGCCGAGCACCAGGCGGGCGAAGCGGGTGTGGAGCACGTCGAGGTCGCGGAAGATCCGCGAGATCACCGGGATCGAGGTGACCGCCGCGGCGATCCCGAGCACCAGCACCAGCGCCGCGGTCGAGCCGGACGTCCCGGCCAGCGCCTCGAGCGGGAGCAGCGGCGTCGCCGTGACCGTGAGCGCGAACGGGAGCGCGGTGCCGATCGCCGCCAGCCAGGCCACCGCGCGCCGGTCCTCCGCGGCGAACAGCTCCTTCATGCGCGCGCCCGAGAGGAACATGAGCAGGACCAGGCCGACGTCGTGCGCGGCGGCGAGCAGGCCGAACGGACCGACGCTCGCGCGGGCCGCGGCGCCGGTCACCGCCGGGGCGAACGCCCCCAGCACGGTCGGGCCGAGCAGCGCGCCGCCGAGGATCTCGCCGATCACGCGCGGCTGGCGCAGCCTGGCGAACAGCGCGCCGCCAGCGTGCGCCGCGATCAGCAGCGCGCCGAGCAGTCCGAGTGTGGTCGCGAGCTCCACCGTGCCGTCCTCCCCGCGCGCGCGACCGGGCCCGATCCGCGGCGAGCGGCTATACGTTAAGGCGTGGACCGGATCGACCGCTACCTCGTGGAGGGCGAGCTCGGCCGAGGCGGCGTGGGCGTGGTGCTGCGCGCGCGCGACCTCGAGCTCGAGCGCCCGGTCGCGATCAAGCTGCTCCTCGCCGACGACGAGCGGCTGCGGGTCCGGCTCCGGCGCGAGGGACAGGCCCTCGCCCGGCTGCGTCACCCGCACGTGGTCCCGATCCACGGCGCCGGGGAGTGGCGCGGGCGGCCGTACCTCGTCATGGACCTCGTGGAGGGCGAGTCGCTCCAGGCGCGGCTCGACCGCGAGGGGCCGCTCCCCTGGCGGGAGGTCGTCGCGCTCGGCCTCGCGCTCGCCGACGCGCTCGCGGCCGTGCACGCGCAGGGCCTCCTGCACCGCGACCTCAAGCCGAGCAACGTCCTCGTCGATCGCGACGGGCGCGCGCTCCTGACCGACTTCGGGCTGGTCAAGGACCTCGAGCCCGGCGACGCCACGCAGCAGCTCACCCGCTCGGGCATGCTGTTCGGCACCCCCGGGTTCCTCGCGCCCGAGCAGGCCCAGGGACGCGCCCACCAGGCCGGCCCGACGCTCGACGTGTACGGCCTGGGCGCGACGCTCTACGCCTCGCTCACCGGCCGCCCGCCGATCGAGGGGCGGACGCTGCCCGAGGTGCTGGCGGCCACGCTCGAGCAGGTCCCGCTGGCGCCCTCGCGGTTGCTGTCCGGGGTCCCGCCCGCGCTGGACGCGGCGCTGCTGACCTGCCTCGCCAAGGCGCCGGGCGACCGCTTCGTGTCCATGGCGGCCCTGGCCGAGGAGCTGCGCGGCTGCGAGGCGGCGCCCGGCGGCCGCGCGCGCTGGGTGTTGGTCGGCGCCGCCGGGCTCGCGGCGGCCTCGCTCACGGCGGGCGGGCTGGCGCTCGCGCGCGGCCCCGCCGCCGCGACGCGCTCCGCGGCGCCCCCCAGCCAGCCGGACGCTCCCGCGCCTTCGACGGACGCTCCCAGGCGAGCCCCACCCCGGCGCGCCGTCCCACCTCGCGAGCCCCACCCCCCTTCGGCGCTCGCGGCGGGCGGCCCGATCGCCGTGACGGTCCCCGCCGACGCGCGCAACCCGCCCGAGCTCGAGCGGCTGGCCGAGCTCGCCCGCGCGCGCGAGGCGCAGGAGGGCGCCAAGGCCGCGTTCCCCACCTGGGAGCGGGCCGCCAAGGCGGGGCACCTCGGCGCCATGGTCCGCGTCGGTCAGCTCCTCTCACAGTCCGACGAGGTGCCCCGCAACGACCTCAGCGCCGCGGCGTGGTTCGGCCTGGCGGCCGAGGCCGGCGACCCCCAGGCCATGAGCGAGCTCGGGTTCATGCTGATGGAGGGCCGCGGCGTGGCCCGTGACGCGGCGGCGGCAGCGCGCTGGTTCGAGCGCTCGGCCCGGGCCGGCAACCCCGAGGGCATGAGCAACTACGGCTACGTGCTCCGCAGCGGGGCCGGCGTCCCCGCCGACCCGGCGGCGGGCATGGAGTGGACGCGCCGCGCCGCGGAGGTGGGGCATCCCGCGGCCATGCGCAACCTCGGCATGGCGCTCCTCGAGGGGGACGACGTCCGGCCCGACCCCGCCCGCGGCCTGGAGTGGCTCGAGCAGGCGGCCGCGAGGGGAGACGTCACGGCCATGACCTGGCTCGGGTTCCACCTCGCGCACGGGACGGCGGGCCCGCGCGAACCGCAGCGCGCCCTCCAGCACTACCTGCGCGCGGGGGAGGCGGGGAGCGCCCGGGCGCTGACCCACGCCGGGCAAATGCTGTGGGCGGGCGACGGGGTGCCGCGCGACGTGCCCTGGGCCGTGACGCTGCTGGAGCGAGCCGTGGCGGGCGGCGACGCCTACGCCAAGGTGATCCTGGGCCAGATCCACGAGGCGGGCGAGCACGGCCCCGCCGACCCGGCCCGCGCGCGGGCGCTGTTCCGGGAGGCCGCCGACGCCGGCGAGCTCTCGGGCATGTACCACCTCGGCCGCACGCTCGCCGGCGGGATCGGCGGGCCGCGCCAGCCCGGCGAGGCGCTGCGGCTCCTGCGGCGCGCCGCCGAGGGCGGGTTCGCGCCCGCCATGTTCGAGCTCGGCCGGCTCTACGAGGGCGGCGCGCTCGGCGGCCCCGACCTCGGCGAGGCGCGCCACTGGTACGAGGCCGCGGCCGCGGCCGGCTTCGCCCCCGCGCGCCAGGCGCTCGAGCAGCTCGGGCGCTGATCGCCCGCTACTCCTTCACCAGGAGCACTTGGATCGCCTTGACGACGACCCGCACCCGGTCGCCGGGCCGCAGGCCGAGCTCCTCGAGCGACTCGGTCGTCATGACGCTCGACATGCCGGCCGCCTCGACGTCGAGCTTGACCTGCGCCATGACGTCGCCTTGCTTGATCTCGCGGACCGTGCCGATCAACTGGTTGCGGGCGCCGTACTGCATGGCTCACCTCCCGTGAGGGGGCGGAGCTTACCCCGCGAGGGCGGTCAGGGGGCGGCCACCAGCTCGCGCGCGTCGGCCGGGTTGCCCTCGTGCTTGGCGATCCAGTCGAGGAGCGCCTCGCGCGCGGCCTCGGCGCGCTTGAGGCCGCGGGCCGCGACGATCGCCCCGAACGCGCTCGCCTGCGCCGGCTCGAGCGTCACCTTGCCCAGGAACAGGGCGCCCTCCTCGGCCGGGGGCGGCGGGGCGACCTGCTTGAGGGCGGCCTTGAGGTTGGCGCCCTCGTCGACCAGGGCGTGGACCTGCTCGCGCACCTCGGGCGGGAGCGCGGTCAGCCGCTTCACGTCGGGCATGCTGCCGGCCGTCCCGGCCAGCATGCGCTCGAACACGTCGGGCGCCTCCTCCTTGACCTTGGCCGCGGCCTCGATCGCGCGCCCGCTGATCCCGACCCGCTTGCTCGCCAGCTCGCGGGCCTTGGCGTTGATCGTCCGCGCGCTCGGCGCGCGCCGCGGCGCCGGCGGCTCGGCGGGCGGCTCGGCGGGCGGCTCGGTGATCGAGACGTCGATCGGCGCGGCCTCGGCGGGCGCGTGCGCGTCTTCCTGCACGGCGGGCTCGCCCGCCGTCGCCTTCGCGGGCGCGGCGCCGGTCGCCTGAGCGAGCAGCCGCGCCTGGAACTCCTTGATCCCGGCGCCGGCCGCCGCGCGCTGGACCGGGGTCAGGTGACGTCGGCTGAGGTTGAGCGCCACGCTGTAGGCGAACGCCTCCTGGGCCGTCCCCTCGAACGCGCGCAGGCGCGGCTCGATCCCGAGCGCCCGGCAGGCGGCGTAGCGGTGGCGCCCGTCGAGGATCTTCCCCTCGAACAGGAGGATCTCCTCGAGCTGCCCCTCCTTGGCGAGCGACTCGCGCAGGTGGTCCTCGTCGACCTGCGACATGCTCGGGAACAGGGTGGCGATCTCGTGGACTTCGAGCGCGTCGTTCATGTGGGCCTCCTGGGGGGACGGCCCGCGTTCTAGCGCTCGCCTCCGACGGGCCCGGGTCTCCCGGCGTTCCTCCCGCGTTCTCCACGGCGCGCGGCCCCGCGCGGGCCCGACGTCCACCCGTTGTTCAGGCGCCGTCCACCAGCTGGGCCTCGACCGCGGCGCGCAGCCGGCGCGTGACCTCGAGCGCCTGCGGCCAGGCGCGCGCCGCCTCGAGCTCGGGGGGCGCGAGGGGCGGCCCGAAGCGGATCCGCAGCCGCTCGGCCTTCCCGCGACGGGTGGCGCTGAAGCGCGGCAAGGCGCGATCACGCGGGTAGATCTCGAACGCGCCGTGGAGGCTGAACGGGACGATCGGCGCCTGCGCGAGCAGGCTGAGCAGGCCGACCCCCGGCCGGAACGCGCCCATCCGCCCCGAGTGCGTGCGCTGCCCCTCGGGGAAGATCAGCACCGCCTTGCCCGCGCGCAGCGCCTCGATCCCGGCGCGGATCGCCTCGCGGAAGCTCCTCTCGGGGTCGATCGGGATCGTCTCCATTTGCTCGAGGAACACCCGGGTGAACCCCGGCAGCCCGGCCCAGTTGTAGGCCACCAGGCGGGCCTGCACCTCCGGCGGGACCGCGTTGCGCAGCCAGGCGCCGTCGAGGTAGGTGGCGTGGTTGCCGGCCACGATCACCCCGCCCTCGGGCGGGAAGTGCTCGTGCCCCTCGATGTCCCAGCCCCAGCAGGTGCGCGAGATCGCGGTCAGCGTCCCGAAGATCGCGGGCGCGGTCCACGGGCGGCTGAACGGCGCCTCGCTCGCCTCGGCCGGCGCGAGCAGCTCGCGCACCAGGAGCGACGAGCCGTCGGCCGGCGCGCCCGCGCTCCCCCCCTCGGGGGCGGTCCCCTCGTGGCGCTCGAGCAGCGCCTGCAGCTCGCCGAGGGTCTGCGAGCTGCTCCAGTCCGCCTCGGAGACCTTGGCCTGGAACAGCCGCTCGAGCTGCAGCCACAGCTCGACCCGCTCGAGCGAGTCGAGGCCGAGCCCGTCCAGGCGCAGCCCCGGGGTGAGGGTGAACTCGACCTTGGCGCCGACCGCGCGCAGCGCCTCGGCGAAGCGCGGGTCGATCGCGCCGAGCTCGGCCTCGCTGGCCGCGGCCGGCGCCGCCACGGCTGCCGCGCGGCGCGGGCGCAGCCGCCGGCCCACCTCGCCCGCCAGCAGCCGCAGGGTCAGCCAGCGCGAGGCCAGCTTGCCGGGCGGGGTGAAGGTCGCCAGCTTGCCGGCGAGGTAGGCCTCGCGCACCAGCCCGCGCTGCAGCTTGCCGCTCGAGGTCTTGGGGAGGGAGCCCCTGGGGAGCAGCAGCACCTCGCCGGGCGCGAGCTGGAACGCGCTCGAGATCGCTTCGATCACGGCCTGGCGCACCTCGCCCGCCGGCCGCCCCGCGCGCGGGTCGACCTCGGCCACGATCACCGCCACCTCGCCGCCGTCCTTGGGGGCCGCGAACGCGACCACGTTGCCGGTGCGCACCCCGGCCACGCCGCCCGCCTCCTGCTCGAGGTCCTGCGGGTGGAAGTTGCGCCCGCGCACGATCAGGACGTCCTTGCTGCGCCCGCAAATGTAGAGGTCGCCCCCCGAGACGAAGCCGAGGTCGCCGGTGCGCAGCCAGCGCTGGCCGTCCTGTTCCACGAAGGTGCGCGCGGTCGCCTCGCGGTCGCCCATGTAGCCGGCGGCGAGCGAGGGGCTCTGGACCCAGATCTCGCCGATCGCGTCGGCCCCGAGGTCGCGCCCCTCGTCGCCCGCGATCCGCACCGCCATGCCCGGGAACGGCCTCCCGTTGCCGACCACCACCGCGCGGTCGTCCTCGCCCTCGGGCGGGACGACGAGGTTGCGCTGCAGGCCGCGGGCGCTGACGGTCACGGTCCGCAGCGCCTCGCCGCGTCGGTGCCCGGTCGCGACCAGGGTGTTCTCCGCCAGGCCGTAGCAGGGGTTCAGCACCTCGGGCCGGAGCCCGAACGGCGCGAAGTGGTCGCGGAACCGCTCGACCGTGGCCCACGACACCGGCTCGCCCCCCATGCCCGCGTTCTCGAGCGAGGACAGGTCGATCCCCTCGGCGCGCAGCCGCTCGGGCGGGCAGCGGCGCACGCACAGGTCGTAGGCGAAGTTGGGCGCGGCCGAGTGGACCGCGCGATGACGGCTGATCGCGCGCAGCCAGCTCATCGGGTCCTTGAGGAAGTCGATCGGCGAGAGCAGCACCACCGGCGCGGCGCCGTACAGCGCGGCCAGGATCTTCCCGATCAGGCCGAGGTCGTGGTACAGCGGCAGCCAGCTCACCACGACCTCGCCGGGCGCGAGGCGCAGCGCGCGCGCGTAGGCCTCGAGCTGCGCCAGGAGCTGCTGGTGGAGCAGGACCACGCCGCGCGGCTGGCTGGTGGTGCCCGAAGTGAACTGCAAGAAGGCGGGGCTGCCGGGCTCGACGGGATACGGCGTCCCCGGCGCGGCGGCGGCCTTCAGCTCGTGGTCGGTCACGACGATCTGCGTCTTACCGGCGAGCTGCTTGCCGACCAGCGGGACCAGGCGCTCGTCGAGGATCGCCGCGCGGCAGGCGGCGGTCTCGGAGATCGCGGCCAGGGTGCGCAGGTAGTGCTCGAGGCGATCGAGGCGGGCCGGCGGGTAGACCGGGACCGCGACCATGCCGCCCAGGAGCAGCCCGAAGAACGTCTCCACGAACTCGAGCCCGGTGGGGAGCATGATCAGCACGCGGTCGCCGGGGCCCACCCCGCGCGCGGCGAGGGCGCCGGCCACGGCGAGCGCGCGCGCCTCGAGGCCGGCGAAGTCGAGCCGGCGCTCGTCGCGGTCGCCGTCGGCCAGGAACGTGACGAACGGCTGCGTGCCCTGGCGCGCGGCGCGCAGGCGCACCAGGTCGGCCAGGCTGGGGAGGGCGGTCGGGTCGAACCCGAGGTCGACGGGGTCCGGCTCGCCGGCCTCGCGTGCGGGGGCGCGGCGGGGCGCCGAGGGGGCGGGGGTCTTCACGGGCGCGACTCTACCCCGGGTCGGGCCGCCCGCCGAGCGCCTCACCGGGGCCGAGCCCCGTATGACCACACTTGGACGGTGCGTGACGGTCCCTTGACTCGCGCCGCGCGGGAAAGGCGCGTACGATCCGGGCCATGTTCACCCTCGCCGAGGCCCTCCCCGTCCCGTTCGCCGGCCTCAGCGACCCGTTCAGCTCGGTCAGCCACCTGCTCGGCGCGCTGCTGTTCGCGTGCCTCGCCCCGCGCCTGATCCGCCGCGGCGGCGACACCCCCGGCCACGCGCTGGCGCTGGCGGTGTTCAGCGGGAGCTGCGTGCTGCTCCTGACCGTGAGCGGGATCTACCACACGCTCCCGCACGACACGCCGGCGCGCGCCCTGCTGCAGCGCTGCGACCACGCGGCGATCTTCGCGCTGATCGCGGGCACGTTCACCGCGGGCCACGCGATCCTGTTCCGCGGGATCTGGCGCTGGGGCATGATCACGCTGATCTGGACGCTGGCCGCGGTCGGGATCCTGCTCAAGACGGTGTTCTTCGAGCACGTGTCCGAGGCGCTCGGGCTCGCGTTCTACCTCGGCATGGGCTGGATCGGCCTGCTCTCGGGCTTCAAGGTGCTCCGCGTCTACGGCTGGCCGCTGCTCCTCCCGCTGATCGGCGGCGGCCTGGCCTACACGATCGGGGCGGTGCTCGAGTTCGCCCGCTGGCCCGATCTCGCGCCCGGCCTGCTCGGGCCGCACGAGCTGTTCCACCTGTGCGTGCTGCTCGGCGTGGCCTGCCACTGGGAGTTCACCCACCGCTTCGCCGACGGGCGGTTCCCGCCGCTGGGGGCCGAGCCCCAGGGCGCGAGCGGCCCCACGTTCGCGACGGCGGTCGAGTAGCTCAGCGCTCCTCGGCGGCTTCGAGCCGCGCGAGCAGCTCGCGGAGGGCGACCCGGTCGAGGTCGGGGTCTTCGTGCGCCCGCTGGACGAGGCCTGCGATCGCGCCGGTGTGCTCGCTCGCCAGCGCCACGCCGCGCGGGAGCCGGAGCAGGAGGCGCAGCACGCGGCTGCGCTCGGGCTCTTGGAAGCGAAAGCCGCGCCTGAGGTCGATATGGCGGCCGAGCTGCTCCTCCCAGTGGAGCAGGGCCCACTCGGGGGTCCGCGCGTCCGCGACGGCCGCCTCGAGCAGCGTCAACAGCGGCCCGAGCTGGGTGTAGCCGTAGCTGCGCGGCAGCGAAGGGACCCACTGCGGCGGGAACGCCGCTCGCGGGTGCTGCGCGAGCAGGCCGATCGCGTCGTGTGGGCGGCCTTCGCCCAGCGCGGCCTGGACCTGCCAGCGCAGGCGCTGCTCGGGCTGGGCGAAGGGAAGCAGCGCCAGGCCGACCGCCAGCGCGCCCACGGCCGCGCCGAGCGGGCCGCGCGGCCAGGGCCGCGCCGGCACCTCGGCCGAGGCACGCGGCGCCGGCAGGGTGCCGCGCCACCGCGCCGCGAGCTTGGCGGACGCGAGGACGAGCCAGCCCAGGCCCCACACCGGGAGCGTGAGCAGGCCCGAGAGCAGGATCGTCAGGGCGATCGACTGCAGGACCTGCTCGTGCGGGGCGAGGCGGACCCCACCCATGATCGTGATGATCGGGAACGGGAGCATTTGGAGCGCGAACAGCGCCAGCACGTCGCTCACGAGCAGGACGGGCGCGATCGCCTGGAGGAGCGGCGCGCCGAACAGCACGTTGACCACGCGGACCGTCAGCACGACGCGCCAGGCCGCGACGAGCCCCAGCGAGGAGAGGTTGAGCGTGACCGCGGCCTCGGGCGAGAGGAGCCGCTCGTAGGGGACCGCGTAGACCCAGGCCAGGGGCGCGGTCAGCCAGAACAGGGTCAGGAACTGGCGGAACCCCGGGAGGAGCCGCGGCCAGGGCCCGCCGGACCAGGGGCCGACCGACCGCACGCCCAGGTAGATCACGAACGCGACCAGGAACGACGCGCCCGGCGAGATCGCGAGGTGCCAGGGCTCGGCCAGCAGGTACTCGCCGTCGTACTCGCGCCCGAGCGCCGCCGAGAGCACGAGCAGCCCCGCGATCCACACCGCGCGCGGGTCGGCCGCGGCGCGGCGGATCGCGTCCGCGTCGCCTACCAGCACGCGCCAAAGGTCGGCGGCCTGGAAGGGGCCCGGGTCGGGCAGCGGCCCGGCGGGTGCAGGTCGCGGGTCGGGCGCGGCCACACGCCAAGACGGGGTCGGCTTGGCCGCGGGCTCCTCGCTCGCGGGCGGATCGCCGGCGGGCTCGGCGTCGCTCATGGCTCTCCTCCTCGGCGCCGCCGCTGCAGCTCGCGCCGGATCGCGGCCCGGCGGGCCGAGGGGCCGGGCGCGAACACCGCGGCCACCAGCGCGTGGAACGCCTGCTCCAGCTCGCCCGGGCTCATGCGGTCGGGGCGGTAGGTCACGTCGAACAGAGTGTAGTGGTCCCAGCCGCGCCCTTCGAGCAGGCGCCCCTCGTGCGCCAGGCGGCGGTGGAGGGGGGAGCCGGGGAACGGCGTCTGGAGCGTGACCTGCAGCTCGGCGAACGGGGCCTCGAGCAAGAACGCCTGCAGCGCCGCGAGCGACTCGTGGGTCTCGCCGTCGGCGCCGACCACGAAGCAGCCGTTCACGGCCACGCCGCGGGCCTGGATCGCCTCGAGCGCGGCGACCACGCGGGGCAGCTCGGCCGCCTTGCGCCCCAGGCCGGCGTGGCGCGGGGCGAGCGACTCCACCCCCACGAGCACCTGCGCGCAGCCCGAGTCGGCGAGCGCGTCGAGCGCCTCGGGGCGCTCGCCGAGGCGCCAGTCGGACTCGGTGAACCAGCGCGCGTTCGCGCCGCCGAGCGCGCGCAGGAGCGCGGGCGCGTCGCGCCGGCCGGCGAAGGTGTTGTCGTCGGCGAGCTCGATCCGCGGGCGCGGGTCGCGGGCCGCGATCGCGACCAGCTCCGCCTCGATCCGCGCCAGCGGCTTCTCGCGGAACGGCCCGAGCACCCGGCTCGCCGCGCAGAACTCGCACGCGAACGGGCAGCCGCGCTGGGTCTGCAAGGTGAAGCGCGGGCGCGGCCCGCCGAGCAGCTCGTAGGCCGGGAGCGGCGCGGCCGCGAGGTCGAACGGGCAGCTCGCCTGATAGCGCGGGCGCAGCGCGCCGCGCTCGGCGTCGCGCAGGAGGTCGAGCCACACCGGCTCGCCCTCGCCCACCACCACCGCGTCGGAGTGGCGCGCGGCCTCGTCGGGGAGGGCCGTGACGTGGAGCCCTCCCAGGACGACCCGCGCGCCGCGCTCGCGCAGCCGGTCCGCCACGCCGTACGCCAGCTCGATCGAGGCGGTCAGGGCCGAGATCGCGACCAGCGTGGGGCGCTGGGCGAGGATCCGCTCGAGCAGGGCGTCGCAGGGGTGGCAGTCGTCGTGCCAGCTCCGCGACCAGTCCTCCGGCGTGAGGCCCGCCAGGGTCAACAGGCCCAGCGCGGGGAGCGCCTCGATCGCCGCGCCGCGCCGGCGCAGGTCGGGGAGGGTCATGCCGAGCGCGCGCACCCGCTCATGGCGGACCCGCGCGCCGACCAGCGGGACGAACGCGACGTGCGGCATGGCGGCTCGGCGAGATTCTACGCGGTCGGCCGGGGTCGCCGCACGACCCAGCAGGCGTGAGGCTCACGGCGCAGGGAGGCGGAGCGGCGGTCCCACCCCTGCGCTACCCTCGGCGCCCCACCCGAGGTCCCCATGTCCATTCAGAAGATCACTCCTCACCTGTGGTACGCCGCGGAGGCGGAGGAGGCCGCGGCCTTCTACGTCTCGACCTTCCCCGACTCGCGGATCGACCGCGTGACGACGCTGCCGGTCGAGACGCCGAGCGGGCCGGCGGGATCGGTCAAGGTGGTCGACTTCACCCTGTTCGGGCAGGCGTTCGTCGGGTTCGCGTCCGGGCCGCTCGACCCGTTCAACCACGCGATCTCGTTCATGGTGAGGTGCGAGGACCAGGCCGAGCTCGACCGCTACTGGGACGCGTTCCTCGCGGGCGGCGGGCAGGTCGAGGCCTGCGGCTGGCTCCGCGACCGCTGGGGCGTGTGCTGGCAGATCGCGCCGGCCGAGCTGGAGGACATGCTCGCCGACCCCGACCGCGAGAAGGCCGCGCGCGTGGCGACCGCCATGCTCTCCATGGTCAAGCTGGAGATCGCGCCGCTGCGGGCCGCCTACCAGGGGCGTTAGGCTATGAGGCCGCCTCCGGGGTGACCTCGCGGCCGAAGTTGTCGAGGCCCTTGGCGCCGAACGGCACCAGCAAGGTGCGGATCCTCGGCGCCAGCTCGCGCAGGCGCCCGCGGGCGGCCTCCCCCTGCGCGCTCGCCGGCGCGGTCTCGATCGCGGTGATCGTGGCGCGGGTCGCGATCCTGGGGCGAGGCGGGGCGAAGTCGAGCACCAGGCCGAGGCGATCGGGGCGGTCGGCCTCCTCGCCCCAGCCGTCGAGCCACATGCAGCGGAAGACCCGGCAGCTCTCCGGGCGCCGCGGGTAGATCCCGCAGCCGCCGCGCGCGTGCGGACAGGCCTCCCAGCGCGGCGACTCGGGCCACAGGCCGTCGACGTAGTAGACGGTGCAGCAGGCGGTGCACTCCCCGCAGGCCCGCTGCGGGGGCGCAGCGGGGAACAGGTCGGGGCGGACCTGGTGACGCGGGAGCTCGCGGCGGGCCACTCGGGGAGGGTAACGCAAGCCCGCCGCCCCCGAGCCTGGGTAGCGCCGCCCCCCGACCCTGGGTAGGGCCCACCGCCGGCAGGGCGCCGCGGCTCTCCCCCGGACGTTTGACCTCTCAAAAACCGCGCCTATAATCCCGCGCTCTCCTCAGCAGGAGTCGTGCAGTGGCAGTCCCCAGAAAGCGTAAGTCTCACAGCCGGGTCCGGATGCGGAGGAGCCACGACGCGCTCCGCCCGCTCCAGCTCTCGGCTTGTCCCCGGTGCGGGACCTCCCGCCGGCCGCACACGGTGTGCGACACGTGCGGTCACTACCGTGACCGCGCCGTCCTCAACGTGGAGGCCGAGTCGGAGTAGGTGGCGGATCCCGTCGCCATCGCGGTCGACGCCATGGGCGGGGACCGCGCTCCCGAAGCCATCGTACGCGGCGCCCTCGACGCCCTCGCGGCGTACGACGACGTCGCGCTCCAGCTCGTCGGTCGTCCCGAGGCGATCGAGGCCCTGATCGGGCAGCTGGGCGGCGCGCGCCCCGACCGCCTGGAGGTGGTCGCCGCGCCGGACGTGATCGGTATGGACGAGCACCCCGGCAAGGCGCTGCGCAGCAAGCCCGGCGCCTCGATCGCGGTCTGCGCGCGCCGGCTGGCCGCCGGCGAGGCGCAGGCCTTGGTCTCGGCCGGGAACACCGGCGCGGTGATGGCGGGCTGCGTGCTCTCGGCGCGCCTGCTGCCCGGGGTGCACCGCCCCGGGATCGCGGTCGCCTTCCGGACCCGCTCGGGCACGACCGTCCTGTGCGACGTCGGCGCCAACCTCCAGATGAAGCCCGACCACTACGTGCAGTACGCCGTGATGGCCACGGCCTACAGCCAGGGCGTGCTGGGCGTGACCCAGCCGAAGGTGGCGCTCCTCAACATCGGCGAGGAGGAGAGCAAGGGCGGCAGCGAGCAGCGCGAGGCGCGCGCCCTGCTGGAGGAGGCGGGCCAGCGCGGGCTGATCGAGTTCGCGGGCGCGGTCGAGGGGAACCATATCTTCGAGGGGCGCGCGGACGTGGTGGTCTGCGGCGGGTTCGTGGGGAACACGATCCTCAAGACGGCCGAGGGCGCCGGCCGCGCGATCATGGAGGAGCTCGCCTCGCTGTATCGCGAGGAGCGGGCCAGCGCGGCCGAGGCCGGGGGGGGCGCGGCGGCGGCCGGGCCCGAGGCGGCCGTCGTCGAGCGCGTGCTGCGCCGGCTTCACGAGTTCAGCGACTACACCACCTACGGCGGGGCCCCGTTGCTCGGGATCGATGGTTGCGCGATCATCGCGCACGGGCGGTCGGACGCCCGGGCGATCAAGCATGCGATCCGCGCCGCGCGCGACTTCGTGCAGCACGAGGTCAACCGGCACATCGCGACGCGCCTGGCGGACCTGACCAGCTCGCGGGGGGTCGCGTGAGCACGGCAGAGCGGGTCAGGACGTTGCGCGGGGTGCGGGTGATCGGGACGGGGTCGTACCTGCCCGCCCGGGTGGTCACCAACGCCGAGCTGTCCAGGACGCTCGACACCAGCGACGAGTGGATCCGCAGCCGCACGGGGATCGCGGAGCGGCGCTTCGCCGGCGACGACGAGCCGGCCAGCGTGATGGCGGTCGCCGCCGCGCGCCACGCGCTGGCCGCGGCCAGCCTCGAGCCGGGCGACCTCGACCTGATCGTGTGCGCCACCATGACCGGCGACTTCCTCATGCCCTCGCTCGCGGCGATCGTGGCGCGGGAGCTCGGGGCCGAGCGCGCCGGCGGCTACGACCTCAACTCGGCCTGCTCGGGGTTCGTGCTCGCCCTGTCGGCGGCCATGAACCAGGTGCGGGCCGGCGCGGTGCAGCGCGCGCTCGTGATCGGCGCCGAGAAGATGTCGGTGATCACCGACCCGACCGACCGGGCGACGGCCGTGATCTTCGCCGACGGGGCGGGCGCCGCGGTGCTGGCGGCCTGCGACCCCGAGGAGGGGGACCTCCTCGCGGAGCGGCGCGGCCTGCGCGGTGACGAGGACGTGCTGGTGGTCCCGGCCGGCGGCTCGCGCCGGCCGCACACGCCCGAGACGCTCGCCGCGCGCCAGCAGTACGTGCACATGCAGGGGCGCGAGACGTTCAAGTTCGCGGTCAAGACGTTCGCGTCCCTGATCCAGGACACCTGCGCGGACGCCGGGGTCTCCCCCGGGGACGTCGCGGCGATCGTGCCGCATCAGGTGAACCTCCGCATCCTCGACGCGGCCTGCCAGCGCGCCGGGATCGCGTCCGAGCGCTGCACGATCAACATCGAACGCGTCGGCAACACCTCGGCGGCCAGCGTGGCGATCGCGCTGGACGAGGCGGTCCGCACCGGCAACATCCGGCAGGGCGACCTGGTGCTGCTGCTCGCGTTCGGCGCCGGGCTGAGCTGGGGCTCGGTCCTCGTGCGCTGGTAGCGACCCGCGGCAGGTGAGCGCAATGACCACGACGACCTCCCCGATCGCCTTCCTGTTCGCCGGCCAGGGCGCCCAGGCCGTCGGCATGGGCAAGGACCTCTACGAGGCCTACCCGGCCGCGCGCGAGCTGTACGACCGCGCCAACGCGGCGGTCCCGTTCGACCTGGTGCGGATCTCGTTCGAGGGGCCCGAGGAGGAGCTGCGCCGGACCGACGTCAGCCAGCCCGCGATCGTGGTCTGCTCGCTGGCCGCGCTCGAGGCGCTGCGGGCCGAGCTGGGCGGGCGCCTGCCGGAGGTCGCCTGCGCGGCGGGGCTCTCGCTGGGCGAATACTCGGCGCTGGCGTTCGCGGGCGCGCTGTCGCTCGAGGAGACGCTGCGCCTGGTGATCGCGCGGGGGCGCTACATGCAGGAGTGCTGCGAGGCGACCCCCTCGGGCATGACGAGCCTGCTCGGCCTCGGCGCGGGCGCGCTGGGTCCGGCGGTCGAGGCGGGGAGCGGGCTCGGCCCCGTCGGGGTGGCCAACGACAACGCCCCGCAGCAGGTGGTGCTGTCGGGCGCGACCGCGGCGCTCGAGGCGGCGGTGGCCAAGGCCAAGGAGCTGGGGGCCAAGCGCACGATCCCGCTCAACGTGGCCGGCGCCTACCACTCCAGCCTGATGGCGCCCGCCGGCGAGCGGCTCGCGGCGGACCTCGCGGCCGCCGACGTGAAGGCGCCCAAGACCCCGGTGATCGCCAACGTGACCGCCGAGCTCCACGTCGCCGACCCCGCCGCGATCCGCGAGCTCCTGGTGCGGCAGGTCAGCGCCACCGTCCGCTGGCGCGAGTCCATGGACCGCGCCTTCGCCATGGGCGTGGCGCAGTGCTTCGAGTTCGGTCCGGGCGGCGTCCTCAAGGGGCTCGTCCGCCAGAACGACCGCAAGAAGAGCTGCCTCTCGGTGCTGAGCGCGGCCGACGTGAAGGCCGCGGCCGAGGCCCTGACGGCGGCGAGCGAGGCCTGAGGTGGAGCTGCTCGCGGGGCGCAAGGCGCTGATCACGGGGGCGTCGCGCGGGATCGGCCGCGCGATCGCGCTGGCGTTCGCGCGGCAGGGCGCCGACCTGGCCCTGGTCGCCACCCGCGCCGACCTGCTGGACGGGCTGGCCGAGGAGGCCCGCGCCCTGGGCCGGGCCGCCGTACCGCTGGCGGTCGACCTCCGCGACGAGGCCGCGGTCACGCAGGCCGTGAACGTGGCCGTCAAGGAGCTGGGCGGGCTCGACATCGTGGTCAACAACGCCGGGGTCACCAGCGACGGCCTGCTCCTCCGCCACAAGGAGGAGGACTGGCAGCGCGTGCTCGACGTCAACCTGACCGGGGCGTTCCGCGTGACCAAGGCGGCCGCGCGCGCGCTCATGAAGTCGGGCAACGGCCGGGTGATCAACGTGTCGAGCGTGGTGGGGCTGACGGGCAACGCCGGCCAGGCCGGCTACGCCGCCTCCAAGGCCGGCCTGATCGGGTTCACCAAGAGCTTGACCCACGAGCTCGCCAGCCGCGGGGTGACGGCGAACGTCATCGCACCGGGCTTCATCGAGACCGACATGACGGGCGCGCTCACGAGCGAGCAGCAGGAGGGGGTCCGCGCGCGGATCCCCCTCGCGCGGTTCGGCTCCGCGGAGGACGTGGCCCACGCCGCCGTCTACCTGGCCAGCGACTGGGCCAGGTACGTCACCGGCGCGGTGCTGACGGTCGACGGGGGGCTTTCGCTGTGAGGGCGAACCTGTATGCTATTCCGCTTCCAACGAACGAGGGGCGCGGGTCGATCCACCCGCGCGACGCGAGGTAGATCGTGGCTTCCGTTGCCGAAAAAGTGACCGACATCGTCTGCGACCAGCTCGGCGTCCCCCGCGAGAAGGTCACCCCCGAGACCTCCTTCATCAACGACCTCGGCGCCGACTCGCTCGACACGGTCGAGCTGGTGATGGAGCTCGAGGAGGAGTTCGACATCAGCATCCCCGACGAGGACGCGGAGAAGATCCAGACCGTCGGCGAGGCGATCAAGTACATCGAGGAGCACACCGGCTCCTGACGGCGTCACCGGAGGGGGCGCCCCGCCGTGACGGGGCGTCCGCGACCGGTCGGTGCCGGCAGAGGCGGGATCGAGCCGATCAGAGGCTGTGAGGCGAATGAAGCGACGCGTCGTCGTGACCGGGCTCGGGGCGTTGAGCCCCTTCGGCTTGGGCGTCCCCGCCCTGTGGGAGGGGGTCCGCGCCGGCAAGAGCGGGATCGCGCCGATCACGCTGTTCGACACCGCCGACTTCCCCGTGAAGATCGCGGGGGAGGTCAAGGGCTTCGAGCCCGAGGCGCACTTCGAGAAGAAGGAGGTGCGCCACCTCGACCGCGTCACCCAGTTCGCCATGGTGTGCGCCGAGGAGGCCCGCAAGGACGCGGGGCTCGACCTCGACGCCACCGACCGCACCCGCGTGGGCGCGATCATTGGCTCGGGGATCGGCGGGCTCGACACCACCGAGCAGCAGGTGCTGACCCTGCACCAGCGCGGGGTGCGGCGCGTGTCGCCGTTCCTCGTGCCCATGATGATGATCAACGCGCCGAGCGGGCAGGTCGCGATCCAGCTCGGGCTGCGCGGCCCGAACTTCTGCGTCTCCTCGGCCTGCGCCTCGTCGAACCACGCCATCGGCATCGCCTTCCAGCAGATCCGCTGGGGGATCGCCGACGTGGCGTTCGCGGGCGGCTCGGAGGCGGCCCTGACGCCGGTCGGGCTGGCCGGGTTCTGCGCGGCGCGGGCGCTCTCCAAGCGCAACGAGGAGCCGACGCGGGCCAGCCGCCCGTTCGACAAGGACCGCGACGGCTTCGTGTTCAGCGAGGGCGCGGGGCTGCTCGTGCTCGAGGAGCTCGAGCACGCCAAGGCGCGCGGGGCGCGGATCTACTGCGAGCTGGCGGGGTTCGGCAACACCGACGACGCGTACCACATCACCGCGCCCCACTCCGAGGGCGACGGGGCGGCCCGCGCCATGCAGGCCGCGATCGACGACGCCGAGATCCGGCCCGAGGACGTGGGCTACATCAACGCCCACGGCACCTCGACCGACATCGGCGACCGCCTGGAGACCGTCGCGATCAAGCGGGTGTTCGGCGACCACGCGGCCAAGCTGGCGGTCTCGTCCACCAAGTCCATGGTCGGCCACCTGCTCGGCGCCTCGGGCGGGGTGGAGGGGATCGTGAGCGTGCTCGCCCTGCGCGAGGGGCTATTGCCGCCCACGATCAACCTCGAGGACCCCGACCCCGAGTGCGACCTCGACTACGTCCCCAACGAGGCGCGCGCCGCGCGGGTCGACGCGCTGCTCTCCAACACGTTCGGGTTCGGCGGGCACAACGCCTGCCTCCTCTTCAAGCGGTATGAAGCCTGACGCCCTCCTCCCCCGGGTGACGCAGGAGACCGGCTTCGCGGTGTGCCGCGAGCTCGAGCGGGAGGATCACAACGACTACGTGATCCGGCTGCTCGAGCGCGTCGAGGAGGAGAACCCCTGCGTGGCCGAGTTCGTGAGCCGCCTCGCGATCCAGCACCAGGACCCCGCGGGGATCTCGACCGCGGCCATGCTCGTCTACCGGTTGCTCGAGTCCCAGGCCGAGGCCGACGCCTTGCGCGCGCAGCTCGACCTGAGTACCTAAGGGCAGAGGAGGAGCGGAGCTACGTGAGCATCAAGCTGACCCTGACCCTCTCGGGCCGGACCCTCGAGCGCTACGAGTTCGACCATCAGGAGCGCATCCGGATCGGCCGGAGCGAGGACTGCGAGGTCACGATCGACAACCTCGGCGTATCGCGCTACCACGCCGAGATCCTCAAGAAGGACGGGTTCTACGTCCTGCGCGACCTCCGCTCGAACAACGGCACGTTCGTGAACGGCCGGCGGGTCGACGCCCACAACATCAACGCCGGCGACGAGATCTCGATCGGGAAGTTCACGATCACCTGCGACGCCGACGGCGCGGCGGCGCCCGCCGCCGAGCCGGCCAAGCGGGGCGGCGGCGGCGAGGACGACTTCGGCGGCATGACCATGCAGATGGACCAGGCCGCCCTGGCCCAGCTGCAGCGCGAGAAGGCCTCGCGCGTGCGCGGCTACCTCGAGGTCGACGAGTCGGGCGGCAAGAAGAACGTGTTCCTCGAGAAGTCGGTGTTCCTGTTCGGCAAGGACGAGCAGGCCGACGTCAAGCTGAGCGGCTGGTTCACGCCCCGCAAGGTCGCGATCATCTTCCGCGACGAGTCCGGGTTCCGCCTGATCAACGTCTCCCCCAAGGGCGACGGGGTGTTCGTCAACGGCAAGCAGGTCGACGACGTCCGCCTCGGCGACAACGACGAGATCACGATCCGCGGGCTGAAGATGAAGTTCATGCGGGGGACGCCGGTCGCGTAGCGGGG
>CAZMSZ010000078.1:0-4253 GCA_964569055.1 uncultured Planctomycetota bacterium | reverse complement strand
TGAACGGAGCGGGCCGGGCACCTGAAGGCGCCGGCGCGCCAGGCGGTTCGTCCACGGCTGCGCCGAGCCGCTCGAGCTCTCGCGAGGCACGTGAGCCCGGGGCGCGCTCACCGCGTTCCCAGCGCGCGACCGTCGAGGCGCTCACTCCGACCTCTACCGCGAGCTCACTCCGGGTCAGGCCGAGCCGGCGCCGCAAGGTCTGAATCTGCCGGGGCGTCATGCGGGGCATCGTAGCCTCCTACCCATCGGGCGAGTCCAGGCCAAACCTCCCTGCTCCCAAGCAGCCTCCGCTGCCGATAAGCCCCTTCGTGCGGGCCGAGATCGAGAGCTTCCTGGCGGCGCTGGCGGTCGAGCGCGACGCCTCGCCCCATACGGTCGCCGCCTACCGGCGCGACCTCGGCGAGCTGCTGGGCACCGTGGGCGACGCCCTGCCCGCGGCGGTCACGGCGGAGGACCTCCGGCGCCACCTCACCCGGCTCGCCGACCGCGGGCTGTGCGCGCGCAGCGTGGCGCGCCACCTCGCGGCCTGCCGCTCCCTGTTCCGATTCCTCCGGGAGGAGGGGGCCGTGGAGCGCGACCCGGCGGCGGAGGTCGCCGCAGCGCGCCAGGGGCGGCCGATCCCGCGGGTGCTCACGCGCGAGCAGGTCGAGGCGCTGCTCGCCTCGCCGCGCGGCAGCTCCCCGCTGGCCCTGCGCGACCGGGCGCTGCTCGAGCTGCTGTACGCCACCGGGGCCCGCGCCAGCGAGGTCGCCCGGCTGCCGCTCCGGGCGGCCGAGGAGGGGCTGGCGGCCGCCGGGGACGTGGTCACGGTGCGGGTGTTCGGCAAGGGTCGGCGCGAGCGGCTGACCCCCCTCGGCCGGCGCGGCCAGGAGGCGGCCCGCCGCTACCTCGCCGAGGGCCGGCCGCGGCTGGCCGCCCGCCGGCTCCGCCCCGGGAGCACGTTCCTCCTCAGCCGGACCGGGGCCTCGCTCACGCGGATCGACGTGTTCCGCTGCGTGCGCCAGCACCTCGTCCGGGCGGGGCTCCCCCCGCAGGCCGCCTCGCCCCACACCCTGCGCCACAGCTTCGCCACCCACCTGATCGAGGGCGGGGCGGACCTGCGCGTGGTCCAGGAGCTGCTCGGCCACACCCGGGTCACGACCACGCAGGTCTACACCCACCTCGACCGCGCCCGCCTGGCGCGGGTGCACGCGGCCTTCCACCCCGACGGGTGAGCGGCGGGCCCTGGCCCTCGGTCTACGGCGCTGGGCGAGTAGACTCTAGGGCTCGTGAAGCCGCGCCACCCCAAGAAGCACGACGGCAAGGGCGACCGCGCCAAGGCTGGCCCGCGGCGGCTGCCGGTGAGCGCCGGCGCGCCGGCCGGGCCGGCGGCGATCCCGCTGGCGGAGCGCCGCCCCTTGCCCATGAGCGCCGCCGAAGTGCGCGAGCGCGGCTGGGACGAGGTCGACGTGGTGCTCGTCTCGGGCGACGCCTACGTCGACCACCCCAGCTTCGGGACGGCGGTCGTGGGGCGGGTCCTCGAGGACGCGGGGTTCCGGGTGGCGATCTTGGCCCAGCCCGACTGGCGGAGCTGCGAGCCGTGGCGCCAGTTCGGGCGGCCGCGCCTGTTCTTCGGCGTGGGCGCCGGGAACATGGACTCCATGATCAACCACTACACGGCCAACAAGAAGGTCCGCAACGACGACGCCTACTCGCCGGGCGGGCGGATCGGGCTGCGGCCCGACCGAGCCACCCTCGCCTACTGCCAGCGGGCGCGCGAGGCGTTCAAGGGCGTGCCGGTGGTGGCGGGCGCGGTCGAGGCCTCGCTGCGCCGCCTGGCCCACTTCGACTACTGGAGCGAGAAGGTCCGCGGCTCGATCCTGCTCGACGCCAAGGCCGACCTGATCGTGTTCGGCATGGCGGAGCGCACGATCGTGGAGGTCGCGCGCCGCCTGGCCGCCGGGCGCCCGCTCGAGGCGCTGCGCGACCTGCGCGGGGTGGTCTACGCGCTCGGGGCCAAGGAGGAGGTCCCCCCGTCCGGGCCCGCGGTGGAGCACCTGCCCAGCTTCGAGGACGTCGCCAGCGACAAGGTCGCCTTCGCGCGCGCCACCCGGCTGATCCACCAGAACACCAACCCCCACTGCGCGCGGACCCTGATCCAGCGCCACGGCCAGCGGGCGGTGGTCCAGAACCCGCCCGACCTCCCGCTCAGCCAGGCCGAGCTCGACCGGGTCCACGAGCTCCCCTACACGCGCAAGGCGCACCCCGCCTACCGCGACAAGATCCCCGCGTTCGAGGTGATCAGGCACTCGGTGCAGATCATGCGCGGCTGCTTCGGCGGCTGCACGTTCTGCTCGATCACGACCCACCAGGGGCGGATCATTCAGTCGCGCTCGCAGGGCTCGGTCCTGCGCGAGCTCGCGCTCATGACCGAGGACCCCGACTTCAAGGGCATCGTGAGCGACATCGGCGGGCCCACCGCCAACATGTACGAGCTGCGCTGCACGCGCCCCGAGGTGGAGGCCACCTGCCGGCGGCTGTCCTGCGTGCACCCCAAGATCTGCAAGCTGCTCGGCACCGACCACGGCCCCCTGATCGAGCTCATGCGCCAGGTGCGCGCGGTCCCGGGCGTCCGCCGGGTCCACGTCGCCTCGGGCGTGCGGATCGACCTCGCCGGGCGCTCGCCCGAGTACCTGCGCGAGCTGGCGCAGCACCACGTCGGCGGGCGGCTGAAGGTCGCGCCCGAGCACGTGGACGAGGAGGTGCTCGGCCGCATGAAGAAGCCGCAGCTCGCCGACTGGGACCGGTTCGTGACCGAGTTCCACCGGGCGAGCCGCGCCGTCGGCAAGCGTCAGGAGCTGGTGCCCTACTTCATCAGCAGCCACCCCGGCTCCGACCTGCGCGCCATGATCGAGCTGGCGCTGTTCCTCAAGCGCAACGGCTACCGCCCCGACCAGGTCCAGGACTTCATCCCGGCGCCGCTCGACATCGCGACCTGCATGTACTACACGGGGCTCGACCCGATCACGCTCGAGCCGGTGCACGTGGCCAAGGGGCTGCGCGACCGCCGGCTGCAGCGCTCGCTCCTGCAGTTCTTCCGCCCCGAGAACTACTTCTTGGTGCGCGAGGCGCTGCGCGCCGCCGGGCGGACCGACCTGATCGGCGACGGCTGCGACGCGCTGATCCCGAGCAAGCCGCCCCGAGAGGCGCTCGAGGCGCGCCGTCGCCGGGCCGAGGCGGAGGTGGCGGGCGCCTCGGGCGACATCCACGAGGTGCCCGGCGTGCCGGCCGGCGGAGGGGGCCAGCGGCGGCGGCGGGACGACCGCCGCGACCGCCGCGGACAGCGAGGCTATCGCCCCGAGCGGGCGAGCGCGGAGGCGCGACGCGGGGGCCGCGGGCCCAGGCGCGGCGCCCGAGGAGGAGAGCCGTCGTGATCGACGCCATCCAGCAACGGTTCGAGAAGGTCGCCCCCCAGGGCGCGGACTACTGCTCGCTGCGCTTCATGCGCGAGCGGAGCGAGCGGGTCGCCGTGCGCCAGGACGTGCTGCTCCCGGTGACCAGCGGCGAGGACGCCGGCTGCATGCTCACGGTGTGGGAGGGCGGCGGCATGGGCTACGCCGCCACGGCCGACCTCTCGGAGGCGGGCCTGGCCCGCGCGGTGGAGCAGGCCCGCACGTGGGCCCGCCGCACCGCCGGGCGGACGGTGGTCGACCCGCGCGAGCTGCCCAAGAGCCACCCCCGCGGGGAGTACGCCTCGCCGGTCCAGCGCGCCTGGGACAGCATGTCCCTGGCCGAGAAGATCGAGCTGCTGCGCGGCCTCTCGGCCCGCCTCAAGCGCGACGAGCGGATCGTCGACTGGGCGGCCAGCCTGGCCCACGTGGCGCTCGACACCTTCACGCTGACCTCGGGCGGCGGGCGGCTCGAGCAGACGTTCAGCTACGTGTTCCCCAGCCTGCGCGCCACGGCCAACCAGGGCACCGAGACCCAGACCCGCACCTTCGGGCGCGACGCGTTCTGCCTGCAGGGCGGGCTCGAGGTGCTCGACCGGGTGGGGTTCCTCGGCGCGGCCGAGCAGGTCGCCGATGAGGCGCTCGCGCTGCTCACCGCGCCCAACTGTCCGAGCGGCACGCTCGACCTCCTGCTCGGCCCCGACCAGATGGTCCTGCAGATCCACGAGTCGATCGGCCACCCGCTCGAGCTCGACCGGATCCTGGGCGACGAGCGCAACTACGCGGGCACCAGCTTCGTCACGCTCGACATGTTCGGCAGCTACC
>CAZMSZ010000077.1:0-24164 GCA_964569055.1 uncultured Planctomycetota bacterium | reverse complement strand
GCGCAGCCGCCGTGCTCCTCGTAGCAGGCCGCGTGGTGCGGCGTGCGGCAGGTCGCGCAGGCGGCGGTCTTGCTCGCGCCCTCGAAGCGGTCCTTGCAGTAGGGGCAGCGCGCCTCCTCGGCGGAGCGCTCCCGCACGACGTCCACCCCGGCGGGGCGGCGCCCCTCGAGCTCCTCGAGGCGCACGCGGGCCTCGATCACCCAGGCTCCGTGGGGGCGCACGTCGAGGTAGTGGCGGTAGGCCGCGCGCGCGAGCTGGGTCGCGCCGGCGCGGTCGTAGGCCTGCGCCACCAGGAACACCGCGGTGTCGAAGGGGAGGTTCGGCTCGTCCTCCTGGTGCCCGGGGCCGGCGAGGGTGAGCGGCTTGAGGAGCGCGACGGCCTCCTCGGTCAGGTCGGCGTCCATGAGCGCCCGGGCGCGCGCGAAGGTCTGCTCGGGGGAGGAGGAGAACGCGCACGCGAGGGTGACCAGGAGGCCCGCCCCCCCGGCGAAGCCGAGCATGATCCGCGCGAGCTCGCCGAGCCCCCACCACCAGCCCGCCGTCCCGCCGAGCGCGGCGAGGCTGAGCGCGCCGCCCACGAGCAGGATCCTGGCCGTGCTGCGCCGCTCGGCGCGCTCGAACGGGGCCAGGACGGCGCGCGCGTCCGCGCGCTCCTTCCCGCTCGGCGGCCCCGCGCTCACGCGGTCAGACCCGCTCGATGATCGTCGCCGTCCCCATGCCCCAGCCGATGCACATGGTGATCAGCCCGTAGCGCAGCTCCTGGCGCTCGAGCTCGCTGAGGAGCGTGGCGAACAGCTTGGCGCCGGTCGCGCCGAGCGGGTGGCCCAGCGCGATCGCGCCGCCGTTGACGTTGGTCTTGGCGAGGTCGGCCCCGAGCTCCTTGCTCCAGGCCAGGACGACCGAGGCGAACGCCTCGTTGACCTCGAACAGGTCGATCGCGTCCAGGCTCATGCCGGCCTTCTCGAGCACCTTCTGCGTGGCCGGGATCGGCCCGGTGAGCATCATGGTCGGGTCGACGCCGACCTGCGCGTGAGCCACGATCCGGGCGCGCGGCTCGAGCCCGAGCGCCTTGGCCTTGGCCTCGCTCGCCAGCAGCACCGCGGCCGCCCCGTCGGTGATCTGCGAGGAGCTGCCCGCGGTGATGATCCCGTCCGGCTTGAACACCGGGCGCAGCTTGCCCAGCTTCTCGAGCGAGGTGTCCGCGCGCGGCCCCTCGTCGGTGTCGATCGTGCGGAGCGCGCGGCCGGCGTCGTCGCGCACGGTGATCGGCACGATCTCGCGCTTGAAGCGACCCTCCTGCTGGGCGTGCAGCGCGCGCCGGTGGCTCTCGTAGGAGAAGGCGTCGACGTCGGCCCGGGTGATCCCCCAGCGCTCGGCCACCAGCTCGGCGGAGATCCCCTGCGAGACCACGTCGTAGCGGCGCTTGAGGTTCGGGTTGAGCTCGCCCGCGTCGCTCCCCATGGGGGTGCGGCTCATGCTCTCCATGCCGCAGCCCACGGTGAGCGCCGCGTTGTCCGACTGGATCTCCATGGCCGCGAACGCCACCGCCTGCTGACCCGAGCCGCACAGCCGGTTGAGGCTCACGGCGGGGACCGACTGCGGCCAGCCGCTGGCGAGGACCCCCTGGCGAACGATCGACATGCCCTGCTCGCCGACCTGCGTGACGCACCCGCCGACCACGTCCTCGACCTCGGCCGGGTCGATCCCGGTGCGCTCGGCGAGCGCGATCAGGCACTCGGCGAGGAGCTGATCGCCGCGCACGCCCGCGAGCTGGCCGCCGTTCTTGCCCATGGGGGTGCGGAGCGCGTCGATCACGAAGGCGTCGGTCATGAGGTCCTCCTCGGCGGCTCAGCATACCGCGGGGCCGCGCGCGCGCCGCCCCGGGCGCTATCGTGGCGCGACCTGCGAGGTGCCCGTGCTCTCCGACCTCTTGGTGCTCGACCTGACGCAGTACCTCCCCGGCCCGTACGCGACGCAGCTCCTGGCCGACCTCGGCGCGCGCGTGATCAAGATCGAGCCGCCGCGCGGCGACCCGGTGCGCCACCTGCCGCCGCACGACCCCGAGGGGGTCTCGCCGAGCTACCGCGCGCTCAACCGGGGTAAGGAGAGCCTGGCCGTCGACCTCAAGCGGCCCGAGGGGCGCGACCTGGTGCTGGCGCTCGTCGAGCGCGCCGACGCGCTGCTGGAGGGCTTCCGCCCCGGCGTCATGGAGCGGCTGGGGCTGGGGGCGGCGGTGTGCCAGGCCAAGAACCCGCGCCTGGTCTACGCCTCGATCAGCGGCTACGGGCAGACCGGCCCCTACCGGGACAAGGCGGGGCACGACCTCGACTACCAGGCCTACGCGGGGGCGCTCACGCTCACCGGCGACGACGCCGGCGCGCTGGTGACGCCGGGCCTGCAGAGCGCCGACCTGCTCGGGTCGCTGGCCGCGCTGGCGGGGGTGCTGGCGGCCCTGCTGGAGCGCGCGCGGACGGGGCGCGCGCGCCGGGTGGACGCGTCGCTGCACGACGCGCTCGTGTCGGCGCAGGGGCTGCACATCGCCGCGCACCGCGCCGGGCTGAAGGCGGCCCCGCGCGCCATGCCGCTCAACGGCGGGATCCCGTGCTACGGCGTCTACCGGACCCGGGACGGGCGGGCGGTGGCGCTCGGGGCGCTCGAGCCCAAGTTCTGGGCGGCGTTCTGCGAGCTGGTGGATCGCGAGGAGTGGGTCGCCCGCCAGTTCGACCCGGGGCTGCGCCCGGAGGTGGCGGCGCTGTTCGCGACGCGCGAGCGCGACGAGTGGCGGGTGATCCTGGAGAACGCCGAGGTGTGCCTGGCCCCCGCCCTCGACTACGACGAGCTGCTCGACGACCCGCACGCGCGCGCGCGCGGGCTGGTCGGCACGAGCGGGACCGCGCCGCCCGTGCGTTTCGAGCCGCCCGTCCCAGGCGCCGACCCCGACCGACCCGCCGCGCTGGCGCGCCGACCCGGCGAGCACGCGGCGGCGCTGCTCGAGGAGCTGCTCGGGCTCCCGGCCGCCCGGGTGGACGAGCTGCGCGCGGCCGGGGTCCTGGGCTGAGCGCGGACGCCGACGGTCGCTGATCGGGGAAGGTTCGGGGGGCGCCAGGGACCGCGCTTTCCCCGCCTCGGCGGGCGGGCTATCCTCGGGCGGAAGCCGGTAGGAGCGCCATGGCGACGAGTACCACGGACGACGAGGTCCTGGCCCAGGTCGTCGCGTCCAACAAGCTCGCCAAGCCTCGGGAGGTCGACGAGGCGCGCGAGTGGGGTCGGCGCTACCACCCCGACAAGGACCTCGGCGAGGTCCTGTTCATGCGCGGCGTGCTCGACCGGAGCAAGCTCGCGCTGCTGCGGCGCCTGGCCAAGATGGCGAAGAGCGGCGCCGCCAAGCGCGCCTCCGACGAGGCGGTGGTCGCGCCGACCGCGGCGGAGCCGAGCGTGTCGACGGAGGTGGCCAAGGCCGAGACGCGCCCGCTGCCGGTCCGGCCCCGCGACCTCGCCAACGCGCCGCCCGAGCGGGTGGGGCGCTACGAGATCCTGGAGAAGGTCGCCCAGGGCGGGATGGGCGTGATCTACAAGGCGCGCCACCCCGAGCTCGACCGGCTGTTCGCGGTCAAGCTGCTCACGCCGCGGATCCAGGCCTCGGCCGAGGCGCTGGCGCGGTTCCAGCGCGAGGCGAAGACGGCGGCGCGGCTCGATCACCCGAACATCGTGCGCGTCTACGACGCCGGCACCGACGGCGGGGTGCCGTACCTCGTCATGGACTACGTGGACGGGCCCGACCTCGACGACCTCGTCGCGGAGGAGGGCCTCGGCGTGCGCAAGGCGGCGCAGCTCGCGCGCGCGCTGGCGCTGGCCCTCGAGCACGCGCACCAGAGCGGCGTGGTCCACCGCGACATCAAGCCCGAGAACGTGATCATCGACCGCGCCACCGGCGAGCCGAAGCTGACGGACTTCGGGATCGTGAAGGAGCTGGCCGGAGACCGCGAGGAGGAGCGCAAGCTCACCCAGACCGGGTTCACGCTCGGTTCGCCCTGCTACATGTCGCCGGAGCAGGCCGAGGGGCTCCACAACATCGTGGGCCCGCAGAGCGACGTCTACTCGCTGGCCGCCACGCTCTACGAGATGCTCACCGGCTCGCCGCCGTTCGACGGCGACTCGATCCACGCGATCATGACCAAGGTCGTGCGCGAGGAGCCGGTCCCGGTGCGCGCGCGCAACCCGTCGGTGCCGCCGCAGCTCGCGGTGGTGTGCATGAAGGCGCTCGAGAAGGACCTCGCGCGCCGCTATCCGTCCGCCCGCGCGTTCGCCGAGGACCTCGACCGGTTCTTGAGCGACGAGCCGGTCCTGGCCAAGCCGATCGGGCGCTGGACCCGGACGGCGCGCCTGGTCCGGCGCAACAAGGCGGTCACGGCGCTGCTCGCCCTGTTCGCCTCGTCCGCGGCGGTCGGGCTGGGGTCGGTGTGGAGCTGGCAGCGCCAGCTCCGGGTGGACGCGGCCGCGCTGCAGGCCGAGCGGCTCGAGCGGGCGCTCGGGCACCTCCGCGCCGCCGAGGCGAGCGAAGACGCGCGGAGCAAGCGGCGCGACTACTACGAGGCGTTGCAGGAGCTCAACGCGGTGCTGCGCGACGACCCCACACACGAGGAGGCGTCGAGCCACAAGCGCGAGGCGGTGCTCGCGCTGGGAGATCACCTGATCGAGAGCGGCGAGGCCTCGTTCGCGGAGTTCGTGTTCAGCCTGGGGGCGGGGGTCGCGGACGAGGCGGTGATCGCGTCGCGCGTCGAGGCGGCGCGGCTGGGCGTGTGGGCGGAGCGCGCCGAGGCGGCCGAGCTGCGCGGAGACGTGGCGCAGGCGGTGGAGCTCTACCGCAAGGGCCTGCGAACGCTGCGCGAGGCCGGCTACACCGGCGCGCGGCTGCAGCGGCGGATCGAGAGCCTCGAGGTCGTGCTCGAGGAGCGGCGCCTGCGGAGCGAAGTGGCGCAGCTGGCGGCGCTCGGCGAGGCGGCGGCGCGCAAGGGCGACCCGGCCGCGGCCTACCTCGCGTTCTCGCGGGCGCTGGCGCTCGCGCCCGAGGACCACGACCTCGAGGGGCGCGCGCGGCTCCACCGCCAGGCGGCGCTCGACGCGGTGCTGGCGCGCCGCACCGACGTCGGCGCGGCGCGGGCGCAGATCGAGGCCCTCCCCGCCGGTGAGGGGACGGAGGCCCTGGCGGCCTTGGTCGCGCAGGGAGACCAGGCCCTGGCCGAGGCGGACGTGCTGACCGAGCGAGAGGACTTCGGCGGGGCCGAGCGGGCCTTGCTCCGCTCCCTCGAGGCGTTCCGCGCCGGCTACGCCCTCGCCAGCGCCGCCCAGGCCGGAGCGACGGCGCGCCGCGAAGCGGCCGAGGCGGACCGGCGCGACGCGGCCCGCTTCGCGCCGAGCGAGCTGGGCGCCGCGAAGGACCTGCACTTCCGGGGCGATCAGGCCTTCCGCCGGGGCGCGCACGAGGAGGCCCGGCAGCTCTACGTGCGCGCCGCGTCGAGCTATCGCGCGGCGGCCCGCACGGGGAGCCACAAGAGCGAGGTGGCGGACGCCCGCGACCGCGCCCAGGACCTGCGGACCGAGCTGCTGCAGGCCCTCAGCCAGGCGCAACGGACGCCGCTCCTCCGCGCCGCGCTCGACGACTTCGACCGCGCCGAGGCGCACTATGACCAGCACGAGTTCGAGCCAGCCCGCGAGCTCTACGTGAAGGTGGCCGAGACGCTCGAGCGGGTGCGCCAGGTGGTGCCCAAGATCCAGGAGGCGTTCGGCGCCCAGGCGCGGGTGCGGCGGCTGCGAGAGGAGGCCCAGGACGAGATGGCGCCGCGCTTCGCGAGCGACGAGTTCAGCCGCGGCCGGCAGGCGGAGCTCGAGGGCGACCGGGCCCTGACCGAGGACGAGGCCGACAAGGCCCTCGAGTGCTACTCCGATGCGCTGTACCGCTACAAGCGCGCGCTCGCCCGGGCTCGCCCCGAGGCGCTGGCCAAGCGGGAGTGCGACGCGCTGCGCGCCGACGTGCTGGAGCACCGGCAGGTGTGGATCGACGAGGAGCTCACCTGGAAGCCCGCCTTCAAGGAGGCGGAGCAGCTGATCCTCGAGGCCGACGAGGCCGAGACGCGCGCCTACTGGAACGGGGTCAAGCGAAAGCTGCTCAAGGCGCGCAGCAAGCTGCGCGAGCTCCCCGAGATCCGCTGAGGCCAGGAGGTCGGCCCCTCGCCGGCGCGCTCAGCGGCGGACGCCGACGTTCCAGTTTCCCGAAGCCGCGCGTGCCCCTGCCGCTCGTCGCCACGCCCCGCGGCGAGTCGCGAACCCGTCACCGCTTAGGCCGCGGCATGCTACACGCGGCTCCACGCGCCGCACCCGGCCGGCTCCGACCCGGCCGAAGTTTGGGTTCGCGTGAGGTCGACGTGCGCTCGCCGCCCGCACGACCGAGCGCCAACGCCTTCGGAGCCGGCCTGACCGCCGCGTCGGCGGAGGCCATGAAGCCACGCCTGCTCCTCCCCGCGCGCTGCTACCTCGTGACCCGGCGCTGCTCCCAGCGGCTCTTGTTCCTCGCGCCCTCGAAGGAGGTCCGCCGCGCCTTCCGCTACTGCTTGGGCGTAGCCGCCAAGAAGTACGAGGTCGCGATCCACGCCTACGTGGTGATGGGCAACCACTTCCACCTCGTCTGCACCGATCCCTCGGATCGCCTCCCAAAGCTCATGCACTGGCTCAACCTGCAGCTCGCGAAGGTCCTCAACACCAAGCACGAGCGCGGCGAGAACCTGTGGGCTCCTGGCTCCTACAACATGGTGCACCTCGCCACGCTCGAGGAGGTGCGAGAGAAGGTCGCGTACGTGATCACCAACCCCGTGGCAGCCCGCCTGGTGTGCTGGGTGCACGAGTATCCAGGCGACGTGACCCTCCCGCGCAGGCTGGCGCGGACCGTGTGGACGGCGCAGCGCCCCACCCGGTACTTCGCGAAGCGCTCCAAGCTGCCCAAGCGAGTGACCCTGGAGCTGACCAAGCCCGCCTGCTTCGCCCACGTGAGCGACGAGTCCTACCGCGCCCAGATCGAAGCCGCGGTGAAGCACCACGTCGATCAGATCCACCACGAGCTCACCGAGCGCGGAGAGTTCCAGTTCCGCGGCCCGCGGGCCGTGGCCGCCCAGGCCGACGCGCCGCTCGAGAGCGCCGGCCCCACGCGCCCCGACCGAGGCCTGACCCCTCGCCTGGCAGGCCGCAACAGGGCACGCCGGATCGAGGAGCTCACGGCCCTGAAGACCTTCGACGTCGCCTACCGCGCCGCGCGAGAACGCTGGTGCCAGGGCGACCGAGACGTAGAGTTCCCACCGGGAACCTACTGGCTCCGCGTCTTCCACGGCGCCCGCACAGCCGCAGCCTAGAACCCCTTGTTGCGATCGACCACTAAGCCCGTCCCCCCGGGCCCGGCCGAACTACGCCCAATCCCCGCCGCGGAAGCCCTCCCCACCCCCTCGTGGCTCCGGCACCCCCTCCCAAACCACCCGCCAGGCCAGCCCGCTCGGCCCCAACCCCAACTTCCGTCCCACCCGCTCCGTCTCAGCCGTCAACCCACCCTGTCACCCCCTCTCCCTACCTGGTAGTGGGAGGGGGGGACCTACGTGTAGTTCTCCGGGAACAGCCGGCGTTCGACGGCTTCGATCGTGATGTGGATCACCTTGATGTGGACCTCCTGGATGCGGTCGGAGGTGGTGGCCAGGGGGATTACGATCGGGATGTCGACCAGCGCGCCGGCCTTGCCGCCGCCCTTGCCGAGCAAGCCGACCGTCGTGATGCCGCGTGCGTTGGCTGCTTCGATCGCCCTGAGGATGTTGGGCGAGTTGCCGCTCGTGGTGATCGCCAGCAGAACGTCGCCCTCTCTCCCGTAGGCCCCCACCGAGCGGGCGAAGACCTCGTCGTAGCCGAAGTCGTTCGCCATGCAGGTGAGCTGGCTGGGGTCCGAGAACGCGATCGCCGGCAGGGCGGCGCGGTCCTTGCGGAAGCGGCCGGTCCACTCCTCGGCGAAGTGCATGGCGTCGCACATGCTCCCGCCGTTGCCGCAGGACATGAGCTTGCCGCCGCGGCGGAGGGTCTCGGCGGCGGCGTCGGCGAAGCGAGCCACGTTCGCGAGGGCCTCCTCGCTGGCGAGGAAGGCGTCGAGGACGGCGCGGGCTTCGGCGAAAGACTCGCGGATCGGGTCGTAGGTCATGGGCGCGATGCTAGGCGGGCCGCGCCGCGGATCAAGCGGGCGCTCGCATCACGGTGGGCGACCCGGCCGCGCTATCCTCTCTCGACTGCGGCGCCCTCCAGCGGCGCCGAGGAGGAGGCCGGATGAGCGCGGCAGAGATCGTCGAACGCGTCGCCGCCGTGCGGGCGCTGTTGGCGGCGGAGGGGCTGGACGCGGTGATCGTCCGCTCGACCGACCGATTCTTGAACGAATACGTCCCGCTGGCGGAGAGCACCCGGGCCTGGCTGACCGGGTTCACGGGGAGCGCGGGGGACGCGTTCCTGACGCGCGACGAGGGCTGGCTGGCGCTCGACGGGCGCTATCACCTGCAGGGTGAAGACCAGGTGGCCGGCACGCCCTGGAGCGTCGACAAGGTCCCGCTCGGCACCTCGATCTCCGCGGCGATCGCCGCCAAGGTCCGCGAGGCGGCCGCGCGCGGCGTTCGGCGCGTCGGCTACGAGCCCGACCGCACCTCCACTCGCGAGCTCGAGGCGCTCGTCAGGGCCCTCGAGGGGGCGGGGATCGAGCTGGTCCCCACGCTCCCTTCGCTCCCCGAGCGCGCGCGCGGGTCCGTCTCCGAGCCGGTGGCGCCCGTGCGCGCGATCGCAGCGGCGGCCGTCGGCGCCTCCGTCAGCGACAAGGTCGCGGCCGCGCGCCCCGCCCTCGAGGCGGCCGGGCTGGACGCCTTCGTCGTGCTCCGGCTCGACGAGCTCGCCTATCTGACCAACTTGCGCGGGGGCGACTTCCCCTACCAGGCCACGTTCCGCGGGCTCGGGCTCCTCCTGGGCGACGCCGTCGTCCTCGCGACGGACGGCCACCGGCTGCCGGTCGAAGTCCGCGCCGACCCGGCGGTGCGGGTCGTCGCCCTCGAGGCGTGGTCCGCCGCGCTCCCGCCGGGCGCCAAGGTCGGCTACGACCCTGACGGCGCCACCGTGGCGGTCGTGCAGGCCCTCCGTGACGCGGGCGCCGAACCCGTGGCCGCGACCAGCCCCCTGGTCGCCATGAAGGCACGCAAGAACGAGGCCGAGCTCGCCGCCATGCGTGACGCCTTCCGCCGCGCCGACCGGGTGGTCGAGCAGGCGCAAGCGTTCGTGGACGCGCGGCTCGCTGCCGGCGAGCGCGTGACCGAGGCCGACCTCGCAGCCGAAGTCGAGCGGCTGTTCCTGGCCTCGGGCGCCCTCGGGCTCTCGTTCCGGGTGATCGCCGCCGCGGGCGCGAACGGCGCGCACATCCACTACTCCAAGCCCGACCCCGAGCGCGCGATCGCGCCCGGCGAGCTCGTCCTCCTCGACACCGGCGGCTACTACGCCGAGGGCTACGCCACCGACCTCACCCGCACCTTCGTCGCCGGCGCACCCGACTTGGTCCCCGCGGCCACCCCCGAGCAGCGGCGGATCTTCACGCTCGTCCTCAAGGGCGCGATCGCCGGCATGAGCGCGCGCCTGCCGGTGGGCGCGCGCGGCGACCAGCTCGACGCGCTGGTGCGCGCGCCGATCTGGGCCGCGGGCCTCGACTTCAACCATGGCACCGGCCACGGGGTGGGCATCAACGTCCACGAGGCTCCCCCGCGCGTCTCGACCAAGGGCGCCGGTCCGATCGAGGTCGGACACGTGTTCTCGATCGAGCCGGGGATCTATCTCCCAGGCTTCGGGGGGGTGCGGATCGAGAACCTGTGCACGGCCCTGCCCGCGGCCGACGCCCCCGGGTTCCTGGACGTGGTGCCGCTCACCTTCGCCGCGCTCGACGAGCGCCTGATCGATCACGCCCAGCTCGGCCCGGCCGAGGAGGCCTTCCTGGCGCGCTGGGCCGCCCAGCGAGCGGAGGTGCTCGCCTAGGAGCGAGGACGGGCTCGGCAGCCCGAGCGCCACCCGTCGGTTCATCGGACACGGGTGTTACCATTCTTCCCCCAAGGGGAGGCCCGACGTGCGATTCATCCTCGCCCTGCAGTGCTTCTTCGCGCTCCTGTTCACCGGACGATTGCCGACCGCGGCCGCCGCGGCGCTCCCGCCGCCCGCTGACGCCGCGAAGGAGCGCGAGCGCCTGCAAGCCGACGCGGACGCGCTGCGCACGCGCGCCGAGCGCGCGGAGCGAGAGCGCGACGAGCTGCGGCAGGCCCAGGGCGCAGCCGCGCAAGAGGCGAAGAGCGCCGCCGAGGCCGCCTCGGGCGCGCAGGCCCGGCTGGAAGCCGAGGTCGCGCGGCTGTCGCAGGAGCTCTCCGACGCCCGCGCGCGTGAGCTGAAGCTCGGCGACGCCGAAGACCAGCGCGCCGCCGCCGCGGCCGAGCTCGACAAGCTCCGCGCTCGGCTCGAGAAGGCCGAGGGCAAGCTGAGCGAGGCCCACGCCAACGGCGCCCTGGCGCTGCTCGGCTGGCTACAGCGCGAGGGGCGGCTGCTCGACTTCCTGCGCGAGGCGATCGACGACTACGAAGACGAGCAGGTCGGCGCGGCCGTGCGCGCGATCCACAAGGGCTGCCGCAAGGTGCTCGACGAGGCGCTCGCCCTCGAGCCGATCCTGCCTGGCGAGGAGGAGACGCCCGTGACGGTCCCGGCGGGGTTCGACCCCGTCGCGATCGCGCTCTCGGGCAACGTCAAGGGCGATCCCCCCTTCAAGGGGACGCTCATGCACCACGGGTGGCGCACGAGCAAGGTCCACGTGCCGGTCCCCGAGACCGATCCGCGCGTGCTGACCCCCGCCGAGGTCGAGCTGTGAGCAAGAAGCGCAAGGCCGCCGAGGGCGGCGAGCGAGCGGACGCCGGCGAGCGCGACGGGACCCCCTACGTCGTCGGGGTCGACCTCGGCACCACCAACTGCGCCCTGGCCTACGTCGACACCGAGCTCGCGGAAGGCGACGAGGGCTACGGCGAGGTCGTCCCGTTCGCGATCCCGCAGCTCGTGCGCCAGGGCACGGCGGACGAGCTGCCGCTCCTCCCCTCCTTCCTCTACCTCCCGGGCGAGCACGAGCTGGCCGAGGCCGCGACCGCCCTCCCGTTCGAGAGCCCCGACACCGCCGGCGCGGTGATCGGCGCCTTCGCGCGCGAACAGGGCGGCCGCGTGCCCGACCGCCTGGTCTCGAGCTCCAAGAGCTGGCTGTGCCACGCGGGCGTGGACCGGCGCGGTGCGATCCTCCCCTGGGGGAGCGACCCCCAGGAGGTCGCCAAGCTCTCCCCGCTCGACGCCGCCCGGCGCCTGCTGACCTACCTCCGCGACGCCTGGGACGCGACGGCCGAGGACGCCTCGCTGAAGCTGGCGCGCCAGGAGGTGCTGCTCACCGTCCCCGCCTCCTTCGACCCGACCGCCCGCGAGCTGACGGTCGAGGCGGCCCGCGCCGCGGGGCTCGCCAACTTCACCCTCCTCGAGGAGCCGCAGGCCGCCTTCTACTCCTGGCTGGAGCGCGCGCGCGAGGACTGGCGCAAGCAGCTCACCGTCGGCGACCTCGTGCTCGTGCTCGACGTGGGCGGCGGCACGACCGACCTCTCGCTGATCAAGGTCGCCGAGGAGGAGGGCAACCTCGCGCTCGAGCGGCTCGCGGTCGGCGCGCACCTGCTCCTCGGCGGCGACAACATGGACCTGGCCCTGGCCCACGTCGCCGCCGCCCGCCTCAGCGCCGAGAAGGGCAAGACCCTCGACGCCTGGCAGTCGCGCGCGCTGTGGCAGGCCTGCCGCGCGGCCAAGGAGGCGCTCCTCGCGCGCCCCGACAAGGAGACCGCCCCCGTCACGATCCTCGGCCGAGGGAGCAAGCTGATCGGCGGCTCGCTCAAGACCGAGCTCCGGCGCGAGGACATGGACCAGGTCGTGCTGAAGGGCTTCTTCCCCCCCTGCGCCGCGACCGACCGTCCCGCCCGCCGCCGCGGAGCGGGCCTGGCCGAGATCGGCCTGCCCTTCGAGGCGGACCCCGCGATCACGCGCCACGTCGCCGCGTTCCTCGGCGCGCAGGACGCCGCCGACGGCGCGGTAGACGGGTTCGCCTACCCGACCGCGATCCTGTTCAACGGCGGCGTTTTCAAGGGCGCGCCCGTCCGCCAGGCCGCGCTCGACGTGATCAACGGCTGGCTGGCCGCGGCCGGCCGCGCGCCCCTCAAGGTGCTCGAGGGCGAGGACCTCGACCTCGCCGTCGCGCGCGGCGCCGCCGCCTACGGCCTCGTGCGGCGCGGCCGCGGCGTGCGGATCCGCGGCGGCACGGCCCGCAGCTTCTACGTGGGGATCGAGTCGAGCCTCCCCGCCGTCCCGGGCCTGCCCGCCCCGCTCAAGGCGCTGTGCGTGGCGCCGTTCGGCATGGAGGAGGGCACCTCCGTCCAGGTCTCCGAGCGCGAGTTCTCGCTCTGGGTCGGCGAGCCGGCCGAGTTCCGGTTCCTGGGCTCGACCACGCGCAAGGAGGACGCTCCGGGCGCCCTCCTCGAGGGCTGGGAGGAGGGCGAGCTCGTCGAGCTCGCCCCGCTCGAGGTCACCCTCCCGGCCGGCGAGGGCGAGGCGGGGGCCGCGCTCCCCGTGCGCCTCGAGTCGAGCGTGACCGAGGTCGGCACGCTCGAGGTCCACTGCGTCGCGCGCGACGGCCGCCGCTTCAAGCTCGAGTGGAGCGTGCGCGAGCAGGCGGAGTGAGCCCTCCTTGAGCGCCCCGCGCAAGGACCCTCGCACCGGCGCCTTCCAGCGCCCCCCCACCGACGAGGTCGCCAAGACCCGCTACGTCGTCGGGATCGACCTCGGCACCACCAACACGGCCCTGGCCTTCGTCGACCGCCGCTCCGGCAAGAAGGCGCGCGCCGTGCGCCACTTCCCGGTGCCGCAGCACACCGAGCCGGGCCTGGTGGAGGAGGAGCGCGGCCTCCCCTCGGCCGCCTACGTGCGCGGCGGCCACGAGCTCAGCGCCGAGCAGGTCCTGCTCCCGTGGGGTCAGTCCCCCTCCGTGGTCGTGGGCGAGCTCGCGCGCCGCCGCGGCACGCTCACGCCGGACCGCCTGATCACCTCCGCCAAGTCGTGGCTCTGCCACCCGGGGGTCGACCGCAAGGCGGCGATCCTCCCCTGGGGCGCCCCCGAGGAGGTGCCCAAGCGCTCCCCCGTCGAGGTCGAGGCGCTGCTCCTGCGCCACCTCCGCGACGCGTGGGACCACGGGATCGCGGGCGGCGACGCCGCCAAGGCGCTCGCGGCGCAGGACATCGTGGTCACGATCCCGGCCTCGTTCGACGAGGTCGCGCGCGAGCTCACCGTGGCCGCCGTGCGGCAGGCCGGCCTCGACGCGCTGCTGATCGAGGAGCCCCAGGCCGCCCTCTACGCCTGGATCGCCGCGCACGAGGAGGAGTGGCCCACCCTCCTCTCGCCCGGCGAGACGATCCTGGTCTGCGACGTGGGCGGCGGCACGACCGACTTCTCGCTGATCCGCGTGACCGGCGGCGAGGACGACCAGGACGAGCACGGCTTCGAGCGCACCGCCGTGGGCGAGCACCTGCTGCTCGGCGGCGACAACATGGACCTCGCGCTCGCCCGCCGCGTCGAGCAGCGCCTGAGCAAGTCGCTCGACCCGCGCTCGTGGCACGCGCTGGTGCAGGCCTGCCGCGAGGCCAAGGTCCAGCTCCTCGAAGGAGCGCGCGACGAGGTGCAGCTCTCGATCGCGCGCCGCGGGACCAAGCTGATCGAGAGCACGATCCGCGCCAAGCTGACCCGGGCCGAGGTGACCGAGGCGATCCTCGAGGGGTTCTTCCCCCGGATCGCGCCCGACGAGCCGACGCGCCCCCGCCGCCGCGGGGCGGGGCTCAAGGAGTTCGGGCTGCCGTTCGAGGCCGAGCCGGCGATCACCCGCCACCTGCGCGACTTCCTCCGCCGCCAGGGCGAGGGAGGCGGCCTGGCGCGGGTCGACCGCGTGCTGTTCAACGGCGGCGTGTTCAAGACGGCCGTCCTGCGCGAGCGCGTGCTCGACGCGCTGGCCGACTGGCAGCCGCGCCCGGCGGAGCTCGCCGGGAGCGACCTCGACCTCGCCGTGTCGCGCGGCGCCGCCTACTACGGCCTGGTGCGGCGCGGAAAGGGGACCCGGATCCGCAGCGGCGCGGGGCGCGGCTACTACCTCGAGGTCTCGGCGGGCGCGGCCCGCACCGTCCTGTGCCTCGTCCCACGCGGGCTCGAGGAGGGCGGCCTGGTCCGGATCGAGGACCGGCCGCTCGAGCTCAAGGCGAACCGGCCGGTGGTGTTCCCCTTCCACACCTCGACCGAGCGTGACGACCCGGCGGGCGCGGTCGTCCCGCTCGAGCCCGAGCAGTTCGAGGAGCTCGCCCCCCTCCACACCCTGATCCGCGTGGGGCGCAAGCGGACGGCCAAGCTGCGCGACGTGCCGGTGACGCTGGTGGCGCGCTACACCGAGATCGGGACCCTCGAGATCTGGGTCGAGGCCCGCGCGGGCGAGCAGCGCTGGCGGCTCGAGCTCGACACGCGCCCGCGCCAGGAGGCGCCGCCCGAGCGCGACCCGGCCAGCTCGAGCTCCGGTCGCCTCGCGGCGGCGGCCGCCGCGGTGGAGGCCCTGCCCCCGCAGGAGGGCGGCCTCGTGATCGACCCCGAGCGGGTCGACAAGGCGATCCGGCTGCTGAAGACCGCCCTCGACCTCCCCGCCGCCGACGCGCAGCGCCCGCTCGAGAAGCTCGGCCGCGAGCTCGAGGAGGCGCTCGGCGCCTCGCGCGAGGGGTGGCCCGTCCCCGTGATCCGCGCCTTGTTCGACGCGCTGCTGGAGGTCAAGGAGACGCGCAAGCGCTCGGCGTTCCACGAGGCGCGCTGGTGGAACCTGGCCGGCTTCTGCCTGCGCCCGGGCTTCGGGGCCACGCTCGACGAGTTCCGCGTGTCCGAGGCCTGGAAGCTCTACCTCGAGGGCATGGCCCACCCCCGCCGCGACTCGGTCGTGCTGGAGTGGGTCGTCGCCTGGCGGCGGCTCAGCGGGGGGCTCAACCGCGGCCAGCAGGAGACGCTGTTCTCCCCCGTCCAGCCGATCCTGCTGCAGGGCCAGGCCCGCGGCGCCAGCAAGCAGCTCCTGGCCGAGTACTGGCGGCTCGCCGCGTCCCTCGAGCACCTCTCCCCCAAGAAGAAGCGCCAGCTCGGCGAGGCCCTGATCGAGCTGCTCGAGAAGGGGAAGGCGCCGCCGCGCTGGGGCCCGTGGGCGCTCGGACGGCTCGGCGGGCGCGCCCCGCTCTACGGGCCGGTCGACCGGCTGGTCTCGGCCGAGGTCGCGGCGGCCTGGCTGGGCCGGCTGCTCCGGATCGACCCGCGCCGCGGCGGCGACAGCGTGTTCGCGATCGTCCAGCTCGCTCGGCTGACCGAGGACCGCGCCCGCGACGTCCCGGGCGAGCTGCGCCAGCGGGCGCTCGCGGCCCTGGAGCGACGCGGGATCGACGCGCGGACCCTGCGGCCGCTGCGCGAGGCCGTCACGTCCGCCGAGCTCCGCACGCAGACGGAGTACTACGGCGACTCGGTCCCGATGGGCCTCGTGCTGCGCGAGCGATAACCGACGAGAATGTCCACATATTCGACAGCCCTGCGCGAGCGGCATGATCGTCCCACCCGCGGCGCGACCCCCGGTCTCGTCGGGCCTCCAACGGGGTCGGCGCGGAGCGGCCCTCCCCCGCGTGGGGCAGGTCGTCGAGGGCTTCCTGGCAGAGTCCGCCACAATCTTGCGTGAGGACTTGCGTGCTTTGAACGCCCCTGGTAAGACAAGGCATATTGGAGTCTGAATGGCTAAGAAGAAGACCCGTTCCCCGGGAGCGACGAAGGCGCCAACGCGCAAGAAGGTGTCCGTGGCCAAGAAGAAGCGGCGCGAGTGGACCGTCACCACGTTCGAAGAGCTGGACGCGTTCCGCGCCAAGCACGCCATCCCGAAGAAGAAGATGGCGGAGCTGCTCGAGGTGACCAACAGCACGTACCACAACTGGGCCCGGGGGATCGCGGTGGCGACGCCCAAGACCCAGCAGCGGATCCGCCGGATCATCGACGCCGGCGCGCCGCTGGCGGACGGGGTCTCCCCCGAGGTCAACACGCGGCCCGAGGTGATGGAGGCCACCGGCCGGATCGTGGAGAGCTACCTGGCCGCCAAGCCGAGCGGCATGACGCTCGAGAAGCTGGTCGAGCTGGTGCGCGAGGTCCGGCAGGCCCTCGTCCACTGAGCCGCCTGGCCACCAAGCTCGGCTGAAGCGCTCGCCGCGAGGGGGCTGCGCTCGTGAGCCCGTGTGGCGGTGCGGAGGGGTGAAGCGCCGCGCTTCGCCCCTCTCGCCGTTCCGGACGCCGCGCGGCGGGCCGTCAGTGACTCGGCGCCGCCGCGGGCTCGCCGCTCGCCGGCTTGCCGCTCGCTGGGCCCGCCCCCGCCGCCGCCGCGCCGGGCTCGCTCGCGTCGCTCGGCGGCGCGAGCTCTTGCTCGACGTCGAACGGCTGCCCGTCCCGCAGGGCGCACAGTGCGGCGCGGGTGACGGCCACGATCCGCTCCGCCTGGCCGCGGCGTCCGAGGTGGCTCGTCAGCTCGAGCAGCCGGTCGGCCGGCAGGAACGGGCCGATCCGGGCCTCGAGCCGCTCGACGCGCGGGATCAGGCTGCCCTTGGGCAGGCTGCGGTGCGTCCCCGACAGGTAGACCGGCAAGATCCCCATGCGCGAGGCCTGCACCAACAGGCCCAGCCCCGGCTTGAAGCTCGCCATGCGCCCGGTGACCGAGCGCGTCCCCTCGGGGAAGATCAGCACCTTCTTGCCCTGGCGCAGCAGCTCCACGAAGCGCTGCAGGCTCTCGCGCACCGACTCGTGGCGGTCGAACGGGACCACGTGCGTGAAGTTGTCGAAGTAGGTCGCGCGCAGGGTGTCCTTGAAGAAGTAGTCGCGCGCGCCCGCCGACACGATCCCCTGCCCGTACTCGCCGAGGGCGTACTTCACCAGGCCCACGTCGAGGTGGCTGCAGTGGTTGGCGACCACGATCGCGTTGGTGTGGTGCGGGACGTTTCCGCGCCCGGTCACCTTGGCGGCGAAGATCCTGCCGTAGCTGAGCTCCTGCAGCCGGTCGAGCGCCCCGTGCACGGCGCGCTGCACCGGCTCGGGGAACACCACCGGCCGCGGGTCGGCGGTGATCGTCTCGGGGTGCCCCTCGCCCCCGCCCGGGCCGTCCTCGAACAGCGCCACCAGCTGCCCCACCGTCGCGATCGAGCTGAGCGAGCGCGGCGCCGGGCGCCCGCTCGCCTCCGCCAGCGCCAGCGCCACCTCGGCCAGCGCGATCGAGTCGAGCCCGAGGTCCTGCAGCTCCGCCTGCGGCGTCACGCGCGCGGGGTCGACGCCGGCCACCTCCTGGAAGATCGCGGCGGCGTCGAACCGTCCGCCGCGCGCCCCAGCGCGGCGCGCGCCCCGCGGCCGCCGCGCCGCGCCGCCGTCGCCGCGCTGCAGCTCGCTCAGGAGCCGGCCCACCTCGGCCCGCTTCACCTTGCGCGTCTGCGTGCGCGGCAGCGGGCGCGACGTGAACTGGAGCACCTTGATCCGCTTGTGGAACGGGAGCGACTCGCTGCGGATCCGCACGAACTCGCGGATCCGCTCGCGCGCGCCGTGCGCGCCGCCCTCTCCCTCGCTGTGCGCCACCACCAGCGCCCCGACCACGTCGTGCTCGGCGCCGGCGCGCACGCCTGCGACCGCCAGCTCGGCCACGTCGGGGCAGCCCGCGTAGAGCTCCTCCACCTCGTCGGGGTGCACCGTATGCCCGGTGGCGTCCACGATCGCGTCCTTGAGCCGGCCCACCACGTGGAGGTATGCGCCGTCCTCGAGCCGCCCGAGGTCGCCCGTGCGCAGCCAGCCGTCCTGCAAGACCCGGGCGGTCCCCTCGGGGTCCTGGTCATAGCCGTCGAACAGGCTGGGCGAGCGCGCCAGGATCTCGCCCACGCCCTCGCCGTCGGGCTCGTGGATCCGCACCGCGACCCCGGGGATCGCTCGCCCCACCGAGCCGTGGCGCGGCGGCTCGCTCGGCCGGCAGGCGCTGATCACCGGCCCCGCCTCGGAGAGGCCGTAGCCCTCGTAAATGTCGAGCCCGAGCCCCTCGAACTCGAGCGCGACCTCGCGCGAGAGCGCGGCGCCGCCGCTGACCACGAACCGCAGCGCGCCGCCGAACGCCTGGTGCACCTCGGGGAACAGGCGCCGCCCGAGGTTGAGCCCCGTCCGGGCGCGGAACCCGCGGTGGAACGCGAGCAGCGCCTCGTAGGCCCGCTCGGCCCGCGCCCCGCGCGCCTTGACCTGCCGGCGCACCTTGCGCTGCCAGGCGTCGAACAGGGCCGGCACCCCGATCATGGCGGTGGGGTGCACCTGCTCGAGCCCGTCCTTGATCGCGTCGGCGCTCGTCTCGTGCAGGTAGGTCACCGTCGCGCCGCCGTAGAGCGGGAGCAGGAACCCGGCGCTGAACTCGAAGCAGTGGTGCAGCGGCAGCACCGACAGGATCGAGTCGCCGCTCCCGATCTGGAACACGCTGGCGAGCGCGCGCACCTGCTTGCAGAACGCCCGGTGGCTGAGCAGCACGCCCTTGGGCGCGCCGGTGGTGCCCGAGGTGTAGATCAGCGAGGCCGGCGCGCGCGGGGTCAGCTCCGCCTCGAGCGGGAGCGGCGGGAGCTCCTCCCCCTTGGCAGCCGGCGCCACCACGTCGCCGATCGCGAGCACCGCGCACTCGAGGCCGCGGCCCGCGAGGAGAGCGGTCAGCTCGGGGCCGATCGCGTCGCGGTTGCGCGGCGAGAGCAGCGCCACCCGGGCGCCCGAGGCCTCGATCAGGGGGAGCAGCCGCTCGGCCTCGATCCCCGACTCGATCGGGACCGCCGTGGCGCCGGCGAACAGGGCGCCGAAGTAGGCCAGCCCCCACTCGGGCGCGTTCTCCGAGAGGATCACCACGCGGTCGCCGGGGCGCACGCCGCGCGCGATCAGCCGGCCCGCCGCGGCCCGGCTGCGCGCGAGCGCGGCCTCGTAGGTGACCTGCGTCGAGGCCTTGCCCCGGGCGTCGAGCCGCCGCCACAGCACGATCCGGCCGAAGCGGGCCCGGTCCTCGAACAGCGCGGTCAGCGACTCGAACTCGGGGTCGAACTCGGTGGGCGAGCCGCCGGCCTGCAGGCGGAGCTGCGGGAAGGCCCAGCGCTCCAGCCCCGGAATGTGCACGTCGATCCAGTAGCTGCGCCAGTCGATCGTCTCGGGGCGGTAGGGGAGGCGCGCCTGGTCCTCGGGGGTCAGCTCGGCGAACAGCCGGCGCGCGTTGTCGCAGCGGAACGTGACCGGGCAGGCCTCGATGAACGGCAGGTAGATCTCGACCACCTGCTCGGCGCGCTCGAGCTCGCGGGCGGCCGTCTTGACGGTGTGCTTGACGGTGTCGAGCAGCCGCGCCAGGCGCGGGCGCTGCTCGGGGGTCGGGATCCGCTCGACCGCGCCCTTGACCCGCCGCACCAGCTTGGCCTGGCCGGGCAGGCCGAACCGGGCGTAGAACCGGCGCGGGACGGCGGTCGCCTCGAGGTCGAGCTTCTTGAGCAGCTTGGCGAACGGGTTCTCCTCGGGCTGCTTGCGCTCGCGGTAGGCGAGGCTCGCCAGCTCGATCACGCGCCGCATGGCGAACGGGTTCTTGTCGCTGGTGCCGAGCTGATACACCTCCTCGGGGGCGCCGCGCAGGGCCGCCGCGCCCACCGCGACCAGCGCGTGCGCCACGTAGTCGACCGGGATCACGTCGAGCATGTGGTCGTCGTTGGTCGGCCAGTAGCGCTGGCCTTGCGCGGTCATCCACACCAGCGGCGCGCTGGTGTTGATCCCCTGGTTCCAGCCCGGGAAGGGGTAGGCGAGCGCGCTCTCGACCACCGCCGGCCGCACGGTGGTCACGCAGGCCAGCTCGTGTTGGGCCGCGTGCACCAGCCGCTCGGCCAGCGCCTTGGAGTAGGTGTAGGTGTTGGGCCAGCCCCAGCGCTGCGCGCGCTCGATCCCGACCTCCACCAGCCGGCGCCGCACGTGCATGTCGACCAGGCGCTTCACCTTGCGCGGGCTGCCGCCGCCCTCCTCCCACAGGTCGGCCTGCACGGCCGGGTCCTTCGCCTCGTCGGTGCGGATCTCCTCGACGAGCCGGCGCGCGATCTCGTACTCCTGCGCGGCGTCGAAGCCCTGAAAGCCGCTGTGGGTCCGCTTGGGGTAGTCGTGCGGGTCGAGGCGCTCGGGGTGCACGCCCGGCCGCGCGCCGCACACGAAGCAGGTGCTGACGTGCACGAACCCGGCGCGCGGGCTGCCGTCGGGTCGGCGCGAGCGCTTGGCGAGCTCGAGGCAGGTCAGCGTGCCGCGCACGTTGATGTCGAGCGCCTTGTCGAGGGGCGGCACGAACTCGACCAGCCCCGCGCAGTGGATCACGAGGTCGAGGTCGTCCATGGCGGCGAGCCCGGCCTCCGACAGGCCGGCCTGCGGGCGCACGAGGTCGCCCTTGAACACCGTCACCTTCGAGCTGACGAAGTCGTACAGCAGCCCGCCGTGCTCGGCGCGGAGGGGGTCGAACGTGGGCGAGGTCATGACGTCGCGCACGAACCGGTCGCGCGCCGCGGCGTCGTCGTCGGCCCGCACCAGGACCACGACCTGCCCCACCTCGGGCACGTTCTTGAGCAGCGCCGAGAGGAACACCTTGCCGAGGAACCCGGTGGTGCCAGTCACCAGGATCCGCTTGCCGGCGTAGGTCGAGGCGAGGGGCTCGGTCACGGAGGCCTCCGGGTGGGCGGAGAGCGCCCAGCGGGCCGGAGACCCTAGCCGCTCACCGCCGCCCAGACAAGGCAAGCCTTGGAGTTACCGGGCGCCGTCCGTAGAATCCGGCCGCTTCGCCGCCGGGCCGCGGGCCCGCGCGACGACTCAAGGAGGCACCCATGCGGCTCACCGCGATCCACGCCGCCCTGGCCCTGCTCCTCGCCGCCGCCCCCGCGGCCGCGCAGGAGGAGCACCGCCCGGCGCGCGCCCGGAGCGTGATCTACTTCATCGGCGACGGCATGGGGCCGGCGCAGGTCACGCTCGGCCGACTCGGCGCCAAGGCGCGCGGGGTCAGCTACAACTTCGACCGGTTCGAGGCGGTCGGTCTGGCCGCCACGGCGTCGGCCGACTACCCCGTGACCGACTCGGCCGCCGCCGGGACGGCGCTCGCGAGCGGGATCAAGACCAACAACCAGTTCATCGGCATGGACCCGGCCGGCCGGCCGCGCGAGACCGTGCTCGAGGTGGCGCACCGCTCGGGCTTCAGGACCGGCCTGGTGACCACCACCCGGATCACCCACGCCACCCCCGCCGCCTTCGCGGCCCACGTGCCGCACCGCGACCAGGAGGCCGAGATCGCGGCCCAGCTCGCGGCCCGCTCGTTCCCCGAGGTGCTGATCGGCGGCGGCGCGCGGCTGTTCGACGAGGCGCGCCGCGCCACGCTCGCGCAGCAGGGCTACACGCTGATCGAGGACTGGGAGGCGCTCGCGCAGGTCCGCGCCCCGCGCGTGGCCGCGCTCCTCGCCAAGAGCCACCTGCCCTACGCGGTGGACGGCGGCCGCCCGCCGCTGCGCGAGCTGACCCGGCGCGCCGTCGAGCTGCTCGCGCCCGAGGGCGAGCCGTTCTTCCTCATGGTCGAGGGCGGCCGGATCGACCACGCCTGCCACCAGCACGACGCGATCGGCGCGATCCACGACCAGCTCGACTTCGACGACGCGATCGGCTGGGCGCTCGACCTCGCCCAGCAGCGGCGCGACCTGCTCGTGGTGGTGACCGCCGACCACTGCACCGGCAGCCTGGGGATCACCGAGATCGCGGACATTCCCGGCCTGCTGGCGGCCAAGGCCTCGACCGACGCCATGATCGCGCAGAAGGACCTGGTGGCCGCGGTGAAGGCCGCCACCGGGTTCGAGCTCACCGCCGAGGAGCTGGCCACGATCCGCGAGCGGGAGGGCACCTACTGGGGCCGGACGGCGCTCGGGCACCTGGTCTCGCGCCGCTACGGGATCTCGTGGTACGACCTCCACTTCCAGGAGGACCACCTCACCAACACCCACGGCCACGACGGGGCGCACGTCCCGGTGTTCGCGTTCGGGCCCGGCGCCGCCAGCTTCCGCGGCACGTACGAGAACAACCAGGTCCCCCGCAAGATCGCGGCGACGCTCGGCCTGCCCCCGATCGGGCTGCCGGTCGGCGCCGCCGGCACCCAGGCCCCGGCCCGCTCCGGCAAGTGACGTCGGTCCCCCCTCCGAAGCTCGATCCCGCCGCGCTGCTGGCCGAGGCGGCCGCCGCGCGCGAGCGCGCCTACGCGCCCTACTCCCGGTTCGGGGTGGGGGCCGCGCTCCTCGGCAAGAGCGGCGCGATCTACCGCGGCTGCAACGTCGAGAACGTGAGCTATCCGCTCACGGTGTGCGCCGAGCGCGTGGCGATCGGGACCGCCATCGCGGCGGGCGAGCGCGAGTTCGTGGCGGTGGCCGTGGTCGCCGGCGAGGAGGCGGCCCGCGGGGCCGCCCCCGCGCCCCCCTGCGGCGCTTGCCGGCAGGTGCTGTACGAGTTCGCGCCGGACCTCTCGGTCGTGCTGCCGGGCACGCCCGCGCTGGTGGTCCCGCTGCGCGACCTGTTGCCGCGCGCCTTCGGCCCCGCCGACCTCGCGGCCGGCCAGACCGGCGCGCAGGAGGAGCCCCGGTGAGCGCCGGCGATCGCCCGCTCGCGGGCGTGGTCGTGCTCGACCTCTCGCGGATCCTGGCCGGGCCCTACGCCTCGCAGAAGCTGGGCGACATGGGCGCCACGGTGTGGAAGGTGGAGCACCCCCGCGGCGGCGACGACACGCGCGCCTGGGGCCCGCCCTTCTACGAGGGGATCAGCACGTACTTCATGGCGGTCAACCGCAGCAAGCGCTCGGTGGCCGTCGACCTCAAGCACGCCCGCGGCAAGGAGGTCCTCGAGCGCCTGGTCGCCAAGGCGGACGTGCTGCTCGAGAACTTCCGCCCGGGCACGCTCGAGCGGCTCGGCTTCTCCTGGGAGCGCCTGCGCGCGCTCAACCCGCGGCTGATCTACTGCTCGATCTCGGGCTACGGCGACGCGGGGCGCCACCGCGAGCGGCCGAGCTTCGACGTGATCGCCCAGGGCGAGTGGGGCGCGCAGGACCTCACCGGCGACCCCGAGGGCCCGCCCACCAAGTTCGGGCTCTCGATCGCCGACGTCACCGCCGGGCAGCACGCGGTGGAGGGGATCCTGCTCGCGCTGCTCCGCCGCGCGCGCACGGGCGAGGGCGAGCGGGTCGACGTGGCGCTCTCCGACGGCCTGCTGGCGCTGCTCACCTACCAGGGGCAAATGGCGCTCACGGGCGGCGTCACCCCGCGCCGGCTCGGCAACGCGCACCCCTCGATCGTGCCCTACCAGACGTTCCGCACCGCCGACGGCTGGCTCAATGTGGGCGTCGGCAACGACGGGCTGTGGGAGCGGTTCTGCCCGGCGATCGAGCGGGCGGACCTGCTCGCCGAGCCGCGCTACCGCACCAACCGCGGCCGGGTCGAGGCGCGCGCCGAGCTGATCGCGACGCTGGAGGAGACGTTCCTCCAGCGGACCAGCGCCGAGTGGACGGAGCGCCTCGGCGCGGCCGGGATCCCGGTCGGCCCGATCCGCGACGTGGCCGCCGCGCTCGAGGACGCGCGCGGCGACGTGCGCGGCATGGTGACCACGGTCCACCATCCCGAGGCGGGCCCGCTCGCCATGGTGGGGAACGCGGTCAAGCTGGCCTCGATCGGCATGGACCCGACCTACACGCCCCCGCCGCGGCTGGGCGAGCACACCGCCGAGGTGCTGGCGGCGGCGGGCTACACCGCCGAGGAGATCGCCGCGCTGCAGGGCGCGGGCGCGGTGGCTTGAGGAGTCGGAGTCGGACTCGGAATCGGACTCGGAATCGGAATCGGAGTCGGAGTCGGAGTCGGAGTCGGAGTCGGAGTCGGATTCGGATTCGGAGT
>CAZMSZ010000076.1:0-24230 GCA_964569055.1 uncultured Planctomycetota bacterium | reverse complement strand
GCCAAGAGCGCCAAGGAAGAGCTGTCGCTCGCGAGCCCGGCTCCCTGGCCGGAAGGCCGCCAAGAAGGCCGAGGGAAGCTGTCGCTCGCGAGCACAGCTCCCTGATCGGAAGAATTCAGCGCACCTCTGCGGTCTCGGCGATCTCTGCGCTGAGATCGCTCGTTTGCCTGGGTCGAGGGCGGTTCCTCGTGAGAGATCCAGGCTAAACCGGCATGAATTCCAATAACAATCGGAATATCAATGAAGGCGCTGTCGCTCGTGCGCAGCCGTTCTGGGTGTCGGATTGTCGTTCCCTGTTGATATTCCGTTGTTTCTTCGGCTGCTGGCTTCGCGCTTGGCGAGAAGCCCACGCACTGCCAGTAGCCGCTACCTGCGTGCGGTCCAGCGTGGCCGTGCTCTACCCTCCCCTCCGCAACACGAACACCGCCAGCGGCACGGCGCCCGGGGCCTGGAGCCGGGTCGGCGCCGCGCGCAGGCGCGCCGCCACGGCGCGCGCCAGCGCGCGCTGGGGCTCGTCCTCCACGATCAGCACCAGCGCGTCGGCTCCCTCGCGCTCGAGGGCGGCCACGAGCGGGTCGACGCGCAGGCGGTCGGCCGGGTCGGGGACGTGCACCAGCAGGGGGAGCGAGACGGCGCCCGCGTAGTAGGCCGCGCGCGAGTCGTGGGCCAGCACGCGCCGCGCGCCCGCGGCCCGGAGCAGGGCGCCCGCCAGCCGGTAGCTGCGCTTCTCGTCGTGACGCACGCGCCACGCGAACGGGAGGCACACCAGCAGCGCCGCGAGCGCGACGGTCAGGCGCGCGCCCTCGCCTCCTCGGCGCGCGCGCAGCCAGCGCGCCAGCCGGGCCGCCCCCAGCCCCGCGAACGGCAGCGCCAGCAGCGCGAGCTGCAGCCCGAAGCGGCGGTCCGCCCGCACCAGCGCGAACGCGGCCAGGAGGCCGACCCCGAGCAGGCCCGCCGCGACCGCCAGCCGCCGGCCGGCCGCGGCGCGCTCCGCCGACAGGCGCGGCCCCAGCCACGCCGCCGCGGCGAGCAGCGGGAGCGCGGGCGCGAGCGCCTTGACCCCGTAGCGCGCCACGTGGAACGCGCGCTCCAGCGCGGCCGCCGGCTCGAGCTGGGCGAGCCGCAGGGCGAGGTCGCGCTTGAGCGTGAGCTGGAGGCCCGTCCCCTCCCCCTCCAGGCCCGGCCGCCCCGCGATCGCGAGCAGGTAGGGCGCGATCGCGAGCGCCCCCGGGAGCGCGAACCACAGCAGCTCGAGCGCGCGCCGCCGCGCCGAGGCCGGCCGCGGCGCGATCGCCAGCGCGGCCGCCAGCGCGACGAGCACGACCAGCCCCTCGGGGCGCACCAGGTAGGCCGCTCCCCCCAACAGCGCCGCGCCCGCGGCGCACGGGCCCGCCGCCCGATCGCCCTCCAGCGTGCGCTGGGCCAGCACCAGCCCCCAGGCGACCAGCGCCAGGTACGGGCCGTCCGCCAGGACCTCGCCGCCCAGCTCGACCGCGAGCGGCAAGACCGCGGCCAGCAGCGCCGCGAACAGCCCCGCCTCGCGCCCGAACGCGCGCCGCGCCAGCAGCCCCACCGCCGGCACCAGCGCGCTCGAGGCGACCGCCACCGCGGCCAGCGCCAGCGCCTCGTCCAGCCGGCCGGCGAGCGCGCCCGCCGCCGCCAGCAGGGCCGGCAGCCCGGGCGGGTAGTGGTGCGCCAGCGCCTCGTCGAGCCGGCCCGCGAGGAGCTGCTCGCCCAGCCGCAGGTAGTCGATCCCGTCGCGGCTGATCACCGCGCCGCGCCGCCCGGCGAGCAGGCGGAGCAGCAGCGCGGCCAGCGTCAGCGCCCCGAGCGCGGCCGCGAACGGAGGCCTTGGAGGTCGCGCCATGGCCCGATCGTACTCTGCGGGGGCGCCCGGCCGCGGGTGTGCTTGTTACGCTCGGCCCCGGCAGGAAGGAGCCGCGCATGCACCTCGGCCGCCTCGCACCCGCAGCCGCGCTCGTCGCGCTCGTCGCCCCCGTCTTGGCCCAGGATCAGGACCCGGCCCTGGCGCTGCTCGAGCGCGCCAAGGAGCGGATCGCGCAGAAGGACTACCCCGGCGCGCTCGACCTGCTCGGCCGCGCGCTCAGCCTGGCCCCCGACAACGAGGTCGCCCACTACCTGCGCGGGCAGGCCCGCCACCTCTCGGGCGACCTCGAGGGCGCGATCGCCGACTACGGCGCCGCGATCAACCTGGTGCCGGGCTACCACCAGGCGATCCACAACCGCGGCGTGGCGTACCACGCGCTCCGGCGGTTCGAGGAGGCCGCGGCCGACTTCTCCGAGCTGATCCGGATCAAGCCCGACCGCGCCAACGCCTACTACATGCGCGCCGCCGCGCTGCTCCGTCTGGGTGAGGAGGGCGAGGCGATCGCCGACTGCACCATGGCGATCCGGCTGAAGAAGGACTACCCGCAGGCGTTCTCCCTGCGCGGCGGCGCCCGCATGCGGATCTACGAGTTCGAGGCCGCGGCGGCCGACATGGCGCAGGCCTGCGAGCTGGCGCCGCAGGTGGCCTCGTTCCAGCTCAACCTGGCGCTCGCCGCCCGGCACGCGGGCGAGCTCGAGCGGGCGCGCGACGCCTACGCCCGCGCGATCGAGCTCAGCGGCGAGGGGGCGGCCTCGCCGCTGGCGCCGCTCGACCTCGGACGCGCCCACTCGGGCCGCGGGCAGGTGCTGCTGCTCCTCGGCGACCGCGAGGGCGGGGTGGCCGAGCTCCGCGAGGGCGTGGCGCTGCAGCCCGAGTACGTCTACATGGCGCTGTGGCTCGCGCTCGTCACCGGCGAGACCGAGCCGCTCGCCAAGGTGAAGCCCGAGGGCGACTTCACCGACGAGCTGCTCGCGTTCGCGGGCGGGAAGCTCGACGCCGACGCGCTCGTCGCGAAGGCCGACGTCGAGCGCGAGGACGACCGGCCGCGCTCGCGCGCGGGGCGGGTGTGCCAGGCCCACTGCTACATCGCGCTCGAGCGCGAGCGGGCCGGCGACGCGGCAGGGGCCAAGCGCCACTACGAGGCCGCCGCCGCCACCGACGCCAAGCTGTTCTTGGAGCACCAGTGGGCGCGGACCAAGCTCGGGGCCGCGCGGTAGCGCCGCGCCAGCGCACCGGAGCGCTCGTCCGCGACGGCTCCCCTGATCAGCGGGCCAGCGGGCCCGCCACCCACAGGGTCGCGGTCCCGTCCTCGTGGCCGACGAGCAGCGTGCCGCCGTCGGGGGAGAGCGCGATGGAGCGCGCCTCGGACGCGCCGAGCGACACGGCGCGGACCTGCCGCCGCGTGGCCAGCTCCCACACCGCGAGCTCGCCCTGGGGCTGCGCCGCCTCCGCGGCGTAGCCGATGCTGTAGAGGTAGGCCCCGTCGGGGGAGGCGACCGCGCCACGCACCACGCCGGGGTGCGCCCCCTGGTGCTGCCACGCCGGGCGCGCCGCCGCCAGCTCGCCGGCCGCGAGGAGCTCGCCCACGACCTCGCCCGCGCCGTCGAACAGGCGCAGCCGGCCCACGTCGTCGCCGAGCGCGAAGCTCGCCGGGCCGCCCGGCGGGAGCACCGCCAGCGCCGTGGCCGCGCTCTCGAGCGGCCGCTCGCGCAGGCGCTGCGGCGCGCCGCCCGCGACGCTCCACACCGCGAGGAACCCGGTGTCGCGGTGGAGGTCGGCATCGCTCGTCTCGCTCGAGGCCAGCAGGCGGCCGTCGGGGAGGAAGGCGAGCACCTTGAGCGTGCCGTGGCACGGGAGCGAGGCGCGCGGGGCGAGGTCGTCGCGCCCGAGCAGGACCACCTCGCTCGGGAGGAGCGCCGCCGCCACGAGCCGTCCGTCCGGCGAGGCCGCCGCCGCGCCCAGGTCAGCCTGGCGGCTCGGCTTCCAGCGCAGGAGCGGGGCGCCCTCGGCGAGGCTCGCCACCGCTCGCACGCCCCACCCGCCGCTGAGCAGGACCGCCTCGCCCAAGACCAGCATCTGGCGCACACCGCCCGGCTCGCCGACCCGCCGCCGCAGCACCTCGCGCAGCGGGCTGCCGTCCCAGCGGGCGACCGCGCCGTCGTGCGAGGTGGTCAGCGGGGCGCCGTCCGCGGCGAACGCCACCACCAGGCGCAGGTTCTTGCGCTCCTGCGGCTCGAAGTGCGCGAGGCGCGCGAGCGGCTCGCGCGCCAGACGACGCAGACGTTCGCGCGCCCGGGGGGCGAGGCCGTGCTCGGGGAAGCGCGCCAACCACGCCCGGCAGGCGGCGTGCTGCCGCACGCGGTCCAGCTCGCCCTCGACCGCGGCCCACGCCGCGGCCGGGTCGGGCGGCGCCTCGCCCCGCACCGGCCCGGGGGCCGTCTCGACGGCGGGCCGCTCGAGCGCGCGCGGCGCGCTGGTGGCTCGCGGCCCGCGCGCTCCCCACGCGACCCCGGCCACGGCCGCGCACGCGAGCAGCGCGAGCGCCGCCACGCGGAGCGCGCCGCCGCGGCCGCCGCGGGCCGCCGTCGGTCGCTCGCCACGCAGCACCGCGTCGAGGTCGCGCGCGAGCGCCTCGCCGTCGGGGTAGCGCGCCTCGGGGGCGAGCGCCAGCGCGCGGGCGCACACCGCCGCCGCGTCGCGCGACACCTCACGCGGCAGCCGCGCCCGGAGCCCTCGGCGGATCGCGCTCGCGAGCTCGACGAAGCCGACGCCCGCGAACGGCAGCTCGCCCGAGAGCGCCTCGTGCAGCACGACGCCGAGCGCCCACACGTCGGCGGGCGGGCCGACGGGCCCCACCTCGGGGAACAGCATCTCGGGCGCCATGTAGGCCGGGGTCCCGACCAGCGCGCCGGTCTGCGTCAGGCGCTCGAGGTCGTTCGCGACCGCGAGGCCGAAGTCCGCCACCTTGACCTCGCCCGCCGCGCTCACCAGGACGTTGCTCGGCTTGACGTCGCGGTGGACCACCCCGCGGGCGTGCGCGTAGCCGAGCGCGCGGGCCGCGTCGCGCACCCGGCGCAGCCGGTCGCTCAGCGGGAGCGCGGGCAGCACCTCCTCGAGCGTGCGGGCCGCCTCGATCAGCTCGTAGGCGAGGTACGGGCGCCCGTCGGGGAGGGCCCCGGCCGCGTGGACCCGCACGATCCCGGGGTGGTCGAGCGCCGCGGTGACCTGCCCCTCCCGGAGCAGCCGCTCGGGGCGTCCGCCGCCGAGCACCACCTTCAGGGCCACCTGCCGCCCGAGCGCCGGGTCGAACGCGCGGTAGACCACGCCCATGGCGCCGCGCCCCAGCTCGCCCAGGAGCTGGTACGGACCCACGGGCGGGAGCGGCGCAGACGGCGGGGACGGCACGCGACCTCCAGGGCAGCGTGTCACGGCCAGCGGGCGCTCGCAATCGGCCTGGTCAGTCGAGGCGCCCGCCCACCCACAGGCTCGCGCTGCCGTTCTCGTGGGCCATGAGCACCAGCCGACCGTCGGGCGAGACCGCGAGCGCCACCGCCGGGGTCCTCGTGGGGAGCGCTCGGATTCGCTCGCCGGAGCGTGGGTTCCACGCCACCACGCTGCCGACGACGTCGCCCGCGGGAAGCTCCAGGCCGTAGCTGGCGCTGTAGAGCAGCCCGTCGCTGGGGCTCGCCACGAGCGCCCGCACCGGCTTGCGATGCGCGACCTGTACGTGCAGCGCCTGCGGCTCGCCGACCCGCGCGCCGCGCTCGCGTTCGCCGGGCTCAGCGTGGGCCGCCGCATGGCGGGCGCGACGACCTTGATCGAGGCCCGGGGCAAGCAGGTCGTGATCCTCTGCGGCGCAGCGCTCGAGGATCCCCGGCGGGCGGCCCGCCTGCGGGCCGCGGCCTGGGACGTCCTCCCCGTGCGCGGCGAGCGCTCGCTGCTCCACGTCGCGCGGGCCGGCGCCAAGGCGAGGCGGACCGCCAAGCGTGGGCCGGCCTACGAGCTGGACCACGCGCTCTACGCCGCGCTCCACCGGCTGCCCCCGAGCGCGCCGGGGGAGCGGCGCACCCCCCACGCCGCGTTCGACGAGGCGGGTGAGGCGCGGGCAACCCTCGCGCCGGGGAAGGTCATGCTCTTGACCCCTGGAGAGGACGACCTCCGCTGCGCCTCCGCGCAAGGCGAGGACGCCGAGGTGCGGGTCCGCGCGATCGCCGAGTACCTCGAGACGCTCGAGGCGGCGAGCGAGCGGCTCGCCGCAGGCGATCGTCCGGCGCGCGACGCCGCCGGGCAGCGCGCCTACGGTCCCGCCGGCGGGCGGCAGGCGAGCCCGCGTTGAAGTCGCGCTCCGGTCAGTCGAGCAGCCCGCCCACCCAGAGGCTCGCCGTCCCGTCCACGTGGCCGACGAGCAGCAGCCCGCCGTCGGGAGACACCGCCAGGGCGTTGGGCGCCGGCTGGTCTTCGCCCAGGCTGCGCGCCTTCTGCCGCGTGACCAGGTCCCACACCGCGACCGAGCCCTGCAGAGGCCGGCGGCCGCCCACCAGCTCGCGGCTGTACCCGGCGGCCGCGCTGTACAGCACGCGCCCGTCGGCGGGCGCGGCGACGGCTAGTATGGGCTGCTCGTGCGCCACGGCCTCGCGGCCTAGCTGCTGAGCCTCGAACATCGGGACCGCGTCGGGGTCGACCAGGGCCAGCCCCACTGCCAGGTCCGGGACCTTCACGAGCTGAAGCTCACCGAGCACGTTACCCATGGCGAGCGAGTCGGGCCGGCCCGGCAGCGTGGTGATCGCGCTGAGCGCCGGACCTGTCCGATCGATCCGGTTGGCGGACAGCCAGGTGCGCGCGCTCCAGCAAGCGAGCGCGGTCCTCCCCAGCCCTAGCCTGGGGTAGCTCGCGGCCACGAGGTGCCGACCGTCGGCCGTGAAGGCCAGGCTGGAGAACACCGAGTCGTCGTTCCAGCGCAGCTCGGCCGCCACGTCCAGGGTGTCGGTGCGGAGCACCACCAGGCGCGGGCGCAGGTCCGCCGGCAGCTCGCGTCGCAAGCGCACGCGGTTGTTGCCCAGCCAATCACGGACCACGACCAGGAGCTCGCCGTCGGGCGACGACGCGCTCACGGAGTGCCACCCGCCCGATCGCCACCGCGCCCCGGGCCGGGTCGCGCCCTCTTCGAGCAGCGCGACCTCGCGCAGACCGACCACCAGACAGTCCGAGCCGCGCGGATGCAGGCCGGCGAGCGGGCTCTCGCTCACGATCTCCTTGAGCAGCAGGCGGACGCGGGGTGAGTCCCACGGCGCCGCCCAGGCGCTGAGCGCGCCGCCGCCCACTCGGCCGGAGGCCGCGACGTAGGCGATCCGGTCGCGGGTGAACGCGACCTCCACGTAGGCGGGCTCGGCCAGCGCGCGACTCCCCAGGGTGAGGAGCGGCGCCGCGGCGAGCTCCCGGAGGTGGGCGCGCGCGGGCTCCGCCAGCGGGGTCGTGCCGTAGCGAGCCAGCCAACGGCGACACGCCGACGCGCGCGCCACTCGATCCTCGAGCGCCACGACGGCCGCCCACGCCGCGCGGGGATCGTGGTCTTCGTCGACGGGGGCGGCGGTCGGCGAGGGGGCCTGGCGCGCGGTCGAGGGGAGCTCGCCCGCGCCGTCGCCCGCGCCGGCGACGGCCAGGGTCGCGCCGATCGCCGCGAGGCCACCGACGAGCAGCGCGCCGCGAGCTGCGCGCCGCAGCCGCGCGGCGCGCGCCGCTCGAGGCGAGCGCCCCGCCAGCCAGGCGTCGAGCTCGTCGGCCAGGCCGTCGCCGTGCGCGTAGCGGTCGACCGGGCGCTTGGCGAGCGCGCGCGCGCACACCGCGGCGAGGTCGGCGGGGACCTCGCGCGGGAGGGACGCGGGCGCGGCCGAGGTGATCGCGGCGGCGAGGGCGGCGTAGGTCTCCTCGTCGAACGGGAGCCGCTCGGCGAGCGCCTGATAGAGCAGGACCCCGAGCGCCCACACGTCGCAGGGCGGTCCGACCTCGCCCTTGCGGCCGTAGAGCATCTCCGGCGCCATGTAGGCCGGGGTGCCGACCACGGCCCCCGACTGGGTCAGGCGCTCGAGGTCGCTCGCGACCGCCAGGCCGAAGTCGGCGACCTTGAGCGCGCCGTCGGCGCCGATCAGCAGGTTCTCGGGCTTGACGTCGCGGTGCACCACGCCGCGGGCGTGCGCGTGGCCGAGCGCCCGCGCCGCGTCGCGCACCCGCGCCACGCGCTCGGCGAGCGAGAGGGCGGGGAGCGCCTCGGCCAGGGTCTGGGCGCCGCCAATGAGCTCGTACACGAGGTACGGCTGCCCGTCGGGCAGCAGCCCGGCGCCGTGGACCTTCACGATCCCGGGGTGGGTCAAGGCGGCGGTGAGCTCGCCCTCGCGGGTCAGCCGCTCGCGCCGGGCCTCGCCCTCCGCCACCAGCACCTTGATCGCGACCTCGCGCCCGAGCGAGGGCTCGAGGGCCCGGTAGACGACCCCCATGCCGCCGCGGCCGAGCTCTTCGAGCACGCGGTAGGGACCGATCGTGGACGGCGTGGCCGGCGAGCGGTTCATGAGCTTCCCCAGGGCTCACGTTGACACGCACGGGCCGGCGCGACCACCCGCTGGCCCCCGTTGGGCCGTTCCGACAGCGCGGGCGGGGACGAGTCGAACCCGGCGCTCCGCGCTCGGTCGCGCAAGGAGTTGAGCCGCGCTTCGTGCCGGGTGCTCCTTTGCAGACCTGCCTCACGCCTCGGCGGAAGGGAGAGAGGGATGAGCTCGATGCAGGTCGTGCAGTTGGCGTTGTTGTCGTTCGTGCTCGGGACCGGGGTCGCGGCGGGCCAGGCGAGCGATCGGACGGACGTGCGCATGAGCCGCGCCAGCGCCAAGGAGCGGCGCTACGCGCAGCGGATCGGGGCGGCGTTCGGCGCGCGCAGCGACCAGGTCGCGATCGCGCGCTACGCGTTCGACTGGAACCCGGAGGCGGCGCTCGCGCAGGCCGACGCGGCGCTCGACCAGCTCGGGGGAGAGCTCCAGGGGCGCCCCAAGCCGCAGCGCGTGCGCGGCGTGATCGCGCGCGTCGCCGGCGTCCTCGTGCAGCGGCTCCGGTTCGCCGACGCCGACGCCGCGCTCCAGTTCGCCGGCGTCGCCACGGCCGCTTCTCCGCCTGGAGCGATCAGCCTGACCGAGGCGCGCGGCAACCAGGTGGTCGTGCTCGCTGGCCGCGCGCTCGAGGACCCCGAGCGCGCGGCGCGCCTGCTGGCCGCGGCCTGGGAGGTCCTCGCGGTGCGAGGCGAGCGCGCGTTGCTTCAGGTCGCGAGCGCCGAGGCCAACGCCACGCGGACCGTCGAGCGCGGGCCGGCCTACGAGGTGGCGTCCGCGGTGTACGCGGCGCTGGGGGAGCGGCGCGAGCGATTCGACGATCCGTGGCGGAGCTCGCGCGGTCAGCTCCGCGCGCCTGGGGTCGTGTTCGCCGAGGACGGGGAGGTGACGATCACCAACCCCCAGCTCAGCACCTCCATTCTGAAGCCCGGAGCGGACGGTTTCCTCATCGTCACCGCCACGGGCGCGGACGCCGAGCCCGGGGCCCGCGCGATCCGCGCGCAGCTCGAGGCGATCGAGGCCGCCAGCGAGCGCCTGGCCGGCGGCGAGCGCCCGGCGCGAGCGCGCGCGGCTGCGGCCGCGGCCGGCGAGGAGCCCGGGCGGCGCGGCCGCGCGGCGGCCGGGCGGCTCGCCACGACGCGGTGAGCTCGGCGCCCGCCGCGGGCCGACGCGGCGAGCGCCTGGCCGTCAGTAGCTGCTCACCGCCGCTCCGGCACCTCGGCCGGCGCGGCGGTGGCGGCCGTCCGCTCGCGCAGCGCGGCCTCGAGCGTCAGCACGGCCGAGGTGGCCGCGGCCCGGGGCAGCTCGGGCGCGAGGTGCTCCGCCACCCCGGCCCAGTGCTCCTCCTCCAGGCAGCCGGGCGCGCGCAGGAAGCCGATCACGAAGAAGCCGCGGCTCGGCGCCGGCCAGAACGCGGCGAACGCGTCCTCGGCCGTCGCCTCGAAGGTGCCGGTCGCGACCTCGGCGCCGCCCTCCACCTCGCGCAGCCGCCAGCGGACGCGCAGCGTGGTGCCGTAGACCTCCGAGGGGAGGAACCAGTTGGGCGGGTCGACGGCCGGGAAGATCAGGATCGAGGAGACGATCAGGATCGCGACCTTGACCGGCTGCAGCCAGTTGGTCCGCAGCATGGCCACCTCGGCGTCCTCGACCGCGAGGTCGAGCAGCCAGGCGGCCCCGGCGGCGCGCGCCGCGGCGAGCGGGTCGCCCGGCGGGGCGCCGGGCGCGGGCGGCGGGAGGGCCAGCACGCGCGCCAGGGTCCGCCGCGCTTCGAGGCGCTCGACCAGCGCCCGTTGGAGGTCGCTCGCGTCGACCGTGGGTCGATACGGGGTCGCGAACGCGAGGCGCACGCGGGTCGCCCCGCACTCGGCGCAGCGCGGCGGCGGCCCGGCGGCCGTGGGGAGCCGCTCGTGGCAGTCCGCGCACTCGAGCGGGGCCCAGCCGGGCGCCTCGGGGTCGCCGCTCTCCCACACGGTCCGGGTGGCGGTCGGCGTGTAGGCGACCGTGGGCGCCGCGATCGCGAGGGCCGGGCCGAGGGGCTCGGCCAGCGGAGTCGCGAGCGGGTCGGGCGCGCCCGCGCAGCCGGCGAGCGTCGCCACACCGAGGAGCGTCGCCAGCGCGCGTCGCCGCAGTGCCACCGGTCCTCCTCCCGCCCCGCGCGGGGGCGGCGAGCCTAGCACGGGGAAGGGTCACCGCCCCAGCAGCAGCACCGCGCCGGCGAACGCCAGCAGGGCGCCCACCGCGCGGGCGAAGGCGCGCTCGTTCACTCGGTGGTGCACCCAGTCGCCGATCAGGAAGGCCGCCGCCAGCGGGATCGCGAGCGCCGCCAGCCGCGGCAGGTGCTCGGCGCGGAGCAGGCCGCTCGCCACGTAGTAGGTGGTCAGGCTCCCGTTGAGCGTCCACCAGGTCGCGGCGAGGGTCGCGCGGAAGCAGCCCTTCTCGAGCCCGAGCCGGCTGAACACCGCCACGAGCATCGGGCCGCCCGAGGCGTACACCCCGTGGATCACACCGGCCGCGAACGTCCCGATCACGGCCGTCAGCCCGCCGGCCTGGGGCGTCGCGGCGGCCGGGAGCGCGAGCTCCGCGTCGCCCGCCTCTCCGCGCGGCCGCGGCCGCAGCAGCTGGCGCAGCCCGATCGCGACGACCAGCGCGCCGAAGGCCCGCTCGAGCCACGGCCCCGGCGCGCTCCGCAGCAGCGCCAGGCCCACGACCGCCCCCAGCGCCATCAGCGGCAGCACGCGCAGGAGCAGCAGCCGCCAGGCGACCTCGCGCCGGCCGCGCACCAGGATCGCGGTGGTCTGCGCCAGGCTGCACGGGACGAGCAGCGGGAGCAGCTCGGGGATCGGCAGCACCAGCGCGCCGAGCGTCAGCGCGATCACCACCCCGCCGAAGCCCGTCACCGCCTGCGCGGTGAACGACAGCCCCACGAACAGCGCCAGCAGCGCCAGCTCGCCCGTCACGAGGGGAGGCTCACCGGACGGCTCGGTCGGCGCCGCCGTGAGTGCCCCAGCGGAACAGCTCGTAGTGATACTCCTGGCCGTCCGCCCGGCGCACCACCTGCCGCACGAACCCGGGGAGCCCGGCCCACACCGGGAGCTCGGCGGAGAGCCACGTGACCGCGTGCGTCCCGTTCGCGGCCTCGCCCTCGATCCGCACGCAGCGCCAGGTCGCGTCGGCCGCCTCGACGTGCTCGGCAGCCTCGCCGGGCGCGCGGGGGACGGCCGCGCGGCGCGACAGGAACAGCTCGTAGGCGGGCCCCCTCGCGAGGCGCGGCGGAGCCGGGTCGAGGTCCTGCACCCGGACCGTGACCTCGTCCTCGCTCACGGCCGCGATCCAGCGGAACGTGTAGGTGACGTCCGCAGGCGCGCCCGCGCGCGTGGCGCGCATCACGACCCACTGGCCGACGGTCGGCGGGACCGGCTCCTCGATCAGCTCGCCCGCGAGCTCGGGCGGGAGGGGGAGCTCGGGGTTTCGGGAGGGCGACTCCCCCGCGAGCAGCTCGCGCAGGCGGCGGGCCGCGTCGCCGGCGTCCGCCGCCTCGAGCGCCTCGCCCAGCGCGCCCAGCTCGCCCGCCGGCGCGTCGTCGCCCTCGCCGAGGAGCGCGCGCACCCGACGGACCAGCTCCTCCTCGGCCGGGCCGCGGCGCTCGGCGCGGGTCGCCTCGAGGCGCGCGAGCACGGCGCGCAGCGCGGCCTCGCGCTCGGCCGCCGGGAGCTCGGCCGCTCGCACCACCTCGCGCGCGGCCTCGACCAGGGCCAGCCCGTCGGCGGCCTGCGGGAGCGCGGGCCCGAGGCGCTGACCCAGCGCGAGGCCGAGCCCGTACAGCCCGGCCGCGAGCAGCAGCAGGCCGACCAGGCAGCCGCCGCAGGCGCGGGCGTCCTGGCGCGGGGCGGCGGCGTGTGGGGCGGCGTCGTCCACGGCGTCACGTTACCTCGCGCCACGGCCGAGCGCGCGCGCAGACCTGTCGGAGCGGCTCGCTATCCTCGGGCGCATGAAGAGGCCCATGAAGAGGGAAGACCCGAGCGCGTCCGCCGCGACCTCGGAGCCGACCGCCGCCGGCGTCGCTGCGGGCGCGACGTCCCCCGCGGGCTCCGGCGGAGAGGAGGCGCGGGCCGAGGACTCCTACCGGCAGCTCGTGCGGCTCCTGCTCGACGACCCCAACCCGTGCGCGCGCGAGCGGATCGAGGGCGTGCTCCGAGCCAGCGGCAAGCGCTGGAGCGACCTGCACGCCGACGTGGAGGCGGCGCGCGAGCGGCGCCGCCTCGCGCTGGCCTCGGCCACGATCCCCGAGCTCGAGGTCCGCTGCGAGATCGCCGACGAGGGCTTCCGCCTGATCCACGAGGCGGCCGAGCGCTCCCGCGCCGAGGCCGCGCTGCGCGAGTCGAAGGCCCAGGAGGTGGTGCAGGACCTGCTCGGCCGGCTGGAGGGGGCGCGCGCGGCGCAGCGCCGCCTCAAGCAGCTCTTGCCGCGCGAGCTCGTCGCGGGCTGGGAGGAGGCGGAGGAGCGCTACCGCGAGGCCCGCCACCGGTTCGAGGCCGCCCGCCGCGCCGGGCGCAACACCGAGTACGTCGAGGCCGCCCTCCACGACGCGGTGGCCGCCTTCGAGCGCGCCAAGGCCGCCGCGCTGAGCTGGTGAGCGCCGGTCCGCGGCCGCGACGCGGCGCGGACGAACGCAGGCCCGTGAACTAGACTGCGGCCCGCATGACGGCGCGCCCGCTCCTCCAGCTCAACCTGTTCGTGCTGCTCGGGGCGGTGCTCCTGTTCGGCATGGAGCCCTTGGTGGGCCGGCTGCTGCTCCCCTCGTTCGGGGGCAGCTTCCACGTGTGGGCCACCTGCCTCATGGTGTTCCAGGGCTCGCTGTTCCTGGGCTACCTCTACTGCCACGCGCTCGGGCCGCGGCTGGGGCGCTGGCACCTGCTGGTGGCCGCGCTGCCGCTCCTGTTCCTCCCGATCGGCCGCGGGCTGTGGGGCGCGCAGCCCGACCCCGACGCGCCGCTCCGCTCGATCCTGGCGGTGCTCGGGGCGGGGATCGTGCTCCCGTTCACGGTGGTCGCCACGACCGGCGTCATGGCGCAGCGCTGGCTCGCCGACTCGACGCTCCCCGAGCGGGGCGAGCCCTACCGCCTGTACGCCGCGTCCAACGCGGGGTCGCTCCTGGCGCTCCTCGGCTATCCGCTCCTGGTGGAGCCGTTCTTGGGGCTCGAGACCCAGCGCTGGGCGTGGAGCGCGCTGTACCTCGTGTATCTGGCGCTGGCCGCCCTGGCGCTGCGGCTCCCGCGCGCCGACGCCAGCGCGCCCGCGCCCGCCGCGGAGCCGTCCGCCGACGCCGGCCAGGCGCCGCCGCGCGCGCGGGACTTCCTCGCCTGGGCGCTCCTCAGCGCGGCGCCGTCGGCCTGCCTGATGGCCGTCACCAACGTGATCGCCATGGACCTCGGCTCGGTCCCGCTGGTGTGGGTGGTCCCGCTCTCGCTCTACCTGCTCACGTTCATCGTCGTGTTCGGCCGCCGCTCCTACGAGCCGACCGTCGTGCGCCGGTTCTGGCCCGAGCTCGCGGCGGGCGGGCTCCTGCTGTGGACCGCGGAGCACTCGCTCACCTGGGGCTCGGCGCTGGTGCACCTCCTGGTGCTGCTCGTGGTGTGCTGGGCCGCCCACGCCGAGCTCTACCGCCGCCGGCCCGCGCCGGCGCACCTCACCAGCTACTACCTCGTGCTCTCGCTCGGCGGCTGGCTGGGCGGGGTGTTCGTGAGTTTGGGCGCGCCGGTCCTGTTCGACTCGCTCGCCGAGTACCCGGTGACGATCGGGGTGCTGGCGCTCACCATGCTCGCGCTCAACGGGCTGGGCGCGCGGCGCGAGCGCGCGCGGCTCGGGCTGCGCCTGGCGGTCTCGGCCAGCGTGCTGGCGCTGCTCGCCGTGCCGGCCGTCCAGGCGATCGCGGCGCGGCGGGCGCTGGACCCGATCGCCGTCCGCAACTTCTACGGGATCTACCGCGTGGTCGACGGGTCGGAGCGGGTCCGGCTCGCGAGCGGGCAGGAGGTGGTGGTCCCGCTCCGCTACCTGACCCACGGCTCCACGATCCACGGCAAGGAGGCCCGCGTCCCCGAGGCGCAGGGCGTGCCGATCGGCTTCTTCCACGCCGCCTCGCCGCTGGGCGAGCTGCTGCGCCGCGCGCCGCGCCCCCTGCGGGTGGCGATCGTGGGGCTCGGCACCGGCGCGCTGGCGGGGCACCTGCGCCCGGGCGACGAGGTCGTGTACTACGAGCTCGACCCGCTGGTGGAGCGCCTCGCGACCGAGCACTTCACCTACCTCGCCAAGACGCCCGCCCGCTGGAGCGTGGTCCCCGGCGACGCGCGGCTCGAGCTGGTGGACGCGCCGCCCGCCAGCTACGACCTGATCCTGGTCGACGCGTTCTCGAGCGACGCGATCCCCACCCACCTCCTCACGCGCGAGGCGCTCGAGCTGTACCGCGCGCGCCTCCGCCCGGGCGGGCTGCTCGCGTTCCACATCTCGACCCGCTACTACGACCTGCGCCCCGTCCTGCACGCGACCGGCGCGGCGCTCGACCCGCCGCTGGTGGGCGCGTTCAAGAGCCGGGTCACGGGCCTCGAGTCGCTCGAGGACCCCTGCCGCGCGTTCGTGCTCGCCGCCGACGACGCGGCGCTCGCCCCGTTCCTCGCGCGCGGCTGGACCGCCGCCGCCGACGCGGACCTGGTCGAGGTGGCGTCTTGGACCGACGACTACGCCAACCTGCTGGCGGCGCTGTGGGCGCGCACCGTGCGGCCCGAGGATCGCTGAGGGAGGCCGCGGTTCAGTCCTGCTCGGGCTGCTCGGCGGGTGGGGTCGGCTCGGTGACCCCGTAGTGGGCGCGCAGGAGGCCGCGGTTGGCGAGCCAGCCGTCGTGGGCCCGCCGCGCCAGGAGGGCCGCGGAGACCGCGGCCAGCTCCTGCTCGGCGAGGCGCTCGCCGGCCGCGACCAGGGCCAGGGCCCCCTGGAGGTCGGACGGGACGACCTCCTGCGCCACGGCCTCGTAGCAGGCCCGCGCCGCGGCCGCGGCCTCCTCGGCCCGGGCGACCGCCTCGCGCTGCTCGGCGAGCTCGTCGGGCAGGTCGGCCACGGGGAAGGCGTCGAGCGCCAGCCGCCCCTGACCGATCAGGAGCCGGTAGGCCGGGCCGCCCGACTGCGCGCGCACGCTGGCGCGCGTGCTCTTGGCCGCGGCCACCCAGGCCTCGAGCGCGCGCAGGGCGGCGCGGTGGGTCCCGCGCGGCGCCTGCCAGCTCGCGAGCGCCGCCTCGGCCCGCGCCACGGCCGCGGCCTGGAGCGCGTCCTGCCGCTCCGTCCACAGGGTGGCCCAGTACAGCTCGAGCGCCTTACGGGCCCGCTGCTCGGGCGCGAGGTTGCGGTCCACGTCGGAGCCGAGGACGGCCTCGATCACGTCCACCGGCCCGATCGGCCGAGCCTTGGGGCCGTCGCTGGGTTCGTCCTCGCCGCCCGCCGGCGCGCCCTCGGCGGGCGCGTCGGGGGCGGGCTCCTGAGCGGCGCCGGGGGAGGCGGCGGCGAGGATGAGCGCGACAGGAAGGGCGAGCGAGCGACGGATCATGGAGCCACCTCGCGGGAGAGCGTATCCGCGGCGAGGTCGCCGAAGTAGACCCGCCAGCGCAGCAGGCGCGCCTCGTCCGAGGTGGCGCCGCTCGCGCGCCAGCGCGCGTACAGGGCGGCGAGCTCCTCGCGCGACACGACCTCAGCGCTCCAGCGGACCGCGCAGCACCCAGCGCAGCTCGCGCGCGCCCGCGCTCGCGGGCGGGATCGCCGCGGGGCGCGCGAGCGGCCGGGCCAGGCGGGCGAGGTCGCTCAGCACAGCGGCGCGCCCGCGTTCGTCGCCTCGGGCCGTGTCGACCCGGCTCCGCAGGGCCACGAGCGCGCGGCGGAGCGTGACCGCGTCCATGCCGCCGATCGCCTCGGCGAGCGCCTCGGGGTCGAACCCGCTCACGTCGAGCTTGCGGGCCTCGAGCCGCGTGATCAGGCGGGGCAAGCGCCCCGTCTCGAGCGGCCCCACGCTCCCGCGCACGAACCTGCTGGCGATGAGCTCGGCGATCGCCACGTCGGGCGCGTGGAGCGCGAGCAGGCGCGCCTCGGGGTGATCGGCGAGCAGCGCGCGCAGCTCGTGGGCGGCGCGCGGGACCTCGCCCTCGGGCCCCGGCGCGGCCAGGAGCTCGAAGTGCGCCACCACGCCGACGGCGCCCAAGTCGCCGGCGGCGAGGTGCTCGCGCAGCTCGCGCGCCAGCGCCGCGGTGGGCGTCGCGTGGAGCTCGAGCTCGAGCGGCCCCAGCCGCGCGCGGGCGGGCGCGCCCGCCAGGTAGCGCGCCCGCAGCGGCGGGTCGCCGGCCGCCAGCGCCGTCGCCAGCGCGCGGTGCAGCCACGGCATGAGCTCGGGCTCGACCTCGAGCAGCACTCGCGCCCCTGCGCCGAGCGCGCTGGCGAGCTCGGTCAGCTGCTCGGGGTAGGCGGCCGCGACCGCCTCCTCCAGCGTCAGCTCCTCGGGCAAGGCGTCCAGGGGCACCCGGCTCATGAGACCCAGTGTTGGCGCGCGGCGCGCGCTCCGCAAGTCGGGCCTTTGCCGCGCCGTCAGCGGCCTCGCAAGGCGGCGTATGCGCAGTAGCCCGACCACAGCGCCGCTCCGACCAGGAGCACGATCCAAAACGCCCAGCGGTAGCGCGAGATCAGCTCGGGAGTGAACGCCTCGAGCATGGGCGCGCCGGGAGCAGTGCGCAGGCCGTGCCGCCACTCCGCGCTGGCGATCGCCTCGCGGAAGCTCTCCTCGTCGCCGGGGTCGGCCCGCAGACCCACCCGCGCCCCGATCCAGCGCTCGGGCGGCGCGCCATGGGAGCGGGTCACGGCCCAGGCCGGGACCGGTTGCTCGGGCGTCCAGCCGGGCGGGACGATCGGCGCCACCGTGCGGTAGTGCGTGGTGGTGCTGGTGGTTCCGGTCTTCCGATCCTTGCTGGTGGTCGTCCAGACTCGCGCGTAGTGGAGGTCGGCGCGGACCTCGCCGTCCTCGAACTCGAGCGTGTCGGCCTCGGGGTGCCGAGGCGCCTCGGCGATCGAGACCGACACGGTCCTGCCGAACCAGTAGTGGTAGGTGGCCTTGGCGCCGCCCGCCATGAAGAAGCCGGTGAACAGGGCGATCCCGACCGCCACCCCGAGCTCCTTGCCGCCGCTCACGCGGTGCCCGATCCACCAGGTGAGCGGCAGGACGACCATGATCGCGAGCATGGTCATCAGGCTGCGCGCCAGGGGATAGACGAGCAGGAACGTGAGGAGCGGCGAGCCGACGACGATCGCGAGCCCGGTCAGCCAGCGGCCGGGGCGCCAGCGCGGGCGGGTCGGCTCGACCGCGGGCAGCGCCTCGGCCTGCCGGCGCGCCTCCAGCCGCCGCTGGACCTCGGCCCGGCGCGCCGCCAGCGTCGCGCGGTCCGGCGGGGTCTCCTCGACCGGCGGCTGACCGCGTCGTTCGCAGCCCAGCGTGGCGCAGCCGCCGAGCTCGAGCAGGCAGTCGCGGTGGTAGCCGACCTCGCAGCCGGGACACTGGCTGGCGCCCTCACCCAGCGGCTCGCGACAGAGCGGGCAACTGCTGGGGCCGGTCTCGCGCGCAGAGAGCTCGAGGGGCGTCATGACCGAAAGGGTACCCGGTCAGCGGCCGGTCGATCCGCAGACCCTCTGTCTGCCGATCGGTCGCGTGAGCTGAGGCGTCGGACGACACCCGCCGGCGCGTTTCGCTATCATCACGGTGCCGTTACACGCCCCCGTAGCTCAACGGTGGAGCTTCGGTCTTCTAAACCGACGGTTGCAGGTTCGAGTCCTGCCGGGGGTATTGGCCGCAGGAATCGCGGCGCACAGAACACTGTTGACCGACTCGGTCACTCGAACCGGAGCAGGCGCTCGGCGGGGACGACCGTCCCCTGCGGCTCGGCGCCCGCCGCCGCGTGGGCGGGGAGGGCCGCGGTGGCCGTGCCGGTGAAGGCCCCGAGCGCGGCGGTCAGCTGGCTGTCCTCGCCGGCGAGGAGCAGGGCCGGGTCGAGGGAGGCCGTCACCGTGGGCGCGATCCCGCTCACGTGCCAGGTCACGCCGCTCGGGCCGAGCACGCGGTGGGTGACCATGTTGAGGCGCCCGCCGCCCACGTAGTCGAACGGGGTCTGGGCCACGCCCTTGCCGAACGTGGTCTCGCCCACGAGCGGCGCGCCGAGGTGCGCCCGGAGGGCGGCGGCCACGATCTCGGCCGAGCTGGCGCTGCCGCCGTTGACGAGCACCACCACCTCGCGCCCCTCGCCCGCGTCGCCCGCCCCGGCGACGACCTGCAGGCCGCCGCCGTCGCGGTCGACGATCGAGACCAGCTCGCCCGCGCTCACGAACAGGTCGACGAGCTGCGCCGCGCGGCCGATGCTCCCGCCCGGGTTCCAGCGCAGGTCGAGCACCCAGCGCGTCTTGGTGGGGTGCGCCTGCAGGACAGAGCGCAGCTCGCCGGGCGGGCCGCTCGGGTCGACGCTCGCCTGGGGGAAGGCGTCGACCCGCACGTAGTGCGTGTCGGCGTCGATCGCCTGCTCCTCGACGGTGACCGTGGTGAAGCTCGCGGCCGCGATCGTGAACGCGAACGGCACCCCGGCCCGGGTCACGTCGAGCTCGAGCGGGTCGGCCACGAGGGCGCCGACGAGCTCCTCGTCGGTGGTGGAGCCGTCGACGGTGAGCCCGTCGGCCTCGGTGATCACGTCGTTGCGGCGCAGCCCCGTCGCCCAGGCGGGCCCGCCGGGGTCGACCGTGGCCACGTAGATCAGGGACCCCAGGCGCGCCACGGTGAAGCCCTTGCTCTCCTCGGCGCCCTGGTCGGACGCCGCCACCTGCGCGGGGGTCAGCTCGAACGTGAACGGGTCGCCGAGCGCGTCGAGCAGCTCCTCGACCGAGTCGAACCCGGCGGGATCGGCCGGCACGCGGGCCGGCTCGAGGTAGTAAGCCACGAGCGCTGCGTGGACCTCGTCCACGTCGCGCGCCAGCGGCCCGCCGAGGGGCGGCGGGCCGACCCCCTGGGCCGAGACGCCGCCGCCGCAGCCCTGCGCGAGCGCGCCGGCCAGCGCGAGCAGGAGCGCGAGCGTCAGGCGGGGGAGGAGGGAGGGCGTGGCCATCACCTCCGGAGGGTAGCGATGCGCGCCCGGGAGGGCAAACCGACTCGGGACGCTGTCGCGTGCGGCTTCAGCGCCTCGGCGAGTGCTCGGGCAAGGGCAAGGGCAAGGAGGCGCTCGCTCGAGACGACAGCCGCTCGAGCGGGCCGGCGAACTGGCGCAACCCCCGCCCGGTGCTATGATCCGCGCCCCTTTGCCGGAGGTAGCCGGAGACATGAAGCTGGCGACGTTCCTGGAGCGGCTCCCCGACCCGTTCGCGGTCGAGATCCTCGAGGCCCTGCCGGGCCCCGACCGCAAGGACCTCGTGCGGCGGCACGGCGCCAAGGTCAAGGTCAGCGCGGGCAACCTCAAGCGCGCCGTGCGCATGCAGAAGGAGGCCCGGGCCCTCCTCGACAAGCTGCGCAAGAGCGAGGACCTCGACGCCCAGCGCACGTTCCTGCAGGGCTGGCTGGCGCGGCGCGCCGACATGATCGTGCACCTGCTCGACGCCTGGGAGGTCCAGCACTCCAGCGGGATCGTGGAGGACTTCGACTGGGTGAACGAGCTGGAGGCCGACAAGGTCAAGGCCTCGCTCGAGAAGCTGAACGAGAAGCTCAAGGAGGACGAGCGCGAGCTCGAGCCGATCGCGCCGCTCGTCTACTTCGCCTACCTCGAGCTCCCCTGCACCGAGCAGGTGCTCGACGTCGACGCGCTGTTCGCCGGCCTCGAGGCGACCCCGGCCTAAGGGGCCGCCATGGCCGAGGCGATCGCCTCGGTGAGCGCCTCCACGTCGACCACGCGCGCGGCCCCCTCGCGCGCCCGCGGCGCCCACACCGCGCCGGGCCAGCTCGGATCGCCCTCGAAGCGCGGGATCACGTGCCAGTGCAGGTGCGGGACCACGTTCCCGAGCGAGGCCAGGTTGACCTTGTCGGGCGCGAGCACCGCCCGCAGCGCCGCCTCGACCGCCAGCACCAGCGCCAGGAGCCGCGCCCGCGCGGGCGGGGGCAGGTCGGTCATCTCGCGCACGTGGTCGCGCCAGATCACGCGGCAGAACCCGGGGTAGCCCGGCTCGTCGGCCAGGATCACGCGGGCCTCGGCGTCCTGCCACAGGACGCGCTCGGGAGCGGGTTCGCACAGGGGACAGGGAGCGGTCACGCGCGCCTCCGCGCGGAGCATAGCCCGGCGCGCGGGTGGTAGCTTCTCGCGCGGCGCGCCCCGCGGGCGCGCGGGAGCAGAGCGCGTGAGCAGCAACGTCTTCCAGACGATCTCGCCAATCGACGGGCGGGTCTACGTGGAGCGCCCGTTCGCCACCCTGGCCGAAGGGCTCGCGGCCGCGAGGCGCGCGCGGGCCGCGCAGGCCGAGTGGCGGCGGACCCCGCTCGGGGAGCGGGCCCGGCTGGTCTCGCGGCTGGTCGAGGCGGTCGTGGCCGAGAGGGAGCGGCTCGCGATCGAGCTGACCTGGCAAATGGGCCGCCCGATCAAGGACGCGCCCGGCGAGCTGCGCGGGTTCGAGGAGCGCGCGCGCTACATGATCGAGGTCGCGCCCGAGGCGCTCGCCGACATCGCGGTGGGCGAGAAGGCCGGCTTCACCCGCTTCATTCGCCGCGAGCCGCTCGGGGTGGCGCTGGTGATCGCGCCCTGGAACTACCCGTTCCTGACCTCGGTCAACTCGGTGGTCCCGGCGCTCCTGGCCGGCAACGCGGTCCTGCTCAAGCACTCCACCCAGACCCCGCTGGCGGCCGAGGCCTACAGCGCGGCGGCCGCCGCGGCGGGGCTGCCCGAGGGCCTGCTGCAGCACGTGCACCTCGACCACGACGCGGTGGCGGGCCTGATCCGGAGCGAGGAGATCGCCACGGTGGCCTTCACCGGGTCGGTCGAGGGCGGGCGCGCCGTGCAGCGCGCCCTGGCCGAGCGGTTCGTGGCGGCGGGCCTCGAGCTCGGCGGCAAGGACCCGGCCTACGTGCGCCCCGACGCCGCCCTCGAGCACGCGGTCGCGACCCTGGTGGACGGCGCGTTCTACAACGCCGGCCAGTCGTGCTGCGGGATCGAGCGGATCTACGTGCACGCCGAGGTGTACGCGCCGTTCGTCGAGCGGTTCGTGGCCCTGACCCGCCAGTACGTGCTGGGCGACCCGACCGACCCGAAGACCACCCTCGGCCCCGTGGTCCGCGCCTCGGCCGCGCGCACGATCCAGGCGCAGGTCGAGGCGGCCGTGCGCGCGGGCGCGCGCGCCCTGATCGACCCGCGCGAGTTCCCGCGCGCCGAGCCCGGCACCTGCTACCTCGCGCCGCAGGTCCTCGTGGACGTCGACCACACCATGGACGTCATGAGCGAGGAGACGTTCGGCCCGGTGGTCGGAATCATGAAGGTCTCGAGCGACGAGGAGGCGGTCCGCCTCATGAACGACAGCCGCTACGGCCTGACCGCGGCGGTGTTCACCCAGGACGAGCGCGCGGCCCTCGCGATCGGCGCCGAGGTCGAGACGGGGACCTGGTTCATGAACCGCTGCGACTACCTCGACCCGGCCCTGGCCTGGACCGGCGTGCGCGACTCGGGCCGCGGCTGCACCCTCTCGCGGGTGGGCTACGAGCAGCTCACGCGGCCCAAGTCGTTCCACTTGAAGACGGCGCTGTAAGGGCGAGAGATCGCGATCGGGCGTCGGTCCCGCGACTCAGGGCAGCTTGCGGCCGGAGGCACGACACGCGTCGGCTGTTACAACAGAGTTCGAGAGGTCGCCATGGCGAGGAAGAAGAGCGGCAGGCGCGGGGCGAGGGAAGGGAGAGGCGAGCCACCCTCGGGGTCCCTCCTGGTATCCGACTACGACGCCCAGCTCGTTCGGCAGCAGGCGCTGCTGCGTGCCGCCCATGTCGCGGGCTTGGATTCTGATCTCATGGCGCCGAACGAGATCCCCGATTCGATCCGGGTCGTCGCACCGGAGTTGGGTCGCGCGCTCGATGAGTTCCTGCGCTCGTTCGAAGCATGGCACGACCTCCATAAGCGCGTCGCAGACCGTCAGGGTGGGCTCACGAACGCGGAGCAAGCCGAGCTCATGCGCCTCATTCGCGAGAAGGAGACCGCACGGGCAAACTTCGTAAGTCTCATGGAACTACCGACGCCGGAAGCGGCTAGGGCATGGATCCAAGACGCACTGCTGCCAATTCGTGATCGCGTGGCCCTCGCGATCGAACGGCTAGAGGCGGGCCAGTGGGCTTGGCGCTTTCACTTGGAACAGAGCGAGCTGCTCGTGCCGCTGTCGAACGTGGCTGCCCCGATCATGAGGAGTCGATCGTTCATCACGGGTACGTTCCGGAGCCTCGTGGCGGAGTACGACCGAACGCTCGCGAACCTGCTCGCGAGCTTGCGCGACGCCAACGTCGCTCTGGTTCAGGATGGGCACTTTCAGGAAGCGTTGCGAACCCTCCTCGAGGCTCACCTCGAGCGGCATGCCGGTGACAAGCCCTGGGGGGCCTTCCCGAAGGAGCGCATGCCAGCGCTGGCGGCTCAGTACGTCCTCAACGGCGTCGAGGAGGTCTCACCGGGCTCGAGCACGATGGAGCTCTTTTGGAACGAGAACGGAGAGAAGCTCAGAGCCGCAGTCGAGGAGTCTCGACTTCGCTCAGTGAGAGGGGCTGGAAGCCAGCTCCTCGAGATCGCGCGTCGGCTCAGAGCCGAGGTGGACGATCTGGTGGACCGGGTGTCTCGCTCGAGCGGAGTCGTCGTGACGCCCAAGGCGGTCGGTTGGTACCCAGAACGCTTCTGACGAGTCGCGACGAGTGGGTACGCCAGTCACGCTGAAGCAAGCAGTCCGGAGTAGGCGTGGCATTCTGCTCGATACCAACGTGCTGCCGCACTTCCTCACAGCGAAGGAGCGCCAGATCCTCGGCCACTTCGGGGTGCGCTACAAGCAGGCAGCCCGCAAGTTCGAGGGAATCAAGGCTCGCATCAGCCGAGACCGAAGGTTCACCTCGATCGTCAACGTCGTCGAGTGCATGGGCGAGAAGGGACCCGAGGTGGCTATTGCTCAGGCGGTACTTCGCGCCCTCCTCACGACGGTGCAAAGCATCCGCTGCCCGCACCCGACTCACCCGGCCGTATTGAGCCTGTATGCCGAACGCGGCCACGCATTCGACGCGGTCTGGCAGCACCGTAGCGTCGAGGCGCTCATGGCGATCGAGGACATAGAGGAAGCCAATCACCACATCTGGAACGAGAGAGCCGACGCCGACCGTGTGCTGAAGCTGCTTACCAGATTCGTGGAACCATGGGCCACGCGTGATCGAGGCTGGGCGGATATCTACACAGCTCAGACGGCCATCGACCATGACCTCATTGTCTTGACCGAGGACGTAGGCGACTTTCGGGATCTCGACCGAGTTCTGTATCTGACTGATTACGACATGAGCGGCACGTAGGTTCCAGGGAGCGGGAGCTTCACGTCTGTCGGTCGGGGCACCCGCGACCGTCGTCAGCGGACGCCCTCGACTCCGAGCAGCCACGGGACCAGCTCGGCGCGGATCGCGTCCTCCACCGCGCGGCGGGCGCCCTCGATCGCGGCGACCTGCACGTCCTCGGCCACGGGGCGGCCGCCGCCGGCCTGGGCGGCGGCGGCGA
>CAZMSZ010000075.1:22284-24250 GCA_964569055.1 uncultured Planctomycetota bacterium | reverse complement strand
CGCAATGCGCCTCGTGCCCGTGCCCGTGCCCGTGCCCGTGCCCGCGCCCGTGACCCGCCTGGTGTAGTCGCACACGCGACAGGCCCGCCCGAAGCCGAGGGCAGGGACACGGGCCAGGGGAACGGGCACGGGCAGGGGCACGGGCACGAGGGCTGAGGCGAAACGACGGCTTCCCGAGCCCGACTGCGACTCCGGCTCCGCGCCTCGCCCTCGGCTTGGCGCTCTCGCGGGCGCCGTTCCGTTATGGTGGCCCCCTCGCAGGAGGTCCCATGGAACGCTTCGCCCTGACCCGCGCCGGCGACGGCGCCTGGTCGCTCGACGTGCCGCTGCGCGGCGACGCCCTGCTCGGGCACGCCATGTACAACAAGGGCAGCGCGTTCACCGAGGAGGAGCGCGCGGCGTTCGGGCTGGTCGGCAAGCTCCCCGACGCGGTCAGCACGATCGAGCAGCAGTCGCGGCGGATCTGCGCGAACATCCGCCGCAACGCCGACCCGCTCGAGCAGTACGTCGGGCTGGCGGCCCTGCAGGAGCGCAACGAGACGCTGTTCTACCGGGCGCTCCTCGACCACCTCGAGGAGTTCTTGCCGATCGTCTACACCCCGACCGTGGGGCGCGCCTGCCAGGAGTACAGCCACATCTTCCGCCGCGGGCGCGGGCTGTGGATCACGCCCGAGCACCGCGGCCGCGTGGCCTCGGTCCTGCGCAACACGCGGTTCGAGGGCGTGCGGCTGATCTGCGTCACCGACAACGAGCGGATCCTCGGCCTCGGCGACCAGGGCGCGGGCGGGATCGGGATCCCGATCGGCAAGCTCGCGCTCTACACGGCGGCCGCCGGGATCCACCCCGCGCACACGCTCCCGATCAGCCTGGACGTCGGCACCGACAACGAGGCGCTGCTCGCCGACGACCTCTACCTCGGCTGGCGCCACCCGCGCCTGCGCGGGGCCGAGTACGACGCGCTGGTCGAGGAGCTCGTCACGGCCGTGATGGAGGTCTTCCCGGGCGCCTTGCTGCAGTGGGAGGACTTCAAGAAGCAGAACGCGTTCACGCTCCTCGACCGCTACCGCGAGCGGCTGTGCTCGTTCAACGACGACATTCAGGGGACCGCCGCGGTCGCGGTGTCCGGCCTGTTCGCCGCCGGCCGGATCAGCGGGCGCGCGCTCTCCGAGGAGCGGGTGGTGATCCTCGGCGCCGGCGCGGCCGGGATCGGGATCGCCCGGCAGCTGCGCGCCGCCATGGAGCGGGTCGGCCTCGCGGGCGAGGCGCTCGGCCGCGCGATCGCGGTGCTCGACAGCCGCGGGCTGCTCACCGGCGAGCGCGTGGCGCGCGAGCCCTACAAGGCGGACTTCTCCTGGCCGGCCGAGCGGGTGCGCGCCGTCGGCCTGGGCGAGGACCTCGGGCTGCAGGCGGTGGTGCGCGCGCTGAAGCCCACGGCGCTCCTGGGCACCTCGGGGCAGGCCGGCCAGTTCGACGAGGCCACGGTCCGCGCCATGGCGGCGGCCGTGGAGCGCCCCGCGATCTTTCCGCTGAGCAACCCCACCAGCAAGGCGGAGGCGACGCCCGAGCAGCTCCTGCGCTGGACCGACGGCGCCGCGTTGATCGCGACCGGGAGCCCGTTCGCCCCGGTCGAGCACGGCGGGCGCACCCACCGCATCGCCCAGTGCAACAACGTGTGGGTGTTCCCGGGCCTCGGCCTCGGCGCGCTGCTGACCCGCGCGCGCCGGGTGACCGACGCCCTGTTCACCGTCGCCGCCGAGACGCTCGCCGCCGGGGTCGAGCCCCACGACCTCGAGGCCGGCCTCCTGTTCCCGCCGATCCACGAGCTGCGCGAGCACACCGCCCGCGTGGCCGCCGCCGTCGCGCGCGAGGCGATCGAGAGCGGGATCGCCCAGGAGACGCTCCCCGAGCAGGAGCTGGAGGCACAGGTGAAGGCGGCGATGTGGGAGCCGGTCTACCCGCGCTACGT
>CAZMSZ010000075.1:20692-22184 GCA_964569055.1 uncultured Planctomycetota bacterium | reverse complement strand
CGCTCCTCGCCCTCACCCCTCCACCACCGGCAACGCCTCCCCGCACGCCTTCTTCGTCATGCCCTCGGGGATCCGCACCGGGTAGCGCCCCGTCCAGCAGGCGGTGCAGTAGCTGTCCGCCGGCTTGCTGAGCACGCCCAGCATGCCCTCCACCGAGAGGAACCCGGCCGAGTCCACCCCGAGGCGCGCCGCGAGCTCGTCGGGGCGGACCTCGGCCGCGAACAGCTCGCCCTTGGACTGGAAGTCGATCCCGTAGAAGCAGGGGTGCGCGATGGGCGGGCAGCTGATCCTGAGGTGGACCTCGGTGGCGCCCGCCTCGCGCAGGTAGGCGCAGCGGCGGCGCGCGGTGGTGCCGCGCACCACCGAGTCGTCGATCACGACCACCCGCTTGCCCTTCACCGCCCAGCGGACCACGTTCAGCTTGAGGTCGGCGTGGAGCGCGCGCTCCGCCTGCGACGGCGCGATGAACGTGCGGCCGACGTAGTGGTTGCGGATGAAGCCGTGCTCGAGCGGGATCCCGCTCTCGCGGCTGTAGCCGAGCGCGGCCGCGTTGCCCGAGTCGGGGATCGCGATCACCGCGTCGGCCTCGACCGGGTGCTCGCGGGCGAGGGCGCGGCCCAGCTCGAGGCGCACCGACTGGACCGCGTCGCCGAACATGAAGCCGTCGGGGCGCGAGAAGTAGACGTGCTCGAACACGCAGTGCGCCGGGCGGGGCTCGGCGTAGCGCACCTCGCGCACCCCGCTCCCGTCGAGGACCACCAGCGTGCCCGGCTCGACCTCGCGCACCGGCTCGATGTGCGTGAGGTCGAAGGCGGGCGTCTCGGAGGCGAGCGCCCAGGCGCCCTCCGCGGTGCGCCCCAGCCACAGCGGGCGGAAGCCCTGCGGGTCGCGGACCCCCACGACCATGGTGGGGGTCAGGAACAGGAGCGAGAACGCGCCCTCGAGCTGACGGCAGGCGTCGGCGATCCGGGCCACGGGGTCGGTCTCGGCGCCGGGCGCCGCGAGGAGGTGCAGGATCACCTCGCTGTCCGACGTGGTCTGGAAGATCGAGCCGCGCCCCTCGAAGCGCGCCCGCAGCCCGGGCGCGTTGGTCAGGTTCCCGTTGTGGGCCACGGCGTACGGGCCCCACTGGGTGTTGGCGACCAGGGGCTGCGCGTTCTGCAGCAGGCTCGACCCCATGGTGGAGTAGCGGACGTGGCCGATCGCGGCCGGGTTGCGCAGCCGCTCGAGCTGCGTCGTGTCGGCGAACGCCTGGACCAGGGTGCCCATGCCGCGGTGGCGCTTGATCCCCGCGCCGTCGGTGGTGGCGATCCCGGCCGACTCCTGGCCGCGGTGCTGCAGCCCGAACAGCCCGTAGTACGTCTTGTGCGCCGCGTCGGGGTCGCCCCACAGCGCGAACACGCCGCAGGAGTCCCGGGCCTTGGGCTCGCTCACGCGCTCCTCCCGCGAGCGGGCCCGGAGGCCTGCTCGTCCGCCTCGGCGACGACGTCCG
>CAZMSZ010000075.1:11515-20592 GCA_964569055.1 uncultured Planctomycetota bacterium | reverse complement strand
GCCTCTCGCTCCACCTCGGCCGCGGCGTCCTCCGCGGCAGGCGGCTCATCCTCGCCGGCGGCGGTCGTTTCGCCGAGGCTCGGGGACGTCGCCGGGCGCGGAAGTTGGACGGGCTCGGGGAGCGGGTCGTCCGCGTCCGCCGCCCGCCGCTCGAGCGCCGGGTCGACGACGACCACCACCTCCTCGACCGCATCGCTCGCGGTGAGGGCCTCCTCGAGCCGCTCGCGGTCGTACGGGCGCGGCGTGACTCGGGTCCGCGGCATGCCGAGGGCCGGGTCGCGCCGCGTCCCTCCCTCGGAGGGCGCCGCGCGCGGGGCGCTCCGGCTCCCGAGCTTGGGGCGGACGTAGGAGCGGGTCTGCGGCGGCGCGGCCCGCGAAGGACGGGGCTCGTCTTCGGGCGGCGTCAGGGCCCGCAGCCGGGTCGACTCTCGCTGCTCGCGCAGCGTCACCAGCGACGTCCCCGAGCGGTTGAGCCCCTCGAGCCCCTCGGCCGAGAGGCCGAGGTCGACCGGGTTCGCGGTGGGGGCGCGCTCGAGCAGCCGCTGCAGCCGGAGGGACTCGCGCCGGATCTCTCCACGCCACTTCCCCTGCGGGTCGCGCGCCAGGCAGGTGCGGAAGGCCCACTGGCTGCGCCGCCGCGCCACCCGCGAAGCCTCGCGGTCGCCGGCGGCCGCGTGGCGCTCGGCCAGGCGCAGCATGACCACCCCGAGGTGGAACAGCGGGTCGGGGTCGAGCCAGTCCACGTCGAGCTCGATCGCGGCCTCGAGCTTGGCCGCCGCCTCGCTCAGCTCGTCGCGCAGGTAGTCGATCAGCGCGGTGCGCAGCAGCAGCTCGCGGTTCTGCGCCAGCGTGCGGCGGTCGAGCCCGAACGAGTGACGGTAGGCGTGCCCGAAGCTGACGACCCACACCGTGGCGAGCGCCGCCAGCGCCACCCAGCGCAGCACGTCGGCGTGGTCGATCGACTGGAGCGTCGAGCCGAGGAACACCCCGTTGAGCGCGGTCACGAACAGGACGAAGTGGACCGCGCCGAGCAGGTAGTGCTCGAGGTACCACTGCGCCCATCCCGGGACCAGGGCCAGCACCATGGCGAGCCCGTTGGAGGGCTGTCGGTCGGGAGCCGCGGTCGTCCCATGCGGGGGCGCCACCGCGCTACTTGACCGCTCCAGGATCGGGGAGGCCGCGCACCTCGAAGTCGGTGATGTAGACGTCGGCCGCCTCGACGTACAGCCCGAGGTAGCCGGCCGCGCCGCCCGGCCCGAGGCGGAGCGGCGCGCCACCTGGGACCGCCTTGCCGGCGACGCGCAGGTCGCCCCGCAAGGTGACCGGCTCGGGCGCCGGCGGGGTCGCGCCCTCCGCCGCGCCGGCCGCGGGGCTCGGCCCGGGCGCGCGCCGACGCTTGCCGAGGACCCGCAGCTCGAGCCGCTCCTTGGCGGGCAGCGGCGGCACGGGGAGCGTCTGCAGCAGGCGCAGCCCGGCGTCGTCGAGGTGCACCGGGGCGAACCCCCACACCAGCCCGTCCCCCGTGTAGGGCCGCTTGCGCAGCCCGAACACCGGCGCCACCGCCGCGCGGAAATCGGGCGCCTCGATCGTGATCAGCTCCAGCCGCAGCTCGAGCAGCTCCAACAGCGGCAGGCGCCAGGCCACCAGCACCGGCTCGCCCGCGGCGATCCGGATCGCGGGCGGGCTCCCGCTCACCGGGACCCGGGTCACCTCGAGCGCGGCCGGCTTGCCGCGCAGCACGACGAGGTCGTCGAGCAGCCGCTGGTCCGGTCGCTGGTATCGGGCCGCGAACCCGCCCCCGGGGAACACGCGCAGCTCGCCGTGGACCAGGTCGCCGAGCCGGGTCCGCACCAGCGCCGCGTCCACGGCGCCGCCCGGGAGCTGGAGCGCCGCGAGCGGACCCGTCGCCTGCTGCTCGGCCCGCTGGATCTCGTCGCGTAGCGGGCGGAGCGCCTCGACGTCGTGGACCCACGACGCGGCCGCGTCGAGGCGACCGCGCGCGCGCGTGAACTCGCGCAGCTCGATCGCCCTGCGCACCGCCTCGGCCTCGGCCACGAGCTTGTGGTTGGAGGCGAGCTTGGCGCTCGCGTCGAGCTCGAGGCGCGCCGCCGCTCCCTCGGGCGAGGACTGCAGCTCCTCGGGGAGGTCTCGTCCGAGGCGGATCACGTCGGAGAAGCGCCCGTCGCGCAGGGCGGCCTCCGCGCGCTCGCGGTAGCGCTTCACGCCCGCCTCCACGCGGGCCTGCCGCGCGGCGTCGGCCGCGATCTCCTCGACCACCGCCGGGGGCGGGCCCACCGGCCCTGCGGGCGCGCTGGTCGTGAGCGGGGCGGACGGCTCCGACTGCAGCGAGGCGGTGAGCAAGGCGGCGCCGACCATGCCGGCCACGACCACCGCCATGCCGACCACGGCGCGCGCCATGCCTCCGGCGTCGGCCGCGCGCGGCGCGAGCGGGCCCGCGCCGCTGGCGCCGTCGCTCGCGCGTCGCGGCGCGCCGGACCGGCGCGCCGGCGCCGTGGGCTCCTCGGAGGTGGCGGCCTCCTGGATGGCCGCGAGCAGCGAGCTGCCCTCGTCGTCCTCCTCGGCGGTGGGGTCCCACTCCTCGACGTTCGCCTTGGCCTGGCCGATCTTGCCGGCGTCCCACTTCTGCTTGACGTCGCTGAGCTGCTCCGACTGCTGATCGGCCCAGGCGTCGGCCGAGACCGCCGCCTCGGCGGCCGCGGGCGCGGCCGGCGCGGCGCCCGCGGGCGCTCCGACCGTGAGCGGCTTGCCCGCGAGCAGCTGGTTGATCCCCTCCACGACCAGCCGCGCGTGCGCGAGCCGCTGCGCGGGGTCCTTGGCCGTCATGCGCAGGAGCAGCGCGGCGATCCCGGTGGAGAACGTGACCCCCGCCGGCGGCGGCGGGAGCGGCTCGCCGAAGTGCTTGCGCAACACCTCGACCACGTCGCCCTCGAACGGGAGCCGCCCGCACAGGAGCTGGTAGCCGAGGACCCCGAGCGCGTACACGTCCGCCGCCGCGGTCGGCCCCTCGCTCTCCTCCTGCAGCACCTCGGGGGCGAGGTAGGCGGGGTGGCCGAAGGTGAGCCCGCGCTCGCCGAAGCCCGCGGCTGTGCAGCTCGCCCGCCACAGCCCCGGGTCCATGAGGAACGCGTGCTGTCCGTCGAACAGCACCTTCTCCGCGCGCACGTCGCCGTGGGCCTGCGGCGCGGCCGCCAGGGCCTGCGCGACCTCGTACACCACGCGCAGCGCGCGGCCGGGGTCGAGGGGGCCCGCCTGCAGGAGCTCGCTCACGGGGCGGCCGGGCGCCTTGGCGAACACCACCACCGCGCGGCCGTTGCTCGTGCCTTGCCCCAGCGGGATCGCGAGGTGCGGGTGGCGGGCCGCCTCCCACGCGCGCAGGTCGGCGCGGATCTTGTCGAGCAGCGCGGGGTGGCGCTGGAACTGCTGCTTGAGGACCTTGAGCGTGACCTCGGCCCCGTTCTCCTTGCGGCGGCCGAGGTAGCTGTCGCCGGCCGGGCCCGACCCGATCGGCGGGCCGAGCTCGAACTCCTCGAGCCCCTCGCCGCCCCGCGCGAGGTCGTAGTAGCGCGGCTCGCCGCCCGCGGCCGCGGGCGCGGAGGCCGGGGTCGGGGTGGCCGGAGGCGGCCCGCCGGGGGACGGGGGCGCCGCGGCCGGCCGCGGGCGCGGGGCGGGCGCGGGCAGCGGGGCCGCCTGCGGGAGCGGGGCGGGCGCGGGCAGCGGGGCGGGCGCGGGCAGCGGGGCCGCCTGCGGGAGCGGAGCGGGCGCGGGCGGCGGAGCCGCCTGCGGGAGCGGGGCGGGCGCGGGCGGCGGAGCCGCCTGCGGGAGCGGGGCGGGCGCGGGCAGCGGGCTCGCCTGCGGGAGCGGCGCGGGCTGCGGCGGCGGCGCGCCGCCCGCAGGCGCGGGCGGTCCGCTCGGAGCGGGCGCGCCCGGCTGCCGGAGCACCGCGCTCTGGGTGAGCACCCCGCTCTGGTTGAGGATCCCGCTCTGGCTGAGGCTCAGGTCGTGCGGCGACTGCGGGTCGACCCCGCCCTGCTGGAGCTCGGCGCGGGTCACCCCGTCGACCCGCTGCGCGACGGGGCCCTCGACGAGCTGCAGCTGGACGGCCGCGTGCGCGGCGGTCACCGCCCGCCCGAGCCGTTGCTGCTCCTCGACGACCTGCAGGCAGCGCAGGGAGGTTGGGCGGTCGATGATCCCCTCGCGCATCAGCACGCGCAGGAAGTGAATGTCGTACTGGGTCGCCAAACGGCGCTCCGCCCGTGGGGCCAAAGGGGTTACCGGGCCAGTCTATACGGGATGGGCGTCGCGCTGCACGCGGGGGGTGCGGGCCCCCGTGCGCGCCGTCCCGGCCGCGATCGAGTAGCCTTGCTCGCCTCCTGGAGCGACACCATGGCCAAGAAGAAGGTCACCAAGAAGACCCCCGACGAGGCCCCGAGCGAGGCGACCTCGCCGCAGCCCGCCGGAGCGCCCGGCTACCCGGGCCAGCCGGGCTATCCGCCGCAGCCCGCTCAGCCCGGCGGCTACCCGCCCCAGCCCGGGTATCCCGCGCAGCCCGGCTTCCCGCCGCAAGGCTACGGGCCGCCCGGCTACCCGCCGCAGCAGCCGGGCTTCCCGCCGCCCCAGGGCTTCGCGCCGCAGTTCCCCGCGCCCGGCGGCGGCTTCGGCATGCCGCCCATGTTCGGCAACCCCATGGCGCAAATGATGCAAATGATGTCGTCCTACATGGGCATGGGCGGCGGGGTGGCCCAGGTCGACCCGTCGGCGCAGCCGTTCGTGGTGGACGAGCGCGAGGAGGCGGGGCTCGACGCGGACATCGTCCAGCCCGCCCTGATCGAGGACCTGCGCAAGACGCAGCAGGCGCTCCCGGTGCAGCCCGTGCTCGATCGCCTGTTCCTGGCCGAGGACGGCGTGCACGCGCTGAGCGGGCTCCCCCTGGGGTGCACGATCGCCCTCGCCGGCCCGCCCGGGAAGGGCAAGACGCGCGCCATGCTCGAGGGCGTGGCGCGGGCCGCGGCGGGCGGGGTGAAGTGCGCCTACGTGGTCGCCGAGGAGGGCTTCCGCGACGAGGAGAACCCCGGGCGCGACGACCTGTGCAGCCGGTTCGCCAAGGTCGGCATGGCGTCGCTCGGCCTCGACGAGGCCGGCCTGCGCGAGCAGGTGCTGCCCAACGTGCTGATCATTCAGGCCCAGTACCACAAGGGGCAGACCTGGGAGGACTTCATCCGCCGCTACAAGTACGTGGTCGAGGAGGAGGGCGTGCGGTTCGTGGTGGTCGACTCGCTCAACACGCTCGACCCCTCCCACGCCCGCACCGCGGACAACCTCGCGGTGCTCAAGACCTACAACCACGAGCACGGGGTGACCTGCGTCACGATCGGCCAGATCAAGGACACCGGCGAGCCGGTCGGCGGCGAGGCGCTGATGCACACCGCCGACGCGGTGGTCCTGATCGAGGAGCTCTCGCTCGGGAGCAAGGAGATGGCCGAGTTCTGGGGCGGCAAGTACCGCGACCGGATCACGGTCATTCGCGCCCGCAAGAGCGTGAGCTGCCCGGTGCACCCCTACCCGGTGCGGGTCGACCTCGACCGCGACGGGCGGCTCGCCGTCCACCCCAGCCACCCGGCGGAGTTCGCGCTCCCCCCGCTGGCCGAGGGCTAGCCCGGCGTGACCGACTGGCGCGCCGCGATCAGGTTCGTGGAGCCCGAGGAGGTCGTGCGGCACGCCCGCGCGGCCGGGCCGGTGGCCGGCTACCTCGAGCTGACCGACCAGCTCCCCGGCCGCACGCGCCGGCGCGACCTGTCCTACGCCCGCGAGAAGCTCGGGCTCCCCGACCACCTCGCGTTCGCCCTCGCCGCCATGGTGGAGGAGGCGGCCGCCACGGGCCGGCCCGCGCCCGCGCCCGACGCGTTCGCCTCGATCGCGTTCCACGACGTGTGCTACGGGCTGCTCCTCCCGCTGGCCGGGCTGCCCCCCGCGCGCACCCAGCGCCTGTTCGGCCTGAGCGGCGGCCCGCGCCTCGACGGCCCCGGGCGGCGCGCGCTGGTGAGCGCGCTGCTGGCGCGCGACGACCTCGGCCTGGGGCTGGTGGACGAGGTGGCGCTCGTGCGCGGCGACCCCTTCTTGGGCCGCTCGGTCGGGACCAGCCTCAACGTGCTGCTCGACGTGCTCGCGGGCGTCGTGTTCGCCTCGCCCGGCGCGCTGCGCGAGCGGCTCGGCCGGCAGGGGGACGTCCAGGAGCTGTTCGTCACGCTCTGCCCGCGCCACCGCTCCGACCCGCCGCTCACCACCCGCGAGGTGCTGCTGGCGCTGCGCTACCTCAAGGCCACCGCCGGCCAGGCCAAGAAGGCCGTGCTGCGCTCGCTGATCGAGCGCACGGGCCGGCTCGAGCTGTTCTTCTTGGTCGGGTTCCTGCGCCAGGGGAGCCGGGTCAGCCAGACCCTGGGCGACGACGCCTTGATCGAGGCGCTCGCGCAGGTGAGCGGCGTGGACCGCGCGCGGCTCGACGTGGCGCGTTCGCTGGTCGACGTGTTCGAGCTGGCCCGCCTGCTCGAGGAGGAGGGCGCGGCCGGGCTGGCGCGCCTGGCGCTGCGCCCGCTCTCGCCCGTCGGCCCCATGCTGGCCGGGCCCGAGGTGCCGCGCGAGGCGAGCTTCCCGCTCCTGTTCGAGAAGAAGTACGACGGCGTGCGGCTGATGGTCCACAAGGCGAGCCCGGGCGGGCGGCTGCGCGTGGCGGCCTTCACCCGCCGCCGCCTGGAGTGGACCGAGCAGCTCCCGGGGCTGCGCCAGCTCGCCTGGGCGCTCCCCTGCCAGGAGGCGATCGTCGACGGCGAGCTGCACGGGCTGATCCCGAGCGAGGCGGGTCCGCGGCCGGCCAGCGTGTACGACGTGCTCAAGCACGTGCGCGGCGAGGGCGGCGCGCCGCTGCGGCTGCGGTTCGCGGCCTTCGACCTGCTCTACCTCGACGGGCGCGACCTCACCGGCGCCCCGCTCGTCGAGCGGCGCCCCTTGCTCGAGCGGCTGGTGGCCCCCGCCGCGGCGCTGCCGCTCCCGCTCCCGATCGAGCTGTCCGACGGCGAGCCGGTCTCGAGCCGCGAGGAGCTGCTGCGCCTCTACAACCTGTTCCGCGCGCAGGGCTACGAGGGCGGGATCGCCAAGGACCCGGCCTCGACCTACGAGCTCGGCCGGCGGAGCGACCGCTGGACCAAGCTCAAGCCCGCGATCACGCTCGACCTCGCGGTGACCGGCGCCCTCTACACCACCAGCGCCGAGGGGCCGGGCGCCACGTTCGGGGCCTACCTGGTCTCGGCCCTCGCCGACGGCCCCAGCCTGGAGGAGGTCGGGCGCGTGCAGGGGCTCGGCGCCGCCGACTCGGCGCAGGTGGTGCAGTCGATCCTCGACGACGGGCTGCTCACCGGCCGCACCCTCGAGCGCGACACGTCGAGCGGGCGCAAGGCCGGGGTCGAGCTGCGCCCCGGGATCGTGGCCACCGTCCGGTTCGAGGGCGTGGTGCGCGACGACAAGGGCAAGCTCTCGCTGCGCGACCCCAAGATCCTGCGCATCCGGACCGGCGAGAAGGACCTCTCCGAGCTCGACCGGGTGGGCACGATCGAGCAGCTGTTCTTGAAGCAGCGCTACCGCTGATCGGCGATCACGAACCGGCCGATCCGCACCACGCGCTCGGCCCGCTTCAGGGTGGCCTCGATCGCCGCGCGGTGCGCCGCGAGGCCCCGGTCGGGCCAGCGGGGCATCTGCGGGTGGGTGTCGACGATCACGAAGTCGACCTCCTCGGCGCGCACCGGGAACGGGTGGGCCTCGCGCCGCTGCGCCACGAACAGCATCGCGGTCGGGCTGACGCTGACCGAGGCCTCGGGCGGGATCGCGGCCAGCGCGGCGCGGAGCTCGGCGTGCTCGGGCGTCCAGCGCTCGAGCAGCTGCACGTGGCGCGGGGAGAGCGCGCGCACGGCCTCGTAGCGGGCGAGGAACCCCCAGTCGGCCTGCCAGGCCAGGAGCGTCGTCAGGCCCGCCGCCACCAGCCCGACCCGATCGAGGCGCAGCGCGGGGCGGCGCTCGCGCAGCCAGGCCAGCCCTGCCGCGGCGCCGGCGAACAGGAACGGGATCGCCGGGACGAGGAACCGGCCGAGGTGGCGGTCGCTCTCCTGGTTGCTGAGCGCGACCACCAGGAACGGCACCCCGGCCGCGAGCAGGTGCCGGGGCGAGGCGAGCGGCAGGAACGCGAGGGGGAACAAGAGCAGCACGAGCAGGATCAGGGCCGAGGGGGCGACGAGCGCGCCGAAGAACGCGCCCGGACGCAGGAGGGGGCTGGCGAGCACGGCCGGGATCGACCCGCCGAGGTGGGTGTAGCGGAACAGGAAGTCCCCGGGCGGCGCGCCGAACAGGTGGGCCTTGAGCAGGCCGAGGTAGAGCAGGGTCCAGCCCAGGCCCACCCCCGCGATCCCCAGCGCCCAGCGCCGCCGCGGTCCGCTGGCGCGCGCCGCCTCGAGCGCCAGGAACACCAGCACGGGGAGGGAGACCTCCTCGCGGTCGAGGAACGCGGCGCAGAACGCCAGGGCCGCGGTCCGCCGCGCGTCGGCGTCCCAGCGCTCGAGCGCGAGGAGCAGCAGCGCGGGGGTGAAGGTGTAGTAGGCGCCCAGCCGGATCGAGTTGGCGAGGAGCAGGGGATAGGCGAGCAGGCAGGCGCTCAGCGCGGCGGCCGGCGCCGGGCCGAGCCGACGCGCCGCCAGGACGAACAGCGGGATCGCGCCCGCCAGGGCCAGGACGGGCTGCACCACGAGCAGCGCCTCGTGCGTGCCGCTCAGCGCCAGCAGCGGCGCGTGCAGGAACGAGAGGAAGCTGGCGTGCACGGCGAGGTGCGACCGCTCCCAGGGCGGCGCGAACGACTCGAGCGTGTAGCGCATGGGCCGACCCTGGGTCGTGTTCCACACGTATTGGACCAGCATCGCGTCGTCGGGGTTGGCGTAGCCCAGCCGGCGCGAGCGGGCCACGGCCGAGGTCGCGCAGAGCGCGCTCGCGAGCAGCCACAGCAGCAGCACCAGCGCGAGGTA
>CAZMSZ010000075.1:5280-11415 GCA_964569055.1 uncultured Planctomycetota bacterium | reverse complement strand
CGCAGCGCCTCGCGCGGGTCGTCCGCCTCGGCGATCTCCTCGAGGGCCGCGACCAGCGCCGGCACCGTGCCGCCGACCTGCTCGAACAGCGCCTCGAACAGGGCGCGCTCGCCGTGGTAGCGCGCGAACACCAGCACCCAGGCGTTGTTCAGCGCCGCCTCGGCGAACCCGGCGTAGGCGTTGGTCTCGAGCGCGGGCTGGACCTCCTCGCGGAACTTGGTGCGGAACCGCGCGAAGGCCGCCTCCTTCAGCTCGAGCTTGCGCGCCCGCTCCCCGCTCGCGGCATAGATCCGCTGCAGCTCGGCGCGCAGCTCGTCCATGGCCGCGTTGAACCGCTCGCTGTCGCGCGCGGCCGCGCGCGCCTCGACCAGCGCCGGGTCGTCCTTACCGCCCCGCTCGAGGAAGAACGCCTCGGCCCCCTTGGTCCCTATGAACTGCGCCAGGTTCTCGTTGAGCTCGGCGTCGCGGTCGACCCACACCGTGGCGTGGGCGAGCTCGTGGATCACGGTCTCGGCCAGCTCGGCCTCGCTGCGCTCGAGCATGGGCGAGAACAGCGGGTCGTCGAACCAGCCGAGCGTGCTGTAGGCCGGCACCGGCAGGCCCAGCGCGTCGAGCCCCGCCGCCTCGAGCTCGTCCACCGCCGCGCGCGCCTTGTCGAGGTCGAAGTAGCCGATGTACGGCAAGGTCCCCACGATCGGGAACCACCAGGCGTGCGGGGCGAGCGCGTCGGGGGCGGACGCGCTCACGTTGTAGGCGATCGGGCGCCCGCCGGTGTCGTAGACCTCGGTGTAGCTGCCGCTCTCTTCGAGCCCCAGCCGCTCCTGCGCGAAGCGGCGCACCTCGAGCACCAGCTCGAGCTTGGCCCGGCGCGCCGGGTCGCGCTCGCGCTCGAGCACCTCCTCGATCGGCTCGCCGCCCCACACGATCCCGAGCTGCGACGTCCCCACGTGGAGCGCGTAGCAGCCCGGGGTGGTGGCGCCGATCAGGCAGGCGAGCGCCAAGGCGAGGCCCGGCGCCCGTCGTCTCGGGTGGGGGCTCCTCACCCGATCTGGATGACCTGCGACAGCTTGTCGTCGACGTCGAGCGGCGGGTCGCCCGCGCCCTGCGGGGCGGACGCGTCGGCCGGGGTCGGCTCGCCCTGCGGCGCGGGCTGCTCGCCGCGCACGGGCCCCTTGCGGTACTTGTGCCAGGCCTGAATGAACAGCTCCACGAGGTCGGGCTCGAGCCGCTTGCCCGCGATCTTGCGCAGGATCGCGTGCCCCTCCTCGTAGGACTTGCCCTTCTGGTAGGGGCGGTCGGTCGTGATCGCGTCGTAGGTGTCGGCGACCGCCACGATCCTGGCGATCAGCGGGATCTCCTCGCCCTTGAGCCCGTGCGGGTAGCCCCCGCCGTCCCAGTCCTCGTGGTGCAGCTCGGCGGCGGGGATCACGTCCTTGAGGAACGGGATGTCCCCCAGGATCCGCGCGCCGCGCGCGGGGTGCTTCTTCACCTCCTCCATTTGGTCGGGGGTGAGGATCGGCTGCACGTTGTGCTTGAGCACGCTGTCGGGCATGCCGACCTTGCCGATGTCGTGCAGGCCCGCGCCGAGGGTGACCCGGTACAGCTCGTTCCCGCGGATCCCCAGCTCGCGCGCCAGCAGCTTGCTGTAGTGGCGCACGCGCTCGGAGTGGCCGCGCGTGTACACGTCCTTGGCCTGGATCGTGTTCATGATCGCGTCGACCATGGACGAGAACAGGAGCTCGAAGTCGGCGCGCCAGCGTGAGGCCGACAGGCAGGCCCCGGCGCGCCGAGCGATCGCCTCGATCACCCGCTGCGCGCTCTCGCCGAAGCCGACCCCGGCGGGCCCCTCGACGTAGAGCACGCCGCCCTTGGTGCTGGTGGTGCGGACCGGCACGACCACCACCTGCCGCGGGCCCTCCCCGGGCGTGGGGCCGGTGGGCGAATCGCCCCGATAGCTCTGGCCGCTGGCCCACACGTCGAACGCCAGCGACTTCGAGAAGCGCACGTCGTCCTCGGTGCTGGCGCTGCTCGGGATCGTGCGCACGACGCTCGGGACCATCTCCCCGCTCTCGCCGTCGATCAGCAGGACCAGCCCGCGCTCCCCGCCCGCCCCCGCCAGCGACGCGTCGAGGGCCGCCGAGAGGATGTCGGTGGGCCCGTCGACCTCGGCCAGGGTGCGGTCGAGCTGCTCGAGGAGCAGCGCGCGCCGGTAGGTCCGCTCGAGGTCCTCGCGGGTCACGACGGTGAGGTCGATCGGCGGGAGGACGAGCAAGGAGCCGTTCCCCTGCGCGACCGGGACCAGCCCTTCGTCGGCGGACGCGCCGCCGCGGATCCGGGCGCCCTCGAACAGCTCGAACGTCATGGTGGTCGAGCCGATCCGCAGCTCGTCCCCGTGCTCGAGCGCGGCGATCCGCTGCTCCTTGCCGTTGAGGAAGGTGCCGTTGGTGCTCGCCTGATCGTGGACCGTGAACCGGCCCTGCTCGTCGCGGACGATCTTGGTGTGCAGCCCGCTCACGGCCGTGTCGTTGAGCACGATCGTGTTGTCGGCGTTGCGCCCGATCGTGATCTGGTCCGTCACGAGCGAGAACAGCCGCCCGGCGTCCGGGCCTTCGTTGATGTGGAGGGTCGCCGGCACGTTCCCTTCCCGGCTGAGGTGGCGGGGCCGCCCGGCCGGTGGCCGGGGGTCCTCCGAGTATAGACCTGCCCCTGTCGGGCCCGGTAGGCGTGGGGGGCCGCCGCCACGCAAGCCAGCCCCGTGCCACTCCGTGCCCGCCCTGCGGGCTGGGGCGCGTAAACCGCGCGGGGGGAGTTATCCTGGCCGCGCTGCCGACCCGCACCGAGAGGTCCTCCGTGCCCCACCTGCGCGCTTGCACGCTGCTCCTGCTCTCGCTCGCCCTGGCCGGTTGTCCCGATCCGACCCCGCCGACGCCCCCTCCGGGGGGCGGCGCGGCGGCCGGCGGGCAGGAGGGGAACGGCGGCGGCGGCGCCCCGCCGGGAGACGCGGGAGACGGCGGCGGGGCGAAGCCGCCGGCCGGCGACGGCGACGGCGGCGACGGAGGCGGCCCGCCCGACTGGCAGGTGATCCCGGCCGCCCAGCAGGAGGCGATCTATCCCGTGCTGCAGCCGCTGGCCGAGTGGCCCGACCCCACGGGCTTGCGGGCCCTCTCGGAGCTGGAGGCCGGCGCGGCGCCCGACCCGATCGAGCGCCAGCTGCTCGAGCAGCTCGTCGCCTTGATCGTGCACCCCGACCTGCGTCCGAGCGACTTCGACGCGGCGCTGGGGGTCGACCCGCAGGGGCGGCTGTTCGTGAAGCTCGGCCGCAGCAAGCCGATCGGCTCGGCCTCCCTCGAGGTGAAGCTCGACAACGGCTACCCGGTGTTCGGCCTGGTGGTGCGCGACGGCGAGGAGGGGACGAGCCTCGAGCGGCTGTTGGCGCGCGCCGCGGCGTTGGTGGTGCCCGACCTCGGCCGCGAGCTGACCGGGCCCGAGGCGAAGGTCCACCCCTCGCCGCAGGTGAACGGCCCGCGCGGGGTGGCGGCCCTCGCCATGCTCGACCGCAGCGGCGCGTTCGGGATCCAGTTCCCCTACCTGTACGTCTACGCCTCGGGCCCGCACGTGGCGGTGCTGCTGCAGGAAGTCCCCCACGAGAGCGGGACCCCGGCGCCGAGGTGAGCCGCGGCCCCCGACTCGCCGCGCTGAGCTGCGCCGCGGCGCTCCTCGCCGGCTGCGCGGGCGGTCCGGCGCCGAGCGTGGCCGCGCCCGCGCGGCTGGTCGAGACCGAGCCCGCCCGCTTCCGGATCTCGCTCGAGCTCGCGGCGCACGCCGGCGCGGCCCGGCTCCGGCTCCCGCTCCCGAGCAGCGACGCCAGGCAAGAGGTGTCGCTGCTGGTGTGGGAGGTGGGCGCCCCGGGGGCCTATGCGGTGCGCGAGGACGGCGGCGAGCGGGTGCTCGAGGTCGAGGCGCCGCCTGGCGGCCCGCTCCCGCCGGTGAGGCTGCTGGCGGAGGTGCGGCGACCGCGAGATCGGTCGTGGCGCGCGCTGCCGCGCGCCCTGGTCGTGGGACGCGCGCTCGAGCCGCGGGCCTGGGTCGCGCACGCGCGGCGAGCGGGCGCTCAGGCGCGCGTGGTCCACGGGCTCGAGGTCGACCTCGACCAGCGTCAGGCGCAGCCCTGCGCGTGGCCCGAGCTGCGCGAGGACGCGGGCTGGGTGCCGGTCGATCCCCGCCAGGGGCGGATCGGGCTCGACCCCTTCCGGATCCGCCTGGGGGTGACGCCCCCCGACCTCGAGCTGCGTGGGGGCGAGCACCTCGATCCGCCGCTGCAGCTCTCGGTCTCGGAGGTCGGCGCCGGTTAGCTGTTGGCGCGGGCGCATTTCCCGAGCAGCCTCGTGCCCGCGCCCGTGCCCGTGCCCGTTCCCTTGGCCCGTGCACGAACGGGCCACGGACCGCCTTGACGGGCACGGGCACCACGCGGGCCGCTGCCTCCGGCCGGGTCCGTCGCAGATCGGGCCCGCCCGTGGCTGAAACGATCGTGCAGCGATTCACCTCGAGACCCGGCGCGAGCTCGACTTAGGCGCGGTCCCTCGTTCGCGCAGAGCGGGGCGGCAGGAGGGACACATGATCTCGAGGGCTCCGCTCGCGCTCGCGCTGATCTCGCTGACGCTCGCCGGCTGCGGCGGCCACGCCTCGGGCTCGGGACGCTCGAGCAGCACCACGGCCCCCTCCACCAGCGCCACCACCCCGAACCTCCCGCCTGGCCCCTCGGCCACGCAGGTGACCGACGTGCACGGCGCCCTGGTGCGCGTGCCGGGCGTGGCCCGCGGCGCCGCGCTGGCCTTCTTGCCCGACGGCGCGAGCGCGCCGCTCGAGATCACCGACGCCGCCGCCCTCGAGCAGGCGGGCGCCCTGCCCGGGCGCACGCTCGTGGTGAGCGGCGCGGTCGAGACCAACACCGGGGGCGCGACGGCGCTCCTCGAGACGATCACCCTCTCGAGCTTCACCCTCGACGAGCGCGCGTTCACCGCCCGCGTGCAGGCCTCGGGCGCGCTGCAGAGCCTCGACGGCGCGCAGGCCTACCAGCCGCTCGGGCCGCTGGCGGCCGCCCTGCAGGCGCTCCCCGTGGGCACCCCCGCCCGGGTGACCGGCCGGATCGACGCCACCTTCGCCGGCGCCGCCCCCGGGCTGATCGTGACCTCCTTCCAGGAGACGGCCGCCCTCGAGCTGCGGGTCGCGGGCGGGCTGACCGGCCTCGACGACCGGTTCATGGTGGTCGACCTCGCCGGGACCGGCGCCTACCGCGCCACCTACACGCTCTACATTCAGCCCGACATGAACCGCCAGGGCGACGGCTTCCTCGCCCCCGCCGCGCGGGCCGACCTCGCCGCGCGCGCCGCGGCGGCCGACCTCCACAACCAGCCCAAGTCGTTCACGCCGCCCCCCGGCATGCTGATCCTCGACGTGCCGACCACCTCGCTGCGCTGGATCGACCGCGACGGCGAGGCCACGATCACGATCCAGGCGGGCGCCGCCCTGCCCCGCGCGATCCAGGAGCTGCTCGACGCGCTGCGCGCCGTCCGCGGCGCGGTCTCCTCCTTCCGCGAGCTCGACAGCGGCGGCTTCAGCCGGATCTCCCAGGCGGGCGTGCGGGTCGCCGCCGACGACGCCGCCTGGCAGACGCTCTGGAGCGACCACACCGGCGGCGCCCCCGGCACCGTCGCGCCCACGGTCGACTTCACCCGCCAGCGCGTGGTCGCGGTGTTCATGGGCCGCCAGCCCACCGGCGGCTACGCGATCGCCGTCGAGCGCCTCGACCGAGTGGGCGACGAGCTGCACCTCACCGTCGCGCGGACCACCCCGGCCCCGGGCTCGATCAACACCCAGGTGATCACCTCCCCCTACCAATTCGTGATCGTCGAGCTCGCCGGCGCGACCGACCTCTACGTCGACGGCGCGCGCCAGTAGCAGGGCGCCCTGTCCTCCTCCTTGTCCTTTCCCCTCCCGGAGCAGGGAGGCTTCAACCAGCGACAGCCCAAGCGAGGCAGAACCCCGGGGCGCCTTCCTGCTCTCCTGTCTTCCTGCTTTCCTGCCCTCTCTTCTCGTGCCGAGGCGATCGCGACCAGCGACAGCCCCAGCGAGGCA
>CAZMSZ010000075.1:0-5180 GCA_964569055.1 uncultured Planctomycetota bacterium | reverse complement strand
CTCTTCTCGTGCCGAGGCGATCGCGACCAGCGACAGCCCCAGCGAGGCAATACCCGGGGGGCCTTCCTGCTTTCCTGTCTTTCCTGCTTTCCTGCCCTCTCTTCTCGTGCCGAGGCGATCGCGACCAGCGACAGCCCCAGCGAGGCAATACCCAGGGCGCCTTCCTGCTTTCCTGCCTTTCTCTTTCTCCCTGGGGCGAGGGAGCTGACCTCACCAGCGCCAGCTCTGACGCCGAGGCGCTGAGCTCACCAGCGACAGCTCTTGGCGCTCGTTGCTTCGCGGTCCGGTCGACCTCGGGAGGCCCTCGCCCCCAAAACGACACGAGCCGGGCGGAGGCCCGCCCGGCTCGCGTCGCAGTGATCCCCCGCCCGCGCGCTACTTCTTCTTGGCGCGCTTCTCGAGCAGCCGCTCGAGCTCCCGCTTGAGCTTCTTGGGGTCGCTGATCTTGTCGAGCGCGCCATCGTCCTCGGCCTCGGGGTCGATCACCACGACCGTACCGGACTTGTTCGCCCTGTAGGTCTTGGCCTCGTCCGTGTCCCGGCCGTCCTCGTCCTCGAGGGGGCGCTTGACCCACACCAGCTGTTCGCGGACCTGCTCGAGCTCGGAGTGGAGCAGGACCGCCTTGAGCAGCGCGTTCTTGCCCTCGTGCTTCTTGCCCTCGGCCATGAACACCGCGGCGAGCAGCTTGCCCTTCTCCTTGGCCTTGGCCTTGGCCTCCTCAATGGAGCACTCCAGGAACACCTGCACGGTGTGCTCCTTGGCGACCTTCTCCATCTGCGACTTGACCGAGGCGGTGTCGCGGCTGCGGAGCGACTCGATCACCTTCCCCTGGTGGTCGGTGAACACGACGGTCGGGTAGCCCTTGACCCCGTACTTCTGCTTGAGGTCCTCGGGGCAGCCGTTGCTGCAATCGACCAGGATCGGGACCAGCCCCTTGGAGGCCTCGACCACGCCATCATCCGAGAATGCAGAGCCTGCCAGGCTCTTGCAGGGGCCTCACCAGGAGGCGGAGAAGAACAGCAGGATCGGCTTGCCGCTGAGCTGAGCCTGCTGGAAGCCCGTGGCGGGCTCCTTGACCCAGGGGATCTTCCCCTCGTGGTCGCCGCTGGCGAACGCGGGGGTGGCCAGGGCGACCGTCACGGCGGCGGCGGCCCACAGAGCGCGGTTCATGCGTGCACCTCGTCTGACTGGGAGGGCGAGCCCTCGGTTCTGCTGCTCACGTTAGCGCGGAGGGGCGGGCGTGGCGAGGGGGCTCCTCCTACCGCGGCCGCACCTCCAGCCCGTCCTCGATCCGATCGTCGGGGTGCGTGATCACCCGCTCGCCCGGGGCGAGGCCGCTCGTGACCTGCGCGGCCAGGCCGCTGCGCCGGCCCAGCTCGACCGGGCGCGCGCGCACCTCGCCTCCCTCGCCGAGCGCGAACACCCGCCAGCCGTCGGCCGCGCGGAACAGCGCGCTGCTCGGGACCTGCAGCACCTCGTCGCCCTCCCACAGCACGAAGGTCGCCTCGACCCGGTAGCCGTCGCCGAGGCGGCTCCACTGCTCGGGCGGGGAGACCAGGTCGACGATCACGAGCACCCGCTGCTCCTCGACCCCGAGCGCCGAGACCTTCGTGAACCCGACCGGCTCCACCCGCCGCACGGCCGCCTCGAGCGGGGCCTCGCCGCCCCAGCGCTCGAGGAGCACCCGCATGCCCGGCGCGATCCGGACGGCGTCCGCCGAGAGCACCTCGACCTCCACCTCGAGCGCGCGCGGGTCGCCGACCTCGATCAAGGGCTGCCCCGCCGCGACCACGCCCTCGCTCTGGTGGATCAGGCGCAGCACCTCGCCCGCCACGGGGGAGCGCACGTCCACCACCGCGTCGGCGGGGTGCGGCTCCTCCTGCGCCGAGTAGCTCAGCGTGGCCCGCGCCGCCTCGAGCTCGTAGCGCGCCACCTCGACCGCGAACCGGGCGGAGCGGAGCGCGGCCTCGGCGCGACGGGCCTCCGCGGCCGCCTGGTCGAGCGTCCCCTGCGAGACGGCGCCGACCTCACGCAGCCGCTGCACCCGCTCGAGCTCGGTGCCTGCCAGCGCCTGCTCGGCCTCCGCCACGCTGGCGTTCTGCTCGGCCGCCTGCAGGGCCGCCTCGGCCGCCGCCACCCGCGCCTCGGCCTCGGCGCGAGCCCGCGGGTCGAGCGCGGTGGAGCGGAGCGGCTCGAGCCGGGCCACCGCCTGCCCCGCCACGACCGGGTCGCCGACCTCGAGCTCGAGCCGGTGGGCGAACCCGGGCGCCGGGGCGGAGATCACGTAGCGGTCCTTGACGCGGGTCCGCCCCTCCTCGCGCACGGTGACCTGCAGCGGCCCGCGCGCGACCGCGGCCACGTCGACGCGCGGGGGCGCGGGCATCAGGCCGAGCACGACCCCGGCCACGACCGCGGCGGCGATGGCGAGCAGCAGGAGTCGCTTGAGCCAGGCGCGCATGGAGGCCTACTCCCGGGTCTTGAGCACCTCGATCAGGTCGAGCCGATCGAGCTGGCGGCGCACGACCAGCGCGGAGGCGGCCGAGGCGACCAGCACCACCGCGGAGGCGAAGGCGTAGGTGGAGGTGTCGATCACGAGCGGGATCCGGAACAGGTCGTTCTGCCAGGCGCCGACCATGCCCGCGCACATGAGGTAGCCCAGCCCCCACCCGACCGGGAGCGCGAGCAGCGTGAGGGCGGCCTGCTCGCCCAGGAGGATCGCGGCCACCTCGCCGCGCGTCAGCCCGAGCACGCGCAGGCTGCCCAGCTCGCGCGAGCGCTCGGCCAGCGCGATCCGGGCGCTGTTGTAGACCACGCCCACGGCGATCGTGGAGGCGAGCAGGGTGTTGAAGAAGGCGAACGTGAGCATTTGCTGCGCCATGGTGTCACGGAACGAGCGCACGATGGCCCGCGAGGAGACCACGCCCGCCACCCGCGGCCGCTCGTCGAGCCGCGCCACCAGCTCGCCCTGCGCGCCGTCTTGGGCCGCCACGTAGGCCCCCGACACGGCGTTTCCCTCACCCAGCAGGCGGTTGAGGGCGGGGAGGGCCATGGTCCCGTTGAGCCCGAAGAACTCGGACGGGGTGCGGACCACCTGCACCTCGACCACCTGCCGCTTCCCCTCGAGCACCTCGACCGTCACCCGATCGCCGACCTCGAGGCCCAGGCGCGCGGCGAGGTAGTCGGTCAGGAGCACGCCGTCGTCGGGGATCGCGAGCGGCCGCTCGCGCCGATCGAGCAGGCGGTGCAGGGTGGCGGTCTGCTCGAGGCCCTGCAGCGTGGTCCGGTAGCTGCGCGAGCCGTTGCGCAGCCGGACGGGCACCGCCCGGAACCCCTCCACGTGGTCGACCCCCGGCAGCGACGCCAGCTCGAACAGCGCCCGGCGCGAGGTGGGCTGCACGAACGTGACCGCCAGGTCCTCGCGCTGGGCGACGCCGTACTGCACGTCGATCACGTAGTCGACCGTGTCGCTGAAGAAGGCGCCCACGATCAGGACCGCGCAGGCGAACGCGATCCCGACCACCGTCAGCGCCGTCTTGAGCGGGGTGCGCTCGAGGTTGCGCACCACCATCCGGGCGGGCTGCGCCAACAAGCGCCCCAGCCCGAGCCGCTCCACCAGCGACACGCGGTAGCGGGCGGGGGCCTCGGGCCGCATGGCCTCGGCCGGCGGGAGCCGGACCGCGCCGCGCACCGCGAACAGCGCGCCGGTGGCGGCCGCCGCCAGGCTCACCCCGAACGCGATCAGGACCTCCACCGCCGAGACGCGGTAGGCGAGCTCGGGGAAGCGGTAGTAGTCCATGTACATGTCGCTGAGCCCGCGCCCCAGCCAGCCCCCGAGCCCGATCCCCAGGACCGCGCCCACCAGCGCGATCGCCAGCACCATCTGCAGGTAGTGCAGGCCGACCTCGAGGTCGCGGTAGCCGAACGCCTTGAGCGCCGCGATCTGCTCGCGCTGGGTGCGGATCAGGCGGGTCGTGACCACGTTGAGCAGGAACGCGGCCACCCCCAGGAAGATCGTGGGGAAGATCCGCGCCATCTGCGCCAGCTGCTTGAACTCCTCGGACAGGTAGCGGTGCGAGCGCTGGTCCTCGCGCCCGTAGGCGCCCAGGCCCCCGTACGGCTCGAGCAGCTCGTCGATCCGCGCGATCACCTCGGGGCGCGAGGCCCCGGGCGCGAGCGCCAGCGAGACGTCGTTGAACGCGCCCTCCATGTCGTAGGCCGCCTCGAGCGCGGTGCGGGGCAGCCACAGCAGCGCGAACCGCTCGAAGTCGGGGAACACCGAGTCGGGGGCGGCCTGCAGCAAGGTGTCGGCCCCGAGCGCGATCCCGACCACCTCCAGCCGCTTGCGCCGCCCGTTGACGGTGGCCTCGAGCAGGTCGCCCGGGGCGATCCCGTGCAGCTCGGCGAAGGCGTCGCTGAGGACCGCCTCGTCGGCGCGCCCGGGCGCCACGGTCCGGCCGGCCACGAGGTGGAGCCGGTTGAGCTCGGGCTGGCCGAGGTCGGGGATCGAGAGCAGGTTGGCGACGATCGGCTCGTGGTAGCCCTCGAGCTCGAGGGTGGCCGGCGCGAGCACCCGCGTCTCCACCTGCCGCACGCCCGGGACCTCGGCCAGGCGCGTCGCCAGCGCCTCGGGCGCCCGCTCGAGCGCGGCGAACACGTCGGCGAACCGCAGCTCGGCGTAGAACGCGTCGCGGGTGCGGGTCAGCGAGCGCAGGCAGGAGACCGACATCACCAGCGTGGCCACGCCGCTCCCGATCACCAGCATGATCGCGAGCACCTGCCCGCGCATGCGCCACAGGTCGCGCAGCAGCTTGCGGTGCAGCGCGCGCATCACCAGCTCAGCTCCCGCGCGGGGCGCCTCGTCGCGTTGCGCTCCACCGCCGCGACCCGCCCGTCGCTGACGTGGATCACCCGGTCGGCCATCTCGGCGATCACCGCGTTGTGGGTGATCACCGCGGTGGTGGTCCCGAGCTCGGCGTTGATCCGCTCGATCACCTCGAGCACGCGGACCCCGGTGGCCGAGTCGAGCGCCCCGGTCGGCTCGTCGCACAGGAGCACGCTCGGGCGCTTGGCGATCGCCCGCGCGATCGCGACCCGCTGCTGCTCGCCGCCCGACAGCTGGGCGGGGAAGTGATCGACCCGCTGCTCCAGCCCGACCAGCGCCAGGGCCTCCGCGGGGCGCA
>CAZMSZ010000074.1:1996-24315 GCA_964569055.1 uncultured Planctomycetota bacterium | reverse complement strand
CGTGCGGGTTGCTCCCGTGCGGATCGCCGTGCGGGTTGCTCCCGTGCGGGTTGCTCCCGTGCGGGTCGGCGCCGTGCGCGCCGTGAGCAGCGCTCCCGGTAGTGGGCGCGACGAAGGCCGAGTCGGGGGGGAGCGTGAACGAGGCCGCGAACACCTGCGGGGTCTCGCCGCCGCGCGTCGACGACCAGAGCAGCGTCTTGCCGTCGGGGCTGAAGCTAGGCAGGCCGTCGAAGCCGGGGTGATCGGTGAGCTTCACCTCGCGCCCCGAGCCGTCGGTCTTGACCAAGAACAGGTCGAAGTTGCCCGGCGCGCCGGGCATGCTCGCCGCGTAGGCCACGACCTCACCGCTCGGGTGGAAGAACGGCGCCCAGTTGACCCGCGCCGCCCGCGTGAGCTGCCTCGTCTCCTTGCCGTCGAGCGACGTCATGAACGCGTGCATCTCGGCCGAGCCCTCGGCGCTCGCCCGGTAGATCACCCACCGTCCGTCGGGCGAGAAGAACGGCCCGCCGCAGTCGACGCCCTGGCGCTCGACGAACACGCGCTGCCGCCCGCCGTCGGCGTCCATCAGCCAGATCGCGTCGGGGTGCCCCTCGCGCCGGGCCGTGAAGCAGATCGTCGTCCCGTCGGGCGAGAAGGCGCACTCGGCGTCGTAGCCCACGTCCTGCGTGAGCCGCTTCACGATCGCGCCGTCGGACAGCCGCGCCAGGAACACGTCGAACGCGTGGTCGTAGTCCCAGCGGTAGCGCGAGCCGCGCGCCTGGGGCGGGGGCGCGGCGTGCGTGCGCGGATCGAGATGGCTCGAGGCGTAGATGAACAGCTCGGGGTCGCGGGGGTGGAAGAAGGCGCAGGTCGTCTTCCCCTGCCCCGTGCTGACCATCCGCCGGTTCGAGCCATCGGCGTCGATCACGTAGATCTGATAGTAGGGGTGCTGCTCGGGCCGGGTCGCCTGGAACAGGATCCGCTTCCCATCGGCGCTGAAGTAGGCCTCGCCAGCTCGCTGGTCGCCCTGGCTGAGCTGACGGACGTCGCTCAGGTAGGGCTCATCGGCGAAGGCCGGCGTGACCGAAGCGACCAGGAGCCCGAGGGCCCAACAGACCAGAGGACGCATGCGCCACCTCGCGTGTGTGGGGGGCGCATCCTAAGAGCCCCCAGCACCAGGGGCCAGCCAGACCGCCCCTCAGCCGCGCTCGGGCGCGGGGGCGCTCGCGGCCGGGTCCGCGCCCTCGCGCGGACGCGCGTGGAAGTTGCGATACAAGCGCACCGTGTTGCGCAGCAGCATGGCCACGGTGATCGGGCCCACGCGCGTGAGCACCTGCTTCGCCTTGGCCTCCACGTCGGGGGCGAGGTTGTTGAAGTGCGAGAAGTTGACGCAGGTCACGCCCTCGCCCAGCTCGGCGGCGCGGATCGACGGGAAGTCGGGGGAGGGGACGCCGGTGATCACGACCGAGCTCTCGGCGAGCGCGGCGGCGCGGTCCTCGCGCGCGGGGAACGTCTCGGTCCCCTCGTAGCGCACGACCCCGTCGAGGTCGAAGCTGTAGACCGTGGCCCCGTCGTGGGCCAGCATGGCGGCGAGCGGGCGGCCGACCACCTCGCTGCGGTTGAAGATCGTGACGGTCAGGCCGGCCGCCGACTCGCGCGGGGGCACGTCGGCGCGGGTCACGCCCATGTGGCGCAGGGCCTTCACGATCCCGAGCGGGGTGCAGGGGAGGATCGCCTTCTTGGTCTCGGCCTCGTCGACGTGGCGCACGTCGTTGTAGAGGCGGCGCGTCCACGAGGCGTGCAGCCCCTCCACGTCCTTGGTCGGCTCGAGCTCGTTCTGGAGGCTGCGGTCGCGGGCGCCGCCGAACACCGGGTAGAACACCAGGATCCCGTGCACGCCCGGGTCCTCGCTGGCGTCGAACAGCGCGCGCGAGACGTGCTCGGGGTCGACCCGGCGCAGCTCGTAGGCGATCCCCACCTCGGCGCAGCCCTTCTCGGCGTAGCTCGAGTAGGTGCGCGAGGCGCGGGCGTCGGCGGCCAGGATCCCGACCAGCCGGATCGGGGGGAGGGTCGCGACCTCGCGCCGGACCTCCTCGAGGTAGGGCGCGGCGATCTCGCGGGCGTCTACGGCCGCCATCACAGCTCCGTGCGCAGGCACGCCTCGCGGAGCGCCAGGTAGCCGGGCGAGACCGCGAACGGCAACAGGTCCTCCATCTCCGGCACCTCCCGCAGCAGCTTCACCGCCCCGGGCGTGCTCTGGGGCACGCGCCCGCGCAGCGCGACGTTCGTCTTACAGAGCGCCTGCGTGGCTGGGTAGGCCCCGCCGGCCACCAGCACGCCGCAGCGCACGGCGGTGCGCTGCACCCCGCGCACGATCGCGCCCCAGTCGAGCGCGTCGCGGCGCCGCCACAGCGCGCTGCCCGCCTCCCGCAGCGCGGGGGTGACCGGGACCTTGGCGGCCGCCTTGGTGACGGCCCGCGCAGCGCGCTCGTCCTCGCCGCGGAAGCTGCGCCCGGCGTCGAGCCCCTTCAGCGCGCCCAGCAGCAGGAGCCGGGCGGTCGCCGGCGGCACGGCCCGGAACAGGTCCAGGCTCAGCCGCGCGGGCGCGACCGCCCGCGCCAGCACGAACGCCTTCTCCGCCTCGCTCAGGCCCGTGAACACCTCGGGGCACAGGATCAGCGCCAGCACGCCCTTGGAGTGGCCGAGCACCGGCTCGGGCTTCTTCCAGTCGGGCATCCAGTAGACGTCGAGCTCGCTGACCCCGAGCAGGTCGCACACCCGCTTGAGCAGCGCGTGCTCGGGGAAGGCGCTCCCCTCGATCGCGTGGCGCGTGGAGCGCCAGCCGATCCCGTGCGACTTGAGGTCGTCGGGGACCTGCTTCATGAGCGTCGGCCCGAAGGCGCGCAGCACCTCGAGCAGCGGGCCGCTGCACGCCTCGTGCACCAGGCGACGCGCGAACGCCTCGCCGCCGACCTGCACCTTGGTGCGCGGCGCCTGCTGGCCGCGGCGCTGCACCTCGGCCAGCTCCTTGCCCTCGAGCGCCCGCAGCGCGGCCAAGACCTGCGCCGCCTGAGCCGCGGCGTCCTTGCGCCGGGCGGCCGCCCAGCCCTGCCGCAGCGCCTGGTAGCTCGCGACCTCGAACGGGTCGCGCGTGAGGACATCGCGGTGCAGGCGCTCGACCTCGTCCACGCGCCCGAGCTCGAGCCACAGCTTGCCGAGCGTGGCCCGCGCGCCCGAGTGGCTCGGCTCGACCGCCAGCACCCGCTCCAGCTCGGCCGCCGCCCCCTCGCGGTCCTTCTGCTCGAGCAACGCCTCGGAGAGCTGCAGCCGCAGCGGCACCTCGTCGGCCGCGCCGCCGCGCGCGGCGTCGGCGGCGAGCTGGAGCGCGCGCACCTGCGAGGGGCCGTCCCCGGCGGCTTTCAGCAGCCGCAGCAGCGAGTCGAGCGTCTTCTTGTCGCCCGGCTCGAGCTCGAGGGCCCGCTCGAAGCAGCGGCGCGCCAGCACCGGCTTGCTCAGGCGGTCGCGCACCACCCGCGCCAGGTTCGAGTACAGCTCGCCGCGCTGCTTGCGGTCGGGCTCGAGCTCGAGCGCGCGCACCAGCTCGCGCGCCGCGTCCTTCCAGCGCCCGGCTCGCCCGTGCACCTCCGCCAGCCGGCGCCGGGCGAGGCCGCGGCTGGGGGCCTTCAGCGCGGCGGCCGCGACGAGGTGGGCCGCCGCGGCGTCGCCCTCCCCGAACACGGCCTCCTGGAGCTCGGCCAGGGCGAGCCGCGCCTCCGCCTCGAGCTCCGCCCGCTCGGGGCCGGCGACGGCCGCCGCCCACTCCAGCCGGCGGCGGGCCGCCTCGGGCTCGCGCTCGCGCACCAGCTCGGCCAGCGCCAGGTGCGCGTCGGCGCGCTCGGGCAGGACCTCGAGCCCCTCGGCGTAGCGCGCGGCGGCGCCCTCGGCGTCACCGCACTCGCGCAGCACACGGGCGAGGCTCAGCGCGTGCTCGGCGCGCACCCGCGGCGGGCGGGTGCGCTCGACCAGCTCCTCGAGCACCGGGCGCGCCGCCGGCCAGGCGCCGTCCCCGACCAGGAGCGACGCGAGGTCCTCGAGCGCCTGCAGGTGACCGGGCGCGTGCTGCAGCGCCGCGCGCAGGCTCGCGACCGCGCGGTCGCGCTGTCCGAGCGCGATCGCGCAGCAGCCGCGCGCCCACAGCAGCTCGGCCGCGCGCTCCGCGTCGGCCCCCAGCCCGGGCGCGCTCGCCAGGCGGTCGAGCAGCGGCAGGGCGGCCTCGTAGGCGCCCGCCGCCCAGTGCAGCTCGGCCGCGCCCGCCAGCGCCTCGATCGACTGCGGCGCGACCTGCAGGGCGCGCTCGTACTGCTCGAGCGCCGGCCCGAACAGCCCGAGCGCGTCGCGCAGCACGTCGCCGGCCTGGACCCGCGCCGCCGCGCGCTGCGAGGGGTCGGGCTCGAGCCGCGCCGCCTCGATCAGGCGGCGGACCGTCTCCTGGGCCAGGCGCGGCTCCGCCTCGGGCGCGCCGGCGCCGCGCGCGAGGAGCAGCCGGATCAGCCCACGCAGCGCGGGCAGGTGCGCCGGCGCCAGCTCGAGCGCGGCCCGGAACCGCTTCTCGGCGCCCGCCGCGTCGCCCTTCCGCTCGTCGAGGAGGCGGCCCATGTGGGCCAGGAGCTCGGCCGCCCGGAAGCCGCCCGTGGCCTTGGCGGCCGCGCGGCAGGTCGCGATCGCCTCGTCCCACTGGCCCGCCGCCTCGAGCGCCTCGCGCAGCCGGTCGGTCGCCTCGACGTGGGCCGGGTCGGCGCGGTGCGCCTCGCGGAGGGCCGCCAGCGCGGGCTCGGCCTGCTCGAGCTCGGCGAGCGTCGCGGCGAGCGCGACCAGCGCCGCGGCCCGCTCGCTCCCCTCGAGCATGCCGGCCAGGCGCTGCTGCGCCTGCGGGAGCGCGTTCCGATTGGCGTCCCCGAACCGCTCCAGCACGTCGACCACCAGGCGCGCCGCCTCCACGCAGCGCGCGTCCTGCGCCAGCGCCTGCTCCGCCGCGCGCACGGCGGGCTCGGCGCGGCGCAGCCGCTCGGCCTCGACCTTGGCCAGCTCGAGCGAGAGCGCCAGGCGCTCGGGCTTGCTGCGAGCCCGGGCCATGCGGCGCTCCAGGGTGCCCGCCAGCTCGCGCCAGGCCGACTGCGCGCGGTAGAGCTCGCCCAGGCGGACCAGCGCCTCGTCGTGATCGGGCGCGATCTCGAGCACGCGCCCGAACGCCTCGATCGCGGCGGTGGGCTGCGCCAGGCAGTCGGCCAGGGCGCGCCCGCGCTCCAGCAGCAGCCGCGTGGTGTCCTCGCGGTCCTTCGCCAGCGCCAGCAGCCGGCCCAGCGTCTCCACCCGCCCGGCGTGCTCGCCGCGGGCCGCCTGCACCCGCGCCAGCGCCTCGAGCAGCCCGCGGTCGCGCGGCGCGAGCGTGGCCGCCTCGCCGTAGAACCGGGCCGCGGTCACCAGGTCGCCCAGCCGCTCCTCCGCCAGCTGCGCCGCCTGGCGCAGGCGGCGCTCCTTGAGCGCCGGGTCCTTGAGCAAGCCGATCTCGAGCCGCAGGGTGTCGAGCAGCTTGGCCCAGCGCTCGGTCGCCGTGTACAGCTCCTTGAGCGCCTCGAGCGCGTCGAGGCCGGCCGGGTTGAGGGTGACGGCGCGCTGCAGCGCGCTCGCCGCCAGCTCGGGGTCGTCGAGCCGCTCGCGGGCCACGCGGCCCATGAGCACCAGGGCGTCGTAGCCGCCGCGCCCCCGCCGCTGGGCCTCGACCTCGTACAGCTCGACGAGGTCGGTCCAGCGCCCCAGCGCCGCGAGCAGCCGCTCCAGCTCGCGCACCGCGCGCGCGTCGTCGGGCTGCTCGCGCCGCAGCCCCTCCAGGACCTCCACCGCGCGGTCGCCGCGCCCGAGGCGCTGCTCGAGCACGGCGGCCCGCTCGTAGCGCAGCTCGCGCGCGTTGGGCGGGAGCGGCGGCGCCGCGGTGCGAGCGTCGAGCACCTCGGCCAGCTCGGCCCACCGCCCCGCCTGGCGGCAGGCCGCCTCGAGCAGCGCCAGCGCCTGCTGCCGCGCCGGGCCGCGCCCCTTGTCGCGCGCCAGCGTGAACGCCGCGATCGCCTCGGGGAGCTGCTCCAGCTCGACCAGGAGCTGGCCGAGCGCGAGGGCGAGCTGCGCCCGCTCGCTCTCGTCGCGCGCGAGCTGCAGCCGGCGCTCGAGCACCTCGCGCAGCAGGGCCCGGTCCTTCAGGCCGCTCGCCAGCGGCTCGAGCGCCTGCCACGCCTCGCGGTCGGATGGCTCGAGCCGAGTCGCCGCCAGGAGGGCGTCGGCCGCCCCGCGCGCGTCGCCCAGGCGCAGCGAGCGGACCTGCGCCGCGCGCCGGAGCATCCACCCGGCGCGGGCCGGGTCATCCACGGTCTCGGCCAGGCGGCAGGTGAGGTCGGCCAGGAGCTGCCAGCGCCCGAGCTGCTCGGCCACGCCGGCGGTGAACCCGAGCGCGTCGGCGTCGGCGGGCGCCAGCTCGCAGGCGAGCTGCCCGTGCGCCAGCGCGCGCTCGAGGTGGGCCGCGCGCTCGGCGGGCGCCGCGGCGGCGAGGGCCTCGCGCACGCGGCCCGCCTCGAGCGCGAGCAGCCGCCGCTCGTCCTCGCGCTCGGCCAGCTCCAGCTCGGCCTCCAGCGTGGGGGCCAGCCCGGCGGCGTCCTTGAGGGTGCGGAGCTGCCGGGCCAGGCCGCGCAAGGCGTCGCGGTCCGACGGCGCCTCCTCCAGCACCTCGCGGTAGCAGCGCGCCGCCCGCGCGGGGTCGCGCAGCGCCTCCTCGCACAGGCGCGCCAGCTCGCGCCGAGCCTCCTGGCGGTCGGGGGGCGAGGGCGTCAGGCCCGCGAGCGCCTCGAGCGCCTCGGCCAGGCGGTGGAAGTCGTCGCGCCGGCGGCACACCTCGGTCAACCCGCGCAGCGCCACGAGGTCGCGGGCGTCGAGCTCGAGCGCGGCCTCGTAGGCGGCCTGCGCCTGCTCGAGCTCCCCCAGGCGCGCGCGCAGCGCGCCGAGCTCGTCGTGGAGCCAGATCAGGCGGCGGCGGTCGACGCCGGCGCGCGCCTCGCCCTCGTAGACCTTCACCAGCGAGCGGTCGTCGCCGCGCGCGCGCAGGATCGCCGCCAGGCCGCGCGCCGCGAGCACGCTCTCGGGGTCGAGCGCGAGCGCGCCCTCGAACGCGTGCGCCGCCTCGTCCTCGCGCCCCAGCGGGCCCGCGAGCACCCCCCCGAGGTCGGCCGCGACCGCGGCCCGCTCGCCGGCCGCGAGGGACTCCTCGTCGGCCAGCGCCGCCAGCGTGCGCGCCAGCTCCTCGTGCTCGGCCTCGCGTCGATACAGCCGGACCAGGGCGCGCAGCACCCGCACCCGCAGCGCCGGCGCCACGCCGTCCTCGCTGGCCCGCTCGCGCGCCTCCTCCAGCCGCTCGAGCGCGCGCGCCAGCTCGCCCGCCTCCTCGCGGACCGCGGCCTCCTCGAGCAGCGCCTCGGCGCCCGGGCCAGGGCCGGCGGCGCGCGCGGCGCGCTCGCCCAGGAGGTCCGCCAGCTCGGACGTGCGGCTCAGGCGACGCAGCAGCCGCTCGAGCGCCTCGCGCGCCGGCTCGTGCTCGGGCTCGTCGGCGAGCACCGCGCGATAGCAGGCGACCGCGTCCTCGGGGCGCCCCAGCTCCCCCTGCAGCAGCTCGGCCCGCCGCACCCGCGCGCGCTGCAGGGCCTCGCGGGCCCCGTGCACGCTCGCGAGCCGCGCCTCCTCCTCGGCGAGGAGCGCAGCCAGCTCCTCGGCGCGCCCCTCCCGCTCGAGGAGCGCGGCGAGGGCCGCGGTCCAGGGCTGGTGGTCGGGCTGCAGCCCGCGCAGGCGGCCGTAGGCCTCGATCGCCGCAGCCGGCCGGTAGACGGGGCCGCTCGCCAGCTCGCCGATCCGCGCCAGGAGCGCGCGCTCGTCGTCCGCGTCGGTGCGGTGAGGGAGGGCGCGCCGGGTGGCCTGGAGCACGCCGGCGAGGTCGCCCGCCGCCTCGCACAGGGCGGCCCGCCGGCCGGCCAGCGCGCGCACCTCGGCGTCGGGGGCCTTGCGGTCGGCGAGCGTCTCGAGCGCCGCCTCGAGCGCGGCGGCCGCCGCGGCCGGGCGCGCCAGGCGTTCGGCCAGCAGCTCGGCGCGCTCGAGGAGCAGCGCGCGCCGCGCGTCCCCGCCCGCCAGCGCCGCGCGCCGGGCGAGCGCGTCGGCCTGCGCGGCGTGCTCGCCCAGGGCCCCGCGCAGGCGCGCCAGCTCGGCCAGCGCGGCGTCGTCCTCGGGCGCGTCGGCGAGCAGGGTCGCGAACGTGGCCGCGGCCTGCGCCGGGGCGCTCAGGCGGCGCTCCTCGACCTCGGCCGCGCGGCGGAGCCAGCTCGCCGACGGCTCGCCCGCCTCGGCCGCGCGCGCGGCGCGGCGGTGCAGCGCCCGCGCCAGCTCGCGCCAGCGCTCCAGCCGCTCGTACAGCGCGATCAGCGCGTCGAGCAGCGCCGTGCGCGCCGGGTCGCGGCGTAGGGCGCGCTCGTAGCTCTCGGCCGCGGCCGCGGGCGAGCCCTCCGCGCCCAGCTCGCCCGCCCGGGCGTAGAGCGTGGCGGCCGCCGCGTCCTCCTCCTCGAGCGCGGCGCGCGCCTCGAGCGCCTCGATCCACTTGTCCCGCTCGCCCGCCTGCTCGTAGAGCGGCGCCAGCGCGTCGAGCGGCCCCGGGTCGCCCGGGGCGAGGGCGCGCGCCCGCTCCAGCTCGGCGATCGCCTCCTGCGGCGCGCTCAGGCGGTCGCGCAGGAGCGCGGCCCGCTCCATGCGCCGCGCCAGCTGCACGCCCGCGGCGGTCGCCGCCTCCGCCTCACGGGCCAGGACCTCGGCCGCCTCCTCGAACCGCTCCGCCTCGAGCAGCGCCACGCGCAGCCGCGCCAGGACGCGCGGGTCGCCGGGGAGCTCGGCCCGCGCCTCGCGCAGCGCGGCCAGCGCCTCGGCGGGGCGGCGGCGCCGCTCGTGCGCCGCCGCGATCGCCAGCGAGAGCTCGGCGCGCAGGGCCCGATCGGCGCTCTGCTCGCGCAGGGCGCGGCGGTCCGCCACCAGCTCGTCCCAGGCCTCCGCCGCCTCGTGCAGCCGCTCGAGGCCGCGCAGCGGGCGCGGGTCGTCCTTGGCCTCGCGGGCCGCGGCCCGGTAGCTCGCGATCGCCTCGTCGGCGCGGGACAGCTCGTGCTCGAGCACCTCGCCCAGCTCGAGGTGGCGCGCCGCCAGCTCGCCCGCGTTCACCGCCTCTCCCGCCGCGCGGCGTCGCTCGCGGGCCGCGAGGTCGACGCGCAGCACGCGCGCCACGTCCTCGAACGCGCCGCGCGCGCGGTAGTGCGCCTCGAGCGCCGAGACCGCGGCGGGGTGGCCGGGGCGCCCCTCGAGCACCTGCTCCCAGTGGCCGCGGGCCCGCTCGGGCTCACCCAGCGCCTCGGCCGCCAGCCGCGCCAGCCGCTCGTGCAGGACCAGGCGTTCCTCGGCGTCCTCCACCCGCTCGGCGCGGTCCGCCAGCACCCGGTAGCGCTCGCGCGCCTCGCCCCGCTCGCCGTAGAGCCGATCGAGCTCGACGAACACGGCGCGGTCGAGCGGGGCGGCGCCGCGCGCGCGCTCCAGCGTCTCGAGGGCGCGCGCCACCTCGCCGGCCGCCTCGAGCAGCCGCGCCGCCTCGAGGGCGCGCCCGACCACGCGCTCGGCCGCGTCCGCCTCGCCCGCCTCGGCCCGCTCCGCGAGGCGTCGCGCCTCGCGCTCGAGCACGCGCGCCAGCGCGCGTCGGTCGTCGATCCGCCTGCAGATCGCCTCGGCGGCCGCGTACGCTTCGGCGCGGTCGGGGACCAGGGCCTGGACGCGCTCCCAGGCGTGGACCGCGTCTTCGGGCCGCCCCAGCCGCTCGTCGAGCACCTCGGCCGCGCGCGAGAGGGCCTCGGCCGTGGCCTCGGGCTCCTCGCTCAGCTCGGCGCGCGCCTCGAGCGCGCGCACCAGCTCGTCCCACAGCTCCTCGCGCTCGAGCAGCTCCACGAGCGGGACCAGGGGCGCGAGGTCGCGGTGGCGCGAGAAGGCCTCCTCCAGGCTCTCGACCGCCGCGCGCGCATCGCCGAGGCGGTCACGCTGGACCTCGGCCCGCTCGAGCAACAGCGCGGCCGCCGCCGGGGCGTCGGGCGTGCGCGCGGCGAGCTCGGCCAGCGCGTCCGCCAGCTCGCGGTGGCGCTCGGTGCGCCGGCACAGGCGCGCCAGCCAGTCCACCACGTCGCGCCGCCGCTCCGCGTCCTCCTCGGAGATCGCGCGCAGCGCCTCCTGCAGCAGCTCGATCGCGCGCGGCGCGTCGCGCAGCTCGTTCTCGACGATCCGCGCCGCATCGAGCGAGAGCTCGGCCGCGGCGGGCGACTCGCCCACCAGCTCGCGCTTGCGCAGGAGCGCCTCGACGCGCAGCCCCGGCTCGCCGGCCTCGCGGTGCAGCTCCGCCAGCCGGTCGAGGGCCACCACCAGCCGCGGGTCGTGCTCGAGCGCGGCCTCGCAGTCCTCGATCGCGGCCGCCCGTCGCCCGCTCCCCGCCTCGCGCTCGGCGAGCTCGAGCAGCGCGCGCGCCGCGACGGCCGTGCGCGGGATCACGCGCGGGATCTCGCGCAGCACGCGCTCGTAGCCCTCCTCGTCGCCCAGCTCGCGGTACAGCTTGGGCAGCACCTCGACCGCCAGCGCGTGCGGATCGCCGCGCAGCAGCACCTCGCGATAGAGCGCGGCGGCGCCCGCCTTGTCGCCGAGGTGGTGCTGGCGGATCTGGGCCGCCTGCCGGAAGCGCTCCTCCTGCGCCTTGGGGTCGGCGAGCTGGCGCGCCTCGCGGGCGTAGAGGTCGGCGAGCCGCGCGAAGTCGCGCTGCTCCATGCACACGTCGCGGATCTGCTTCCAGGCCTGGGGGTCGTGCGGGTCGCGCGCGAGCAGCTCCTCGAGCACGGCGCGGGCGCCCTCGAGGTCGTTCAGGCGCTCGGCGAGGAGGGCCGCCAGGCGTTTGGCGAGGGCGTTGCGCTCGGCCGCCTCGGGCGTGGCGGCAGCCAGCGCGCGCAGCGCGTCGGCCAGCGCGGCCGGCTCCTCCTTGGCGTCGAACGTCTCGGCCCGCCCGGCGAGCGCGCGCCGGGCGCCGGGCACCTCCGCCAGCGCGCGGTCGTAGGCCGCCCGCGCGGCCTTCGGCTCGCGCTGCACGGCCAGGCGCACCTCGCCCAGCGCGACCCACAGGTCGACCCGCGTGCGCCGGTCGGGCTCGGCCTCGGCCAGCCGCTCCAGGGTCTGGACCAGGGCGGCGGTGTCGCCGAGCGAGCGGAGGAGCGGCGCCAACCGGCGCAGCGCGGGGAGGTAGCCGGGCACCTCCTCGAGCGCGCGCTCGAGCGCCTCGCGCGCGGCGGCGGGCTCGCGCTCGGCCTGCAGGCGCCCGAGCCGGGTGAGCAGCGCCGCGCGCCGCGCCGGGTCCGGCTCGAGCCGCGCCTCCTCGGCGGTCCACTCCACCTGCCCGACGAGGTCGCGCTCCTCGCGCGCGATCCGCGCCAGCCAGCGCACGGCCTCCAGGCGCGAGGGGTCGGCCTTGAGCGCCCGGTTGAACAGGTCGCGGGCGCGCTTGGGGTCGCCGCCGCGCGTGCGCAGCACCACGCCGGCCTCGGCCAGGAGCGCCGCCTGGCGCGGCCGGTCGCGCTCGAGCCGGGCGGCGGCCTCGAGGTGCTCGGCCAGCGGCTCGCCCAGGCCGAGGAGGCGCTCGACCCGCACCAGGGCCTTGAGGGTGTGCCCGTCCTTGGAGCGGCGCTTGAGGGCGTCGAGCAGGAGCGCGCGCGCCGGCTCGGGCTGGCGGAGCGCGAACGCGCGCACCTCCGCCTCCTCGCGCAAGAGCCGGATCAGCTGGTTGGTGTCGAGGTCGTTGGGCTCGGCCGCGCGCCGGCGAGCCAGCGCGTCGGCCAGCGCCTCGGGCCGGCGCGCGCGGCGCAGCACGCGGACCCGCGCCTCGAGGCACAGCGCCAGCGCCGGGCGCGCGGCCTCGGCCGCCTCGAACGCGGCGAGCGCCTCGTCGACCTTGGCCAGCCGCCCCGCCAGGACCTCGCCCCGCCGCACGAGGAGCGCCGCGCGCTCCTCCCCCGCGGTGACCTCGGCCGCGGCGGCCAGCGCCTCCTGCAGCGGCGCCCAGCGGCCGCGCCGCTCGAGCGAGGCGACGAGCGCCTGGTGCGCCGCGAGCAGGTCGGGGTCGCGGCCGAGGGCCTCGCGATAGGCGGCCTCGGCCGCCTCGGGGTCGGTCAGCCGCTCCTCGAGCAGCCGGCCGCGCTCGAGCAGGACCGCCGCGGCGCCCGCCTTGTCCCCTGACGCCTCGGCGACCTCGGCCGCGGTCGCGAGGGTGCGCGTCGCCTCGTCGTGGCGCCCGGCGGCCCGCTGCACGCGCGCCAGCGCGGCGAGGTGGCCGGGGTGGCGCGGGGTCGCCTCGAGGGCGCGCCCGAGCAGGTCGATCGCGCGCTCGTACGCCCCGACCCGCTCCTCGAGGACCTGCGCCGCGGCGGCGAGGCGCTCCGCGCGCCGGGCGGGCTCGGCCTCGAGGCCCGCCACGCGCTCGAGCACGCGCACCCGGTCCTCGTGACGCTCGAGGCGGACGTAGATCCCGACCAGGGCGTCCCAGGCCGGGTCGGCCGCGTCGGTCACGTCGGCGAGCACGTCCTCGAGGGTCCGCGCCGCGCGCGGCAGGTCGCGCAGGCGCTGCTCGGCGACCTCGGCCGCCTCGCGCAGCAGCGCGCCGGCCTCGGCCGGCGCGGCGCCCTCGGCGCGCGCAGCGCGCTCGAGCAAGCCCGCCAGCTCGCCCCAGCGCTCCAGCTGCCGGTACAGGCGGCGCAGCGCGGCCACCCCGTCCTGCTCCTGGGGCTCCTCGTCGAGCAGGCGCTCGTAGGCCGCCACGGCCGCCTCGGGGTCCGCGAGCTCGCGCTCGCACAGGACCGCGCGCTCGCGCAGCATGCGCCGCCGCAGCCCGTCCTCGTCGACCGACGGGGTGACCTCCTCGAGCAGCGCGCGCAGCTCGGCGAACCGGCCCGCGGCGCGGGCGAGCGCCACGACCCGCGCGAACGCCTCGGCGTGGTCGGGGGCCGCGCGCACCGCGCGCTGCCAGGCGTCGAGCGCGCGCTCGGGCGCGTTCAGCCGCTCCTCGCACAGCCGCGCCAGCTGGCGGCACACCCCCGCCGCCCGCCCGGGGTCGTGCTCCAGCGCCTGGCTCGCCGCCTCCAGCCGCAGGGCGGCGTCGTCGTAGCGCCCCTGCCCCTCGAGCAGCGCGACCGCCAGCGGGAGCGCCTCCTCGTCGGCGGGCGCCTCGGAGAGCGCCTCGTGGAGGACCAGCAGCGCCTCGTCGGACTTGCCCGCGCGGTCGTCCAGCTTGGCGAGCTGGATCCGGGCCCAGCGGAGCCGGTCGGGGTCGAGCTCGTAGCGCTTGACCCCGCCCAGCGCCTCGCGCATCAGCTCGTCGTCGCCCAGGGCGTCGGCGGCGCGGACCAACAGCTCCCAGGCCTCGAGCGCGCCCGGCCCCTCCCCCTCGTGGTCGAGCGCGTCGCGGCAGGCCTGGCGCGCGTCCTCGAACAGCTTGCGCTCGAGCGCGAGGCGGGCCAGGTCGCGCAGCGCGGCCGCGCGCTCGGGCGGGGCGCCGTGCTGCGCGCGGCGCTCCAGCACCTGCGCCAGGGCGGCGAGGTCCCCGGCCTCGCGGTGAATCCCGGCCAGCGCCTCGAGCGCGCCGGCGTCGGCGGGGTCGAGCTCGAGCAGGGACTCGTAGGCGCGCGCCGCGCCCGCGCCGTCGCGGAGGCCCCCGCGGCGGACCTCGCCCAGCTCGCGCCACAGCTCGCGCAGCGCGGCCTCGGGGGCGCCGTCCTTCGAGCCGGCGGCGATCCGCTGCTCGAGCACCTCGGCCACCGCGCCCCAGTCGCCGCGCCGGCGCGCGGCGCCCGCCAGGCGCTCCCAGGCTGCGGCGTTGGCCGGGTCGAGCGCGACCAGCGCCCGGAGCGCGCCCTGGGCGCGGGCGTCGTCCTTGAGCCGCTTCTCGGACACGTCGGCCAGGCGGAGCAGGATCGCGAGCGTGGCCTTGCGCTCGGTCTCCGAGCGCGCCGGGTCGAGCAGCTCGCGCTCGCGCTCGAGCGTGCGCGCGTGCTCCTCCCACTCGCCGAGGCGGTGGGTGATCCGCTCCATGAGCTTGAGCCCGCGCGCCGAGCGCGGCCGCAGCACGAGCGCCTTACGGATCGAGGAGTGCGCCTTGCGGCCCTCGCCGGCGCGGTGGCGCTGCTCGGCCGCCCGCTCCAGGCTCTCGGCCTGCTCGGCCTTCTTGAGCCCGGGGAGCTCCGCCTCGAGCTCGTAGCCGCGGGCGAGCCCGCGCGGGTCGTCGAGCGCCTGGCTGACCGCGATCAGCGCCTTGACCGCGGCGGCGTCCTGCGGCGCCTCCTCGACCGCCTTGAGCAGCAGCTTCTGCGCCCGCGCGGGCTCGCGCAGCTGGATCTCGTACAGCCCGGCCTGCTTCTTGAGCAGGCGCACGCGCTCGCGCGCGTCCTCGGCGACCTCGATGTGCTGCCACAGCGCCTTGGTGAGCCCGTCCCAGTCCTCGGTGCGCTCGAAGAACTTCTCGATCGCCGAGAGGATCCGCGGGTCGCGCGGCCCGGCCTCGAGGGAGGCGCGGAACGCGCGAGCCGCCGCCTCGGGGTCGACGAGGTGCTCGTCGAGCACCGTCCCGCCGAGGAACTGATAGACCGCGGCCTGCTTCTCCTTGGCCGCCCCGGCCAGGGTCTGGTAGGCGCTGACGAGCTCGGCCCAGCGGTCGTGCTTGCGGGCCAGCCGCTCCAGCGCGTCGAGCGGCTGGCGGCTCTTGGGGTAGGCCTGGATCGCGGCCCCGAAGGACGTCAGGGCGGCGAGCTCGTCCTGGCGCTTGAGGTGGAGCTCGGCGATCTCGAGGTGGAGCTGCGCCTGACGGCGCGGGTCCTTGGTGACCTCGAGCTCGTAGCCGAGCACCTCGAGCAGGCCGGCGGCGTCGTCGCCGTTCTGGTAGAGGACCTTGAGCGCCCCGATCGCGGGCAGGAAGCTGCGCCGGACCTGGAAGGAGCGCAGGAAGAACCGGGCCGCCACCCCGCGGTCGGCGAGCTCGTCGGTCGCGACCTCGCCCGCCTTGTAGTACGTGCGCTCCTTGCCCGCGTCGTCGAGGACCGATGCTCGCGCCTCGTAGAGGTCGAGCAGCTCGCGCCAGCGCTTGGCCTCGCGGAGCCGCCGGTCCTCCTCCTGGAACAGGCGGGCGTCTCGGATCGTCGCGTCCCCTGCCGCCATGCTGCTCCCGAGCGCCCCCCCGACGCCCGCAATGCGTGGCGGATCCTGGGGTTAGTCCGGCCGCATCTAAGCACCCAACCGGGGGCCGGGCAACCGCAGCCGAGCCGCGCCTCAAGCCGAGTCCAGGGCGATCCGATCGAGCCGACGGAGGTTGAGCCAGTTGATCAGGAAGTGCGCGAGGACCGGCGCGGCGAGCGACCCCGACCAGGCCGCGAGCGCGCCGAACGCGACGCCGATCAGCACCGCGAACACGGTCCAGGGCCGCAGCTCGCGCTGGCTGGGGAAGTGCACCAGCCCGAAGATCGCGCTGGCGAGGAGCACCCCGAGCGCGATCACCCCGAGCGTGCCCGGCGCGCCGGTCCAGGCGCCGAGCTTGGCGATCAGGTACGGCTGCAGCCAGCCGCGGAACAGCGCCTCCTCCCCCACGCTGCTGTAGACGGCGATCACGAAGGCGCGCTGCGAGTCGATCCGCGGCCCGAGCACCTCGATCAGGATCCGCTTGAGCGTGACCGCCATCCGCCGGTACCAGCCCACCCGCTCGAGCGACGCCCCCCCCTGCACCACGGCGAACGCGAGCGCCGCCGCCGCGAGCAGCGAGTAGAGCAGGAGGTCGGGCGGCGGGAGGCGGAACAGGGAGGGGCACCCGCTCACCGCCGCGAGCACGGCGGCGAGCACGGTCATGGCGGCGTAGAGGATCAGCATCCCGCGCACGCCGAGAGTGTAAGGGGCGCGCTCGGAATTCGAGAGGCCGCCGCAAGGAGCGGCTCCGGCTCCTTGCCCTTGCCCTTGCCTGCTCTTCTGTGCCCCTGCGAGGCGCGCCGCTCCCGCGGCCGACCTCAGGCCGCGGCGGCCGCGCCGCCCACGTCGTCGAGCACGACCTCGAGCGCGGCCCGATCGCGGGCGGCGGCGATCCGGCGGCGCCACTCGTTGCCCTGGCCGAAGCGCCCGAAGTAGTAGTACGCGTAGCGGCGCACCTGCGAGAACCCCTTGCGCTCGCCGAACACGCGCTGCACCGCGTCCATGTGCTCGGCGTAGAGCGCGCGGACCTCCGCGAAGCCGGGCTCGGGGAGCACCTCGCCCGTCCGCAGGTAGGTGTCGACCTGCCGGAACAGCCACGGGTTCCCGACCGCGCCCCGCCCGATCATGACCGCGTCGCAGCCGGTCCCCTCGAACATGGCGAGCGCCCGCTCGAGCGAGGTCACGTCGCCGTTGCCGATCACCGGGACGGCCCCGCCGAGCGCCTCGACCACGCGCCGGATCGGCTCGAGCTGGTTGGGCTCCTTGTACCAGCCCATCTTCGTGCGCCCGTGGACGCACACCCCGACTGCCCCCGCGCGCACGGCCGAACGCACGGCCTCGGGCGCGGTCAGCTCGCCGAGCTCGTAGCCCGCCCGCACCTTGATCGTGACCGGCACGCGCACCGCCTCGACCACGGCCCCCACCAGGCGCGCGGCCTTGTCGGGCTCGCGCAGGAGCGCCGCCCCCCAGCCCTTGCTGCACTCCTTCTTGAGCGGGCAGCCCATGTTGAGGTCGACGAAGTCGTAGCCCCGCGCGGCGAGCTCGCGCACCGCGGGAACGAGCAGGTCCTCCTCGCGCAGCGCGACCTGCACCCCGAGGGGCCGCTCGTCGGCGCCGAACTCGAGGTCGCGCAGCACCTCGGGGTCGCGGCGCAGGAGCTTCTCCGGCTTGACCATTTCGGTCACGGCCAGGCCCGAGCCGAACCGGCGGCAGATCGCGCGCAGCGGGGCCTCGTTGTAGCCCATCATGGGCGCCATCAGCGCCCGCCCCGCCACGGGGAGCGGCCCCAAGGCGAAGCCCGGGGCGGTGAAGCGCGGAGGTGGCAGGAGGGCGGTCACGCCCGAGAGCTTACCCGCCGGTCAACGCCTGCAGGCGGTCCTGCATCGCGTCGATCCGGTCCATCTCCTGCACGAGCGCCTCCTTTTGGGCCTCGTAGTCGATCAGCTGGTCCCGGCGCGCCTCGAGCGCGGCCAGCCGCTCACGGGCGGTGCGCTGCATGGACTCGATCCGCGCGCGGTATCGCCGCAGCAGCACCGTCGCGCTGGCCTGGTACAGCTCGGCGCGCGGGGGATACGCCATGGCCGCCGGCTCGCCGGCGAGCTGCTCGATCGCCTCGAAGAACTGCTTGTCCGCCTGGCCCGACCAGCCCTTGGCCTGCTTGTCGAGCAGCTCGTCGATCCGCTCGAGGACCCGCGTGCCGACCTGGTGCTGGGACGTGCCGGGCCGCGCCCTGCGCGTGAGGTCGGCGAGGTAGGCCAGCGTGGTGAGCGCGTCGAACCGGCGCCGCCGCTCGTGCTCGAACGTCGCCCGCTCCGCCTGCTGGAGGCTGGCGCGGTAGCTCGCGGGCAGCACCGTCTCGGGCACCTCGGTGGGCTCGTTGCGGCGCAGCGCCAGCTCGAACAGGCGGCCGACGACGCGCTCGATGTCCTCGGGCGAGCCGAACCCGGCCTGGGCGAGGGCGTCGCGGACGAACTCGCGCTCGGCGTCGGTGCCCTCGACCAGCAGCTCGAGCGCGTGGCGACGGTAAGCCTGCGCCGAGGCGCGGTCGTCGTCGCGCAGCAGCCACTCCAGGGCGCGGAACGCCTCGTCGGCCAGGAGATCGCGCGGGTCGCCGCGCCGGCGCGCGCGGAACGCGTCGCCTCCGCGGGCGTCGCCGCGCTCGCACGGGCGCGCCAAGGCCGCCAGCGCGCGCACCAGCCGACCCGACCCGCCGTCGCGCACCTCGCGGATGTCCGCCCAGGGCACCTCGACCGACGCGAACACCTCGTCCCCGCTCCGGTCGACCCGGCGCTCGAGGAACGACAGCGTCCGGCGGCCGCGCTCGAGGACGTACCCCACCAGCGTCCTGCGGCCGCGGGCGCCCTCGACCTCGACTCGGTCCCACTCGGCCCAGCGCCAGGCGCGCGAGCCCTGGATCAGCTTGAGCGCCCCGTACGCCACCACCGAGGGGTCCACCGCGAGCGCCGGCAAGTCGCTCAGCGTCGCGAGGCGCGCGCGCCCGGCGCTGGGACGGCTGCGCAGCTGCGCCAGCAGCTTCGCGCGCGCCTCCCGGCTCAGGGTGGGGTCGCGCTCGATCTCCGCGATCACGGCGGCTTGCGAGCGGTTCCTCGCCGCCGCGGCGTCCACCTGACCCGGGGCGGCCGCCTCGAGCGCGGTGATCACGGTCGCGCGCGCCCGGAGGCCGACCTCGCGGGCCCGCGCGCCGCTGGCCCCGGGCGCGACGTACGGGTCGCCGTCGGCGAGCGCGCAGAGCGTGTCCACCACCCGCATGCAAATCAGATAGAAGGTGCCGCTGCTGCCCGAGCGCTGGCCCAGGACCACGCCGCCGTGCCAGTCGTCGGCGGCGGCGATCCGCAGGAGCGTCGCGACGGTCTGGGTGACGTCGCAGCCGAGGAGGTCGCCCGGCCGCCCGCTGCGCGGAACCCGCAGCTCGACGGGGAACGGGTCGCCGCGGTCGAGCGCGGCCTTGACCCGGTCGCGGAGCGCCTGCTGGTCGGCGGCCGTCGCGATCGGCATCGGGCCGTCGCGGAGCACGTGCACCAGCCAGCCCTCCTGGAGGGCGGGCAGGGTGGGATCGGGGCGGGCGTCCAGGTCGGGCAGCGTGCACAGCCGCGCGTAGAGGGCGAAGCGCGCGCGGGCGGCCAGGTCGTCCGCGCTCGAGCTGAGGGACTGATACGCGCTCGCCGCCTCCGACCAGCGCCCGAGCGCCGTCGCGCGCCGCGCCCGAGCCTCGCCGGGCACCCCGTCCGCCACGCGCGGGAACGGCAAGCCCGCCGCGCGCAGGAAGTAGGCCTCCCAGGCGTTGACCGCCGGGTCGCGCCCGCTCTGACCTCCGACGGGGAGCGTATGGGGCCCGCGCCCGAGCTTGGCCGCCAGCAGCACGTTGCGGTTGCCGAGCAGCCAGTGCAGGTCCTGCGTCGAGTCGAGCTCGTGCTCGATCTTCGCGATCTCGGCCATGTCGAGCCACACGGCCGCCCCTCGCGGCCAGGCGAGCCGGGAGCCATCCGGGCTGATACGGGCCAGGACGACCCGGACCCGGGCCGGCGCGCCGGGCGGGATCGACCGTGCGGCCCAGGCGTCGGCGTCGGGGTCCCACGCGCGCCACTCGCGCGGAGGAGGGACGCGGACCTCGCCGTCGTCGCTGCGGGTCTGGGGGTTACCGAACTCGACCTCACCGACCTTGCCGCGCAAGCACATCTGGGGCGGGTTGCTGCCGGGCACGGGCTCGAGCAGCGGCTGGACCGCCGGCGCGCGCCGCGCGAGCGCCTGCTCGGCGCCCGGCACGAGCACCACGACGTCGGCCCGAGCCGGCGCGGCGAGGCACAGCGCCAGCGGGATCAGGGATCGGATGACGAGCGCACGAGGCATCCTGCTCCTCCTCACCACGTCCGACCTGCGGCACCGGACCGCGCCGTTCTGGAGCGCGAACACTTTTTGACGCAGGGGTGCCGAACCAAGACGGTAACAGCATGCCTCGCACCGCGGCTAAGTCCAGCTTCGGCAGTCCGGTTCGTCCCTGGACCCACGCTTGCTGCAACGCTCCTGGAACGGAACGCGACGCCTGGCGTTCTGGGAGGGAGATTGGATGGGCCACGAGGAGGGAGTCGCGCAGATTTTCTCTGTGTCGACTCGCCACCTCGACCGTCCAAGGGGGTGAGGCGATAGGACGACGCGGGTCGCGCCGGACCGCGTCGGTGGGAGGGACGAGCCATGGCAGCGAGCGCGCAGTTCGAGATCGGGGTGGTCTACCGTCGGGGCAACCGACTGTTCCTGGCGGTTCAGACCGATGTGCTAGTGACCTTCAAGGACGGGGCGGCCCAGCAGGTGCGCCCCCAGGGCAAGTACGAGGTGGTGCGGTCGATCTCGGTCGAGGAGCTCTGCGCCCGCTGGCAGATCACGCTCGACGTGCTCGACACCACCACGGCGGCCTACCTCGCCCCCGCGACGGAGGGGCTGAAGACGCGACCGCGCGGCTCGCGCCGGACCCGGGTGGCCGACGAGTTCGCCTGGCGCAACCTCCGCCTGACCCGCCTCGCCGCGAGCTGATCCGCTCGCCTCGCCCTTCCGCCGGCGAACCCGCTTCGATGCCGAGGTCGCGCGCCGCTCGCCGGCGCGCGGCGCTCGGGGTGACCTCAGTAAGTGAACACCACCGCCAGGGACAGGCCGTGAGCCGCCATGGCGGCGTCGAGCCCGGGGTCGCCGCGCTCGCGCGCCTCCGCCTGGATCACCAGGAACCGATACTCCAGCGCCACGCCCAGCGTACCGGGCACCACGTTGATCTGCGCCCCGAGGCGGAAGTCGAAGTAGCGCGCCTCGCGCAGCCCCACCGCCCGCCAGGACCAGTTCATGAACTGGACCCGGCTCGAGACCGTGAGGTAGGGGAACGGCGAGAGGTGGAACGACCCGCCGAAGAACGGCGAGAGGAGCTCCCCGCGCGCGCGGTGCGTGCGCTCCACGCCGTCGAGCACCCCCGTGAAGGCCGCGTCCAGCCGGAAGTAGCGGAGCCCGCCCAGGAGCCCCAGCCGGTAGGTGCGCCCGTAGAGCGCGTCCCAGGCCACGAAGCCCGACACGCTCACCAGCGAGAAGCGGGGGCGCACCGGATAGCCGGGGGTCGCGACCACGTCGTTGTCGAACACCAGGGTCTCGTCCTGGACCGTGTTCTCGCCCCCGCGCACGAAGAAGAACGCGTCGGCGCCCCCCCGGACCTTGCTGCCGATCGACAGCTCCAACCACGGGGCGACGAACGCCTCGCTCAGGCCCTGCTGCTGCTCGAGGTCGCGGAGCTCGCTGCCGCGCACGCCGCCCTTGAACGAGGTCAGCTCGGTGCGCGACTCGACGAACGTGAGCACGCCCACCTCGAGCCGGAGCAGCGGCGGCTCGGGCGCGTCCTCCTCCTCGAACACGAGCCAGTCCTCGAGCTCGCCGAGCCCGCGCTCGTCCGGCTCGGGCGCCGGCTCGGGCGGTGTGAAGCGCTGACGCTCGCGGACACCGGGAGCGCTACCCCCCCGTGGGTCCGCACGGTCGGGCGAGCCGTCGGCCGGTTGACCCGACGCCAGGCGGGCTCCGAACGAGGCCGACAGCAGCAACGCGACCAGCAGGGTGCGGCTCACGCGGTCGGCCATGATACGGAAGGGCGAGGCGCGGCGCAGCGACCGCACGTACAATTCGCCGCCGGGCCACCGGAGGCGGGCGCATGCGGATCGAGGTGCTGACCGGGAAGTCGGCGGGCGAAGTGCTCGTGCTGGTGCCCGGCGAGGTCTACGAGGTGGGGACCTCGCGGCGCGCCCAGCTCCGGATCCGGGACCGTGGGATCAGCTACACCCACGCCGTGCTCTCCCCGGGCGAAGACGGGCGCGTGCTGCTCGAGGACCGCCATTCCACCACCGGCACCTTCCTGAACGGGGCCCGCCTGAGCGGGCCGGTGACGGTCTCGGTCGGGGACACGATCGCGTTCGGGACGACCGAGGCGCGCCTCGCGGCCGAGGCGGCGGCCGACGCGGCCGCCGACGCGCCCGCTCCAGCCGCACTCTCCGCGCCCCCGACCGCCGCCGAGCGCGCCAGCGGGACCACCCCCAGCGGCCGGCTGGCGAGGCTGCGCGCCGCCACGGCGCGGCTGCCGGGCGCGCTGACCAGCCCGAGCGGCCTGTCGGCCGCGAGCCTCGCCCCGCAGCCGGCCGAGGCCGCGGCCGGCCCGCCAGCGGCCGAGGCCGCGGCCCGCGGGGCGGGCGAGGCGGCCGCCGAGGTCGCCGAGACCCGCGCGGCCCTGGCTGCGGCGGAGGGCGAGCGCGACCGGCTGCGGGAGGCGCTCGACGCGAGCGCGCGGGACCTCGCCGCGACCAGCGAGCGGCTCGCCGCGCAGGAGCAAGCGGCCGAGGCGGTCGCTCGAGAGCTAGAGGACGTTCGCGCCGAGCTCGAGGCGACTCGGGCCGCGGCCGCGCGGGACGCGGAGGCCGCCGCGCAGGCGCAGGACGCCGCCCGCG
>CAZMSZ010000074.1:638-1896 GCA_964569055.1 uncultured Planctomycetota bacterium | reverse complement strand
GAGGCGGCGCGCGCCGCGGCCGCGCGGGACGCGGAGGCCGCCGCGCAGGCGCAGGCCGCCGCGCGCGCCGAGCTCGAGGCGGCGCGCGCCGCGGCCACGCGGGACGCGGAGACCGCGGCGCAGGCCCAGGACGCCGCCCGCGCCGAGCTCGAGGCGGCGCGGGCGCGGCTCGCGGCCGCGGAGGAGGCCCAGCGCCTCGGCGCGGCCGGCCTGGAGCAGCGGGCGCGCGAGCTCGAGCAGGCGCTCGGGGACGCGCAGCGCGGGCACGAAGCGCTCACGCGCGAGCGGGAGGCCTGGCTCGCGCGCGAGGCCAGCCTGGAGAGCGAGCTCGAGGCCGCCCGCAAGGAGCGCGACGAGACCGTCGCGGCTCGTCGAGCGGACGAGACCCGGAGCGCCGACGCGCTCGCCGCCGCCCGCGCCGAGCGCGACGCCGCCGCGACGGAGCGCGAGCGCCTCGCCGCGCGCAGCGCCGACCTCGAGGCCGAGCTGGGGCGGGTGCGCGAGGCGGCGCAGGCCGAGCGGGCGGCCCGCGAGTCGGCGCAGGCCGAGACCGGCGGCGAGCTGGCGCAGCTCCGCGAGGCGCGCGGCGCGCTCGAGCGCGAGCGCGACGAGCTGCAGGCGCGGAGCCGCGAGCAGGCCGAGCGGCTGGCGGCGCTGGAGTCGCAGCTCGAGGCGGAGGCGGCCGCCGCGCGCGAGGACCGCGCGCGCGCCGAGGCGCGCGCGGGCGAGCTGGAGGCCGAGCTGGCTCGAGCTCGTGAGGCGGCGGACGAGGCCCAGACCAAGGCCAGCGCGGAGCTCGCCCGGGTGCGCGAGGCGCTGAGCGAGGCCCAGGCCTCCGCCGAGCGCGCCCGCGGGGAGGCCACCGACCTCCAGGCCCGGGCCGCCGCGGAGGCCAGCGCCGCGGCCGCCGAGCTCGCCAGCCTGCGCGCGGCCGCGAGCGGCGCCGGTGAAGCGGCCGAGCGCCTCGCCGCCCTCGACGCGCAGCTCGCGAGCGTCCGCCAGGAGCTGGCGAGCGCCCGGGCCGAGGGCGCGACCGCTCGCGACGAGCTGGCGAGCGCCCGGGCCGAGGCCAACGGAGCTCGCGACGAGCTGGCGCGAGCCCAGGCCGAGGGCGCGACCGCTCGCGACGAGCTGGCGCGCGCCCAGGCCGAGGGCGCGACCGCTCGCGACGAGCTGGCGCGAGCCCAGGCCGAGGCCAACGGAGCTCGCGACGAGCTGGCGCGAGCCCAGGCCGAGGCCAACGGAGCTCGCGACGAGC
>CAZMSZ010000074.1:0-538 GCA_964569055.1 uncultured Planctomycetota bacterium | reverse complement strand
TGGCGCGCGCTCGGGCCGCCGCGGACGAAGAGCTGGCGCGGGCCCAGGCCGAGACGCAGCGCGCTCGTGACGAGCTCGCTCGCGCCCAGACCGAGGCGCAGAGCGCCCGCGACGAGCTGGAGCGCGCCCGCGGGGACGACCGCGACGCGCTCCCGCAGCCCAGCAGCCCTCAGCCCGCTCCCACGGCCGACCCCGCGCTGCTGGGCGCGCTCGAGGCCGAGCGCGACCAGGCCCGCCAAGAGGCCGAGGAGTTCCGCGCCCAGGTCGAAGAGATCAACCAGGAGCTGCTCGAGACCCAAGACGAGCTCGAGCGCCTCGAACGAGAGCTGGACGAGCTCCGCGGCGGCTGAGCCCGAGCAGCTGCACGGAAGGCGTGGCGTTCACCAGCGGCAGCGCCGCGTGGTGCTCGCCAGCAGCGGCCCGAGGTCCGAGCCGGGGTTTTGCACGACGCAGCCGTGCGGAATCCCGGCTAGCCGGGCCCGGAGGGCCCGCGCAAGCCGCGCGGAGGCGCAGCTTGCTGCGCCGAGCACGGCGCAGC
>CAZMSZ010000073.1:19767-24449 GCA_964569055.1 uncultured Planctomycetota bacterium | reverse complement strand
GATCGAGCTCGGCAGGCTGCTCGCTCTGCGGGACACGCTCGCCCGCATGCTCCAGCTCCGCCTCGGTTCGGTGCCCGAGCCCCTCGCCGCCGCGATCGCCTCCTGCGAAGACCGGGCCGCGCTGGAGCGCGCTTGCGATCAGGCCATGAGCGCGCCCGAGGAGCGCCTCGGCGCCGCGGTCGCGGCGACGCTCGCCCAGGGCGGCTGAGCAGCGCCTCACAGCAGCCTTTGGGGGCCGAGCCGGGCTCGCCCACGGCACCACCGCGGTGCAGACGCCGGCGAGCGGCGCGTTCCCGCGGGCGAGCCGCTCCCGTGCTTGCCGCGCCCGCCGCGCCTGGTAACGTCCTGCGCTTCGCCTGGAGGCCCCATGCGCGCTCGCTTCGCCCTCGTGCCCGCCCTGCTGCTCGCCGGTCTGCTCGCTTCGCCCGCGGCGGCGCAGCAGGTCACCCCCGAGGAGCTGGTGCTCCCCAACGGGATGAAGTTCCTGCTCCTGCCCCGCACCTCGCAGCCGAACAGCATCTCGGCGGGCTGGGTGGCGAAGGTGGGGAGCGTGAACGAGCGGCCCGGGATCACCGGGCTGTCGCACTTCTTCGAGCACATGATGTTCAAGGGCACGCGCACGATCGGCACGAGCGACGCCCAGAAGGACGCCGAGCTCAACAAGGCGCAGCACGACACTCGGGCGCGGCTGCGCGCGCTGGTGATCGAGCAGCAGTACCCGCGCTGGCGGCGGGGCGAGATCGCCGACCCCTGGGACCCCGCCCACGACACCGAGGAGATGAAGGCGCTGCGGGCCGAGCTGGCCAACCTGGTGGCCGCGCAGCGCGAGGTCACGGTCAAGGACGAGTTCGACTCGATCTACACGTCGCTCGGGGCGTCGGGCATGAACGCCTTCACGAGCCACGACCTGACCTTCTATTTCATTGGGCTCCCGAGCAACAAGCTCGAGCTGTGGGCCTGGATGGAGTCGGACCGCCTGGCCGACCACGTGTTCCGCGAGTTCTACAGCGAGCGCGACGTGGTCCACGAGGAGCGCCGCCTGCGCACCGAGTCGACGCCGACCGGGATCTTCGCCGAGCAGTTCGACGCCATGTTCTGGCAGAGCTCGCCCTACCACTGGCCGGTGATCGGCTGGCCCACCGACCTCAACAGCTACACGCCCGAGCAGGCCGAGCACTACTTCGAGACCTACTACCGCCCCAACAACCTCGTGGGCGTGATCGTGGGCGACTTCGAGCTCGCCGCGGCCAAGGCGCTGATCACCCGCTACTTCGGCCGGCTCGAGCGCGGCCCGGCCCCGCCGCCGGTGGTCACGCTCGAGCAGCCGCAGCGCGCCGAGCAGCGGCTGTTCGCCGAGTGCGAGGCCGCGCCGCAGGTCGAGGTGCGCTACCACACCGTCCCGTTCGACCACCCCGACGAGGCCCCGCTCGAGGTGCTGGCCGAGCTCATGAACGGGCGCACCGGCCGGCTCTACAAGGCGCTGGTCGAGGGCGCCGAGGTCGCGACGGGCGCGGCCGTCCAGCAGGACTCGCGCAAGTACGCGGGCGCGTTCGCGTTCAGCGGCGAGTGCAAGGGCGAGGCCACCCCCGAGCAGGTCGAGCAGGCGTTCTACGCCGAGCTGAAGCGCCTGCAGGAGGAGCCGGTCCCTGCCCGCGAGCTGCAGAAGGTGAAGAACCGGGTGCTCGCCGACAGCTTCCGCCGGCTGGAGAGCAACTTCTACCTCATGATCCAGCTCGGCTACTACGAGGCGCTCGGCCGCTGGGACTACATCAACACCGCCCCCAAGGCCCTGCTCGCGGTCACCGCCGAGGACGTGCAGCGCGTGGCCAAGGCCTACTTCGCGCCCGAGAACCGCAGCGTGGCGACGTACGTCCGCAAGGCGGGCGCGCCGGTCGCCGCCGCGGATCCGGAGCTGGAGGCGCTGCCCGAGCAGGTCCGCGCCATGGCGAAGCAGGCCCTCGGCCAGCTCGCGCAGATCGCCGACCCCACGATCCTGGCCGCGCAGCTCGAGCAGCTCGAGGCGCAGGCGGGCTCGGTCCCGGCCGAGCTGAAGCCGCTGATCGACCTGTTGCTGCGCCGCGGGCGCGAGCGCCTGGCCGAGCTGCAGAAGGCCGCCGAGGCCGACACCCCCCAGGGCGAGTAGGAGAGCGCGCCGTGCAGAACCTCACCCGTCGTCTCGTCCGTGCCTATGGCCTGGCGCTCGCCCTGGCCCTCGCCCCGCTGGCGGCCCACGCCCAGGAGGCGCGCCCGCTCCCCAAGCGGCCCGAGGAGATCGTGTTCCCGCCGCTGGCGTTCGAGCCGCCCGACCCGGCCAGCTACCGCCACGAGCTGCCGGGCGGGGTGACCGCGTTCCTGATCCCCGACCGCTCGCTCCCGCTGGTCGACGTGCGCTTCATGTTCCGCGCCGGCTCGTACCTCGACCCGGCCGGCAAGGAGGGCCTGGCGGGCGCGCTCGGGGCCATGCTCCGCCGCGGCGGCGCGGGCGAGCTCGAGGCGGCCGCCCTCGACGAGGAGCTCGACTTCCTCGCCACCGAGCTCGGCACGGGCGCGGGCGAGTACGAGCTGTCCGCCTCGCTCGACACGATCAGCCAGAACCTCGAGCGCAGCCTGGCGCTGTTGGTCGACGTGCTCCGCCGCCCGCGCCTGCAGGCCGACCGGTTCGAGCTCTGGAAGAGCGAGGTGCTCGAGCGGCTCGAGCAGCGCAACGACGACGCGGGGGACATCCTCGCCCGTGAGTGGCCGGCCCTGGTCTACGGGCGCGACCACTTCAAGGGGCGCGACGTCACGCAGGCCTCGCTCGAGGCGATCACCGAGGCCGAGCTGCGCGCGTTCCACGCCCGCTGGGTGCATCCCGGCAACCTCGTGATCGGCGTCTCGGGCGACTTCGAGGTCGAGGCCATGGTCGAGGCGCTGACCAAGGCGCTCGAGGGCTGGGAGGTGGGCGAGGAGGCCCCGCTCCCGCCCGCGCCGACGCACGCCCTCGCGCCCGGCGTGTACCGGATCGAGAAGGACATTCCCCAGGGGAAGGTCCACGTCGGCATGCGCGGGATCCGCCGCGACGACCCCGACTACCACGCGCTGATGGTCATGAGCCACATCCTCGGCCAGGGCGGGTTCACCAGCCGGATCACCCGCCGCGTGCGCTCCGACGAGGGCCTGGCCTACGACGCGGGCGCGGCCATGATCCCGGGCGCCTACTTCCCGGGCGAGTTCCGCGCCTCGTTCCAGTCCAAGAGCCGGACCGTGGCGCTGGCGCTGAAGCTGATCGTGGAGGAGGTGGCGCGGATCCGGACCGAGCCCGTCGACGCCAAGGAGCTCGAGGTCGCCAAGGGCGCGCTGATCGAGACCTTCCCCCGGCAGTTCGAGTCGCCCGCCGCCACCCTGAGCGTGTTCATGTCCGACGCCTTCACCGGCCGGACCCACGCCTGGTGGAAGGCCTACCGCGACGAGGTCCGCGCCGTGACCGCCGAGGACGTGCTGCGCGTCGCCAAGGAGCACCTCGACCCCAAGGCCCTGGCCGTCCTCGTGGTCGGCAAGTGGGAGGAGATCGCCCCCGGCGACCTCGGCGGCCGCGCCAGCATGGCGGAGCTCGTGAAGGAGGTGTTCGGCGGCGCCGAGCCCAAGCGGCTCCCGCTGCGCGACCCGCTGACGCTGGAGCCGCTGGATTAGGCGAGCCGCTCCATCACGATCTCGGGCGCCCCGGGAGGCCCGTACGGCCCCTCGAACCGCAGCACCGGGTGGGGCGGCTCGGCCGCGAACCATATGTGGTACTTCGGAATGAACGGCCGGGCGAGCTTGGTGAGCACCTTGCCGAGCCGCACCCAGTCGTTGAAGTCCGGGTACATGATCATCTTGATCGCCGGCGCCCGCCCGCCGGGGAGCGCGACCTCCTCGCGCCCCTGGCTCTCGAACTCGACCCGCGCCACGAACCGGTCGTTGATCCAGGCGTAGATATCGCGCGTCTTGCCGTCGAACGGCTGCCAGCGCAGCAGGAACGGCAGGGCCACCTCGGGGTAGGCCGCCTCGGGCAGCGGGATCGTGCCGTCGGCGAACGCGATCTCCTCGTGGCGCACCCGCTGCTCGTCGGCGTTGAACACCGAGCGCACCAGCCGATCGGAGGAGAGGCGCCCGTCCTGGTGGCGCAGGCGCAGCTCCTCGCGGATCACCCCGCGCGCGAGCGGGAACTCGAACTCGAGCGTCACCGCGTCCCCCTCGCTGCGACACCGGACGAGCGCGGTGCGCGCGCCGTCCTTGGCGATCACGTCGTCGGCGCTGAGGACGTTGTGGAAGCTGGTCTTCTCGCGCGGGGTCAGCCGGTAGCGGTGCTCCTCGACCAGCGCGTCACGCGGACCTGCGAGCAGGCGGCTCATGGGGCGGTCCTCCAGGGCGGAGCACGATAGCGCCCCCGCGACCCGCGCGCCGCCGTCGGGGGGAGGGACGTAGTGCAGGGAGCTACACGGTACGGAGCGACCGTCCTCGACTCGATCAACCGAGCGATCTCAGCGCAGAGATCGCCGATGACGCAGAGGCGCGCTGACGTCAGCGCGCGAAGCGTTCGACCCTGCCTCTCCGCCCTCTCTTCTCAGCCGAGCAGAAGGAGGCTTCCGCCAGCGACAGCCCCAACGAGGCGAAAACCCGCGGCCCCTTCCTGCTTTCCTGTCTTTCCTGCTTTCCTGCCCTCT
>CAZMSZ010000073.1:5457-19667 GCA_964569055.1 uncultured Planctomycetota bacterium | reverse complement strand
CGCGCCTTCCTGCTTTCCTGTCTTTCCTGCTTTCCTGCCCTCTCTTCTCAGCCCAGGCGAAGGAGGCTCCCCCCAGCGACAGCTCCAACGAAGCGAAAACCCGCGGCCCCTTCCTGCTTTCCTGTCTTTCCTGCTTTCCTGCCCTCTCTTCTCAGCCCAGCAGAAGGAGGCTCCCGCCAGCGACAGCTCCAACGAGGCGAAAACCCGCCGCGCCTTCCTGCTTTCCTGTCTTTCCTGCTTTCCTGCCCTCTCTTCTCAGCCCAAGGAGGCTGCAACCAGCGACAGCTCCTGCGAGCCCCAGGCCCAGGGAGCCTTCCTGCTCCGCGCGCGCTGCGCTCGATCGTGAGCCTCCGATCCGCGCGGCGGTCGCCTCGTCCACGTCGGTCGCATAGCGCAGCTCTCGTGGCCCACCCCTTGCACTCAGGGCCCCCCGCGCGACGCAGGCCGCGCCTGGGAGGGAGCCCCAAACCATGTCCAGGACCGCGCTGCTGCTCGCGCCGCTGCTCGTCCTCGCTGCTCCTCAGCTCCTTTTCGCGCGAGACGATTGGACCCGCTCCCGGTGCACGGTGCGGTTCAGCGACGAGGCCGCCGAGCGGCCGGTCCGGGTCGAGCGCGCGGGCGCGGCCGACCCGACCCGGAAGGTGGTCGTGTGGCTCCCGGTCGAGGGAACCCGCGAGCTGCCGTTCCTGCTCGAGCGGGCGCCCGACGGGAGCTGGCGGGGTCGGACCCACCAGGGCGCCGTGGGCGTGCTGGCGGGCGGGTCGGTCAAGTGGTCGCTCCGGTTCGCGCCGCCTCGCGAGCGGGAGGCGGCCGGCCAGCTCACCCGGAGCGGCGGGAGCGCGCGGCCGCTGGTGCTGCGCTGGGAGCCGCTCCCGCCCGAGGCCGTCGCGAGCACGACCGCCGCGCCCGCGCACGGGCTGGTCGGGACCGCGGCCCAGCGGCTCGCCGCGGCGGGGCTGAGCGACGCCGTGCCGAGCGCGCTGCGCCTGGTGCCGGGGGTCGGCGCCAGCGAGGCCGAGCTGCGCGCGAACCTCGTGCGCGAGGCGCCGGGCGAGCTGACGCTCGTCTACTGGAACGTCGGCAAGGGCGAGCACGCGCACCACGCCCGCCCGGCCCGGGTCGGCGACGAGGAGGTGAACGCGCTCGCCGGCAACGTGCGCGTCCTGGCCGCGCTCGAGCCCGACTTCCTGGTGCTGGCCGAGGTGAGCAAGCCCCACGCGGGGCGGCCCGGCACGCTCGACCCCACCACCGAGGCGATCCTCGCGGCGGCGCTCCCCGGGCGGCTGCTGGTGCCCTCGATCTGGGAGTTCCCGCTCGACAACAACAACGCGATCTTCTCGCGCCGCGCGCTGCTCCACGTGGGCGGCGAGGAGCGCACGCTGGGGCAGGGCGGCTCGCCCGCCACCCGCTCGTGGAGCGTCCCGCCCGGCGCGGGCCCGAGCGAGGAGACCGCGCTCGTCCGCACGCAGTGGCTCGACTGGACGCCGCCCGAGCTCGCGGGCGACCCGGCGCGCGCGGCGGAGTACCGCGCGAAGTGGGGCGGCGCGCAGAGCTGGAACACGCGCGCCCACACCCGGATCGACCTCGTGCTGCGCGGCCAGCCGGTGAGCGTGTTCCCGGTCCACTTCGCCATGCCCTGGCTGCTGGTCGAAAAGACCGCCGAGCGGGGCGGGTTCTTGGTGTGCGGCCTGCAGCACCACCAGCTCTACCGCCGCGGTCCGCTCGAACACCAGGCGGCGCGCGCCCACGCGCTCTACCGCCAGGTGCCGCACGATCGGGTGGTGATCCTGGGCGACTTCAACGTGCCGCGCTTCCCCAAGCCCAACTTCCCGCCCCTGCGCCTCGACCCGGACGCCCCCGGGGACGGCAGCCCCGAGCGCCAGGAGTCGCTCGCGTTCGCGCTGCTGCGGCGCGGCTTCTTCGACGCGTTCGAGGGGGACCGGGCCGCCTTCAGCTGGCCCTCGCCCGCGGGCTCGGACGCGCGGGTCCAGCTCCTGCCGCGCCAGTTGATCGACCACGTCCTGCACGGCGGCGGGTTCGAGGTCGTGTACCGCAGCGTGTTCTTCCCGCGCGGCGCCGACCACGGGGCGCTGGCGGTCAAGCTCGAGCTCCACCCGGGCGGCCGCCCGCCGCGCCCGCACCCGCCCTCGCCGCTCCCCGCGCCGGCCGACGCCGACCCGCCGCGGGTCGAGCTGCTCGCGCCCGCCCCGGGCGCGACGCTCGACGCCCGCGTGGTGCGCGTGGAGGGGCGCGTCTTCGACGCGAGCCCGCTCACGCTGGCGGTGGCGGGCGTCCCGGTCACGCCCGACGCGAGCGGCGCGTTCGCGGCCACGATCCCGCTCGCGCCCGGGTTCGGCCTGTTCGACGTGACGGCCGAGGACGCCCACGGCAACCGCGCCACGCGCTGGCGCTCCGTCGTGGGGGGACGCCTCCGCCCCGCCGATCAACCCGTGGCCGACGCGGTGGTGCTCCGCCTGGGTCCAGGGGCCTTCGAGGAGGCCGCCCGCTGGGCCAGCGCGCGCCTGGCCGCCGCCGACCTCGAGGCCGCGCTGCAGGCCAAGAACCCGCTGTTCAGCCGCCGGTTCGAGCGCCTCGGCCTGGCGTTCGATATCGAGGTGCGCGCCGAGCGGCTCGCGCTGGCGCGCCCGCCGCGCCTGACGCTCGCGCCGGCCGCCCACGGGCTGGCCGTGCGCGCCGACGTGGACGCGCTGACGCTCGAGCTGACTGCCAGCGCCGCCGTGACCCTGGGCCCCATGCGGCGCACGGGTCTGCGGGTGCCGCTCAGGCTGAGCGCGCAGGCCGCGACCGTGTCGGCGCTCGCCACCGCTCGGGTCGCGGGCGGGGTGGCTCGCACGGAGCTCGAGGACACCGCCGTCGAGCTGCGCGGCTTTTCGCTCGACTTCGCCGGCCTGCCCGACTTCGCGCGCGCGTGGGTCAGCGCGCAGGCCGCGCGGCTGCTGCGCGAGCGGCTGGCGCCCTGGGCGCTCGCCAAGGTGCCGCCCGCCCTCGATCAGGTGCTGGCCGACGCGCAGCGCCGCCGCCACGGGGCGCAGCTTCTCGGCCGCGAGGTCAGCGCCAGCTTCATGCTCGAGGACGTGCGCCTCGATCGCGACGGAGCCACGCTCCGCCTCGCCGCCGCGGTCGGCGTCACCGGCCCAGGCGGAGCGCTCCCGCTGCCCGCGGGGCCGAGCGGCTCGCTCCACACGCCGGGCCCCGTCCCGAGCGGCCCCGCCGGCGCCGACGTGGCGATCTCCCTCGACGACGACCTCCTCAACCGGGTCGCCTACGCCGCCTGGCGCGCCGGCGCGCTCGACCTGCGCGGCGGCCCCGCCCTGGCCGCCGCGCTCGGCGCGCCAGCCTGGGCGGACCGCGTGGACGGCGCGTTCGCGGCGGCGCTCCTCGGTCAGGACGCAGCCGACCTCCCACCCGGGACGCCGCTCGAGCTCACGGTGCGCCCCGGCGCGGCCCCGGTGATCGCCCTCGCCGCGCCCGACCGCTGGACCGTCGGCCTCGGCGAGCTCGAGGTGGTGCTCGCCGCGGCCCCGCCCGGTGGCCCCGCGCGCGAGCTGCTGCGCGTGACCGCCCACGCCACGCTCCCCTGGCAGGCGCGCGTCGGGCCGAGCGGGCTGCTCGAGGTCCGCCTGGCCGGCCGCCCCGAGCTGCGGGCCGACGCGGAGGAGAGCGCGCTCGACCCGAATCGGCGCCGGGGCGTGGCGGCCCTGCTCGAGCTCACCCTCCCCGAGGCGCTCGAGGCGCTCACTCGCCGCTGGCCGGCGCTGCCGATCCCCACGCCGAGCGCGGTCGAGGTGCGCGGGCTCACGCTCGGCGTCGAAGGCGACGACGCCACGGCGCGCGGCGCGGTGCGCGCGCGCTGAGCGGGTCGGGAAGGACCCGGCCGCGGCTGGGCCGCGGTCAGCCCCGGCCCGCGCGGGCGACGCTGGCCGGCAGGCCCGGGGGTTGCTCCGCTCCTGTGCGCTCTTAGGAGGTGGCGCGTGGCGATCGCACCCGAGGTCGAGCAGTTCTTGAAGGACGCGCAGGTCCAGCACGAGGTGATCCGGCACGCCGAGGCGTTCACGGCCCAGGAGGAGGCGGCGGCGGCGCACGTCTCGGGCTACGACTGGGCCAAGACGGTCGTGTTCTTCCGCGAGGACGGCCACGCGATCATGGCGGTGGTGCCCGCCCCGTTCCGGATCGACGTTCCCCGCCTCGAGGCGCTGGTCGGGGGCGGCGAGCTGCGGCTGGCGGACGAGGACGACTTCCGCCACCTCTACGGCCGCTGCGAGGCCGGCGGCATGCCGCCGCTCGGGCCGCTCTACGACCAGGAGGTCTACGTCGACGAGCACCTCGCCCGCGAGGACCGGATCACGTTCAACGCCGGCGACCACCGCGACGCGATCCGCATGCGCTACGCCGACTTCGCCCGGATCGTCGCCCCCCGGGTGGGCCGGTTCGCGGCGCTGGCGAGCTGAAGGCCGCGCTCGCGTCCGCCCAGGCCCCGAGCGATACTGAGCCCGCCGCGCGCGCCGCTCGCGCCGGCGGGGGAGCGCCATGTCGGTCGAGCACTTCAAGGTCATCGTCGCGGCCGCCCTGATCGACGGCAAGCTCGACGCCCACGAGAAGCCGCTGCTGTTCAAGGCCGCTCAGGAGCTGGGCGTCCCCAAGGCCGAGGTCGAGGCGATCGTGAAGGAGGTCGCCAAGGGCGGCAAGGTCAAGGGCGCGATCCCCAAGGACCCCACCGAGCGCGCGCAGCTCTTCCGCTCGCTGGTGGACCTGGTCGCGGCCGACGGCACGATCGCCGCCAAGGAGCTGGCGTTCTTCAACAAGATCGCCCCGCAGTTCGGGCTCGACGAGCTGCAGCTCGAGGATATCCTCCGCGCCTCGGGGGCCAAGCTCGAGTAGCGCCCCCCGGGCCCGTCTCCCGGTTGCCTGGCCGGTTCGCCGCCGGCGTCGTATGACGGAGCCCACGCGCCCGAGGCGCCGCGCGCGGCGCGGAATGGGCGCGCGGCGCCGGACGTTCGAGGGGCCATGAAGAAGCTGTTGATCGCCCTCACCCTGCTCGGCGCCGCGTTCGCGGGCTGGTGGACGCTCGGGCGCGAGCAGGGGACCGGCGCGCCGATCTGGCGCACGGCGCCCCTGGCGCGCGGGACGGTGATCGAGGCCGTGAGCACCACCGGGACGCTCCAGGCCGTGACCACGGTCGAGGTCGGCACGCAGGTCTCGGGCGTGCTCGAGGAGATCCTGGTCGACTTCAACTCGCGCGTGCGCCGCGGGCAGGTGATCGCGCGGCTCGAGACCGACGCCCTCGAGGCGCGGCTCGCCCAGGAGGAGGCGGCGCTGCTCGCGGCCCAGGCCTCGGTCGAGCGGGCCCGGGTGGCGGTGGAGGAGGCGCGCGCCAAGCTGCGCCGCACCGAGCGGCTCTCCAAGCAGAACCTCGCCAAGGAGGAGGAGGTCGAGGCCGCGGGCTTCGCGGTGCGCTCGGCCGAGGCCTCGCTGCGGGCGGAGGAGACCCGCGTCACCCAGGCCCAGGGCGCCGTGCGCATGGCTCGCACCAACCTCGCCTACGCCACGATCACCAGCCCGATCGACGGGGTGGTCCTGAGCCGCGCGGTCGACGTGGGGCAGACGGTGGCGGCGAGCCTCCAGACGCCGACCCTGTTCACGATCGCCGAGGACCTGCGCCAAATGCGCGTCGAGGCGGCGGTGGACGAGGCCGACATTGGGCGGATCCACTCGGGGCAGCGGGTCACGTTCACCGTCGACGCCTACCCCGCGCGACGCTTCGAGGGGCGGGTGGCGCAGCGGCGCTTGGGGCCGACGGTCACCGAGAACGTGGTCACCTACCAGGTGATCGTGGCCACCGACAACCCCGACGAGCTGCTGCTCCCGGGCATGACGGCCAACGTCTCGGTCGAGGTGCGCCGGGCCGACGACGCCCTGGCGGTCCCGGCGGCGGCGCTGCGCTTCCGGCCCCCGGCGGAGGACGGCGCCGACGGCCCGGCCGACGCGCGCCGGCGCGGCCCCAGCGAGGCCCGCGGCGCGGCCCCGGCCGCCGGCGCCGGCGGCGAGCGCGGCGCCGGCGGCGCGCGCCCTTCACAGGTGTGGGTGCTGGAGCGGCAGGGCGAGCGCGAGGTGCCGCGCGCCGTGCCGGTGCGGGCGGGCCCCAGCGACGGGTCGCTGGTCGCGATCGAGCCGCTGGAGCCCGGCGCGCTGCGCGAGGGCGACCCGATCCTGGTGGGGGTCGAGATGGGCGCGGGCCGGGGCGGCCCGGTCAACCCCATGCGCCTCCTGCGCGGGAGGCGCTGAGGCTTGGCCACGCCGCTGATCGAGCTGCGCCGGGTCCGCAAGATCTACGGCGAGGGCGAGTCCGCCGTCGAGGCGCTGCGCGGGATCGACCTGCGGATCGACGTGGGCGAGGCGGTGGCGATCACCGGCTCCTCGGGGTCGGGCAAGTCGACGCTCATGAACCTCCTGGGGTGCCTCGACCACCCCACCTCGGGCGAGTGCCTGATCGCCGGGCGCGACGTGGGCCACCTCAGCGCCGACCAGCGCGCGGACCTGCGTAACCGCACGATCGGGTTCGTGTTCCAGGGGTTCCACCTGCTGGCCCGGACCTCGGCGCAGGAGAACGTCGAGCTCCCCATGATCTACGAGGGGCGCGCCTCGAGCGCCGAGCGCGCGCGCCGCGCCGAGGCGGTGCTCGAGCGGGTGGGGCTCGGGACGCGGCTCGACCACACCCCCAACCAGCTCTCGGGAGGTCAGCAGCAGCGGGTGGCGATCGCGCGGGCGCTGGTGACCGAGCCGCGGCTGATCCTGGCCGACGAGCCCACCGGCAACCTCGACACCAAGACCACGCGGGAGGTGCTCGACATGCTCCTCGGCCTCAACGCCGAGGGGATCACGGTGATCGTGGTGACCCACGAGCCCGAGGTGGCCGAGCGCTTCCCCCGGCGGATCGAGGTGCGCGACGGCGAGATCGTGGTCGACACCGGGGCGCGCCCCGAGGACGCGTCCGGCGCGAGCGAGGCCGCGGCCCCCGTCGACATTCGCCGCGGCTGGGCGGCGCCGCTCGCCACGATCCCGGTCGCCATGCGCGCGATCCAGCGTCACGCCATGCGCTCCATGCTCACGGCGCTCGGGATCGTGATCGGGGTCGGGGCGGTGGTCGGCATGCTCTCGATCGGCCGCGGCGCCAAGGCCGCCATGCAGGAGCAGGTCGCCACGCTCGGCACCAACCTGGTCAGCATCCGCGGCGGCTCGCGCGGGCGCGGCGGCGTGCGGTTCGGCGCGGGCAGCACCCACTCCCTCACCCTCGACGACGTCGAGGCGATCGCGCGCGAGTGCCGCTCGGTGGCGCGCGCCAGCCCGCAGGTCGGCACGAGCGCCCAGCTCAAGGCCGGCGCCGCCAACTGGTCGAGCATGGTGGAGGGGGTGGGCGAGGAGTACCTCGCGATCCGCAACCTCACCGTGGTCTCCGGCGACCCGTTCAAGCCGGCCGAGGTGCGCCAGGGCGCGAAGGTGTGCCTGGTCGGCCGCACGATCGTGGAGGAGCTGTTCGGCGGGGTCGACCCGGTCGGGGAGATGCTGCGGATCGACCGCGTGCCGTTCCGGATCGTGGGCGTCCTGAGCGAGCGCGGCGAGTCGAGCTGGGGCCAGGACCAAGACGACGTGGTGCTCGCGCCCTTCTCCGTGGTCCAGCGCCGTCTAATGGGCGTGACCCACGTCGAGCGGATCTACGCCTCGGCCCACACCGAGGAGCTCGTCCCCGTGGCGGAGGAGGAGGTGGCGCAGCTCCTGCGGATCCGCCACCGGCTCGCCCCCGGCCAGGACGACGACTTCGTGGTCCGCACGCAGGTCGACATGGCCAACTTCGCGGGCGGCATGCTCCAGACCATGACCGTCCTGTTGGCCGCGATCGCGGGCGTGTCGCTCCTGGTCGGCGGGATCGGGATCATGAACATCATGCTGGTCTCGGTCACCGAGCGCACCCGCGAGATCGGGATCCGCCTGGCGATCGGCGCCCGCGCCCGCGACGTGCTGCTCCAGTTCCTGGTCGAGGCCGTCGCCCTCTCCGCCGGCGGCGGCGCCCTCGGCGTGGCCGTCGGCGCCGCCATGGACCGCGCGGTCGGCGTGGTCGCCGGCTGGCCGTCCGGCCTGGGCCCCGACGCGGTGCTCCTGGCGCTCGGCTTCTCGGTGTTCGTGGGCGTGACGTTCGGCATGTACCCCGCGCGGGTGGCCGCGCGGCTCGACCCGATCGTGGCGCTCCGGCACGAGTAGAGCTCAGGCCCTCCCGGCCAGCGGCAGCGTGAACCGGAACGTCGCGCCCTCGCCGGGGCGGCCTTCGGCCTCGATCTTCCCGCCGTGGCGTTCGACCACGGCCTTCGCGATCGCGAGGCCGATCCCGGTGCCGGGGTACTGCTCGCGGCGGTGGAGGCGCTTGAAGGGGCGGAACACGGCCTCGGCCATGGCGGGCTCGAAGCCGATCCCGTTGTCGCGCACGGTGACGAGGAGGCGGCCGGGCTCGCCTGGGGCGGGCTCGGCGCTGACCTCGACCCGGGGGGCGCGCCCCGGGCTGCGGAACTTGAGCGCGTTGCCGATCAGGTTCGCGAACAGGCGGCGGAGCTGCGGCTCGTTGCCGAGGACCGCCGGGGCGGGGCGGACCTCGAGCTCGGCCTGCTCCGCCTCGAGGTGGCCGGCGAGGTCGGCGCGCACGCGCTCGAGCACCTCGCCGAGCTCGACCCGCTCGGGGGGCGCCTCGGAGGTCGAGATCCGCGACAGCGCGAGCAGGTCGCGGATCTGCTCCTGCATGCGCTCGGTCGCGGCCAGCATGCGGTCGAGGTATTCCCGCTCGGTCGGGTCGAGGCGCTCGCCGCAGCGGGCCGCGAGGCGCTCGCCGAAGCCGCGGATCGTGCGCAGCGGCTCCTGCAGGTCGTGGGAGGCCACGTAGGCGAACCGCTCCAGCTCCACGTTGGAGCGCTCGAGCGCGTTCGCCTTGTCGACCAGCTCCTGCCGCAGCCGCCAGCGCTCGCGCGCGTAGCGGATCGAGCGCGCCAGCGCGTCGGCGTCGAACTTGCCCTTGACCAGGTAGTCCTGCGCGCCGGCGGTGAGGCACGAGGTGGCGAGCTCCTCCTCGTGGTGCCCGGTCAGCACGACCACCGGCGCGGGGATCCCGCCGCTCGCGGTGAGCCGGCGCAGCAGGTCGAGCCCCTCGCCGTCGGGGAGCCGATAGTCCATCAGGATGCAGTCGAAGCGCCCGCCCTCGAGGGCCGCGACGGCGGCCGCCACGCTGTCGGCCTCGGTCAGCGTCGCCCGCCGCAGCGGCCCCGCGGCCAGCATGCGGCGCACACCGCGCCGGTCGACCGCGTCGTCCTCGACGAGCAGCAGGCTGTCGGCGCTCCGGGTCGGCACTCAGGGCAGCTCCACCGTCGAGCAGTATCGGCCCAACAGGTCGGTCAGGGGGCGCAGCCCGCCCTCGGCCACGGCCGCCTTGACCATGTAGCCGGCCACGTTCAGGCCGTAGGCCGCCTGGCGGTCCTCCTCGGCGTTGGACGTGGTCAGCACGAACACCACCGTCCGCGCCAGCTCCGGATCGCGCCGCAGCTCGCGCAAGAGCTCGATCCCGTCCATGCGCGGCAGGTTGAGGTCGAGCAGCACCAGGTACGGCCGCGGCAGGCGCTCGCGCCCGTTGGCGCCGCGCAGCACGTCGAGCGCCTCGCGCCCGTCCTCCACCACGGTCACCTCGCACGGGAGCGCGGCGCGGCGGAACGCCCGCAAGATCGCCCGCTGGTCGACCTCGTCGTCCTCGACCAACAGCACCCGTACCGTCACGTCCTGCGCGCCCACGGCGAGCCCCTCTAAGCCTGCGCCACGGGCTCGAGCGGCCAGGTGAACCGGACCGCCGCGCCGCGCCCGGCGCCCGAGACGATCGCCACCTGCCCGCCGTAGCGGTTCACGATCCGCTTGACGAGCGCCAGGCCGATCCCGCTCCCCTCGACCTTGTCGCGGGGGCGCAGCGTCTTGAACATGCCGAACACCCGCGCGTGGAACTCGGGCGGGATCCCCGGGCCGTCGTCGCGGACGGTGATCGCCACCGCGCCCTCGTCGGCGAGCGGCTCGGCGATCACCTCCACCCAGCCGCGCTCACCGTCGTGGTGCTTCACCGCGTTGTCGAGCAGGTTCAGCAGCACCTGCTCCAGCGGGGTGCGCGGCGCGCTCAACACGGGGAACTCGCCGAGCAGGCTGAGCTCGAAGCGCTGCTCGCCCACGAGGTCCCAGGCGGACTCGACGAGCTGGCGGGTGTCGACCTGCTCGGTGGCGTAGGCCCGCCGCCCCGCCCGCGAGTACTGGAGCAGGCTGTCGAGCAGGCGCTCCATGCGCTGCACCCGCGCGCGCAGGAGCTCCATGTTCTCGCGGGCCTCGCCGGCCAGCGCCGCGCCGAGGTCCTCCTCGATCCACTCGGAGAGGTTCTGGATCGCGCGCAGGGGCGAGCGCAGGTCGTGCGCGGCGACGTAGGCGAACTCCTCGAGGTCCTGGTTCGACTGCGCCAGCGCCAGCGCGGCGTGCTCGAGCCGCTCGGCCTGCACCACCAGGCGGGCCTCGATCACGCGCCGCTCGTCCACCTCGTGCTCGAGCGCGGCGCGGGCCGCCTCCGCGTCGTTGAGGCGCTCCCGCTCGCGCAGCGCCAGGCTGCCGGTCAGGGCCAGGGCGAGGGAGAGCAGCAGCCCCGCGCCGAGGGCCAGCTCGGGCAGCGGGCTGCCCTGCGCGACGAGCGCCGCGGGGTCGGGCCAGCAGCGCGTGCTCCAGGCGCGCGCCGCCAGGTCGAGCGGGGCGCCCTCGCGCCCCCAGGCCGCGTCGTACGTCGGCCGCACCCCCGTCGGTCCGATCAGCGGCTCGCCCTCGAGCGACAGCGCGAACAGGTAGCCGAGCTCGCGCTGGTGGCGCTCGAGGTCGGACAGGAGCGCGCCCACGTCGAGCTCGGCCGCCAGGAAGGCCGGGGCCGCGGCGCGCGGGGCCGCGCCGCCGAGCAGCGCCGAGGCGCCGGCCGCGGTGCCGCGCGAGCGCGCCCGGAGCGGGGCGACCAGCAGGCAGCCCTGCCCTCCGTCGGGGTAGGCGACGCGCCGCGACGCCACGACGCCGCCCGCGCCGGCGGCCTCCTGCAGGAGGGCCCGCAGGCCGGGCGAGGGCGCCGCCGTGGCCACCGGCGCGGCGAGGACGTGCGCGGCGCCGACGGCGGGGTGGCCCTCGGCGGTGAGCCAGCGCACCGAGCGATAGCCCCGCTGCTCGACCACGGCGCTGGTCGCCTCGAGCGACCAGCCGGCCGCCTCGGCCCGCGGCAGCGCGGCCCAGCGCTCCGCGAGGCGGGCGAACGCCTCGACCCGCTCTCCGAGCCGGAACGCGAGCTCTCGCCGCAGCCGCGCCGCGTTGTCCTCGACCTCCGCGCGCGCCCGCGCCAGCTCCTGGCCGACCAGCGCGTTCCAGCCCAGCGCCGAGCCGAGCGCGCCGAGGGCGGCCGCCGAGAACCCGACCCGGCGGGCGTACGCGCCGCTCGGGCCCTCGTGCGCGTCCTGGGCCCAGCCCAACGCGACGAGGCCCGCCGCCAGCAGCGTCACCCCGGCCGCGCTGGACGCGAACGTGGTCAGCTCCTCGGGCGCGAGCGCCAGGTCGACCCCGCGGCGCGGCCCCACCAGGGCGAGCGCGGCCAGGGCCAGCGCCGCCACGCCCAACAGGCCCGCCACCTGGCGGACGCCGCCGTCGAGGCGCGCGCCGCTCACGAACAGGCCCGCGCCCGCGAGCAGGAGCGCTGCGGCGCGCAGCGGCGCGCCGGCGGCGATCCCGCCCGCGAGCTCCCAGCTCGCCGAGAGGTCGGGCCCGCCCTCGGCCAGCCCGACCATGGCCAGGGCGGCGGTCAAGGCGCCCGCCAACGCCGCGACCCGGCGGGCGCCGAGCTGCAGCGCGATCAGGCCCAGCCCGCCGGCCAGGAGCCCGAGCGCCAGGCGGACGCCGAACCGCTGCCCCGGCGGATCGGGGCCGCGCGGGTCGTCGAGCCCGATCGCCAGCAGGGCGACCGCGCCGAGCGCCGTGGCCCACGCGCCGCAAGCGATCACGCCGCCCGCGAGCGCCTTGGAGGTCGCGAGCTCCACGCGCGGCCGTGCGCGTGTCGCTTGCGTCACTTGAAGTCTTCCTTGTGGAGTTTGTACTTCTTGAGCTTGCGGAGCAGCGTGCGGCGGTTGATCCCCGCCTTCTCGGCCGCCGCCTGGATCCGCCCCTGGCGGTCGGCGAGCAGGGCCTTGAGGTAGACCAGCTCCTTGGTCTCGAGGAACTCGGCGAGCGAGAGCGTGATGTCGACCTCCTCGGGCGCGCGCTCGGGCTCGCCGCTCGGCGCGGAGGCCTGCCGCGGCCGATACGGCCGCATGAAGTCGTGGAAGTCGCGGGCCGTGAAGCACTTCGCGGCGCCGGTCAGCAGCAGGCGCTCGGTGAAGTTCTCGAGCTGCCGCACGTTCCCCGGCCAGGCGTAGGCGAGCATGGCCTCGAGGAAGCCCTGCCCCAGCTCGGGCAGCTCGACCCCGTAGCGCTCGCCGAGCTCCTCGGCGAACAGCTGGAACAGGTGCAGGATGTCCTCGGGCCGCTCGCGCAGCGGGAGCACCTCGATCCGGATCACGTCCAGCCGGTAGAGGAGGTCCTCGCGGAAGCGCCCGTCGCGGACCGCGTCGAACAGCGGGATGCTGGTGGCTGCGAGCACGCGCACGTCGACGGGGATCTCGCGGTTGCCGCCCACCGGGCGCACGGTCCGCTCCTGCAGCGTGCGCAAGAGCGCGAGCTGCGCCGGCGGGTCGAGGTTCCCCACCTCGTCGAGCAGGATCGTGCCCCCGTCGGCGTGGCGGAACAGGCCGTCCTTGGCGGCGGTGGCGCCGGTGAACGCGCCCTTCTCGTGGCCGAACAGCTCCGACTCGACCAGCCCCTCGGGGAACGCCCCGCAGTTGACCGCCACGAACCGCCCGGTGCGGTGGGAGCGCTTGTGGATCGCGCGCGCGAGCAGCTCCTTGCCGGTCCCCGTCTCGCCCAGGAGCAGCACCGAGGCCGAGGTCGGCGCTACCCGCTCGCACGTCTTGAACAGCTCGCGCATGGCGGGGCTGGCGGTGCGCAACCCCTCGAAGCGCGAGGCCGCGCCCGCGGCGGCGGTCGCCTCGCTGATGCTGACGGGCGGCACCGGGGCCTCCTCGTCGCTGCTGCCCTCCTCGACCTCCTCGGCCCCGGCGGCGGTGATCGGCCGGCGCAGCGCCGCCATGTAGGCGAGCTGGCCCTCCCACACCGTGTCCGTCACGCGGGCGCGCAGCTCGAACGGCTCCTCACCCTCGCCGCGCAGGGCCAGGCGCTGCGCCCCCGCGCCGTCGAGCTCGAACGCGCCCCGCTCGACGCCGGCGGCCCGCTCGCCGAGCTCGGCGCGCGCCGCCGGGTTGAGGAACGTGACCGCCCCCTGGCGATCGAGGATCAGGGTGGGCTCGTCGCTCTCCTCGAGCGTCTTGCGGAAGCGCTCGTGGCTCGTCCGGAGCTGGTCGCTGTAGCGCGAGCGCTCGAGCGAGTAGCGCACCGCGCGGGCGAGCACGTCGGCGTCGACCGTCCCCTTGACGAGGTAGTCCTGCGCGCCGCGGCGGACGGCGTCGAGGGCCACCCGCTCGTCCTCGAGCCCCGACAGGACGACGACGGCCGTCCCGGGGGCGGCCGCGCGGAGGCGGTCGAACGTCGCCAGGCCGTCGGAGTCGGGGAGCGAGAGGTCGAGCAGCACCAGGCGGACGGCGGCGCCGTTGCCGAGCACCTCGCGCGCGGCCGCGAGGTCGGTGGCGTGGCTGATCTCGAACCGCCCGAGCTCGCCGCGCCCCGCCGCCTCGCTCAGCATGTCGCGGATCAAGAAGGCGTCGTCGGGGTTGTCCTCGACGAGCAACAGGTGGATCACGTCCTCGCGCTCGGGCGCCTGGTCCACACCGTCCTCCTCGGTCAGGACCGCGCCGCCGTCGGGCTTCCGTCCGTCCTCCTCGCTGGTGCTGGGCCGTGCCAGCGCTAGGTCGTCACCAACCGCCACCGCGACCTCCTCGATGTCCGCGACCCCGACTCCCGCCGGTCTCCGCCAGGGGCGGAGGCGAGCGTGGTGCGCAAAGCTCAAGCCGTTCGCTCGGAGCGCTGCGGCGTCACGACTTCGCACGATCGCCCGGCCGCAC
>CAZMSZ010000073.1:4276-5357 GCA_964569055.1 uncultured Planctomycetota bacterium | reverse complement strand
TGGCCGCAGGCTGCGCGGAGCAGAGCAACGGCCTCCCCCGCGGCGCCGGCAGCGCGCTCGCCGCCTCGACCGCCGCGGCCCCCGCGGCGCAGGGTCCGGTCGGTCCGTTCGAGCGCGGGGCGGTCGGCGCGGGGCGCGTGCTCGACCCCGCCACGCAGGGGCCGCGGATCGCGGTGCTCGAGCCGATTCGCGGGTCGCTCGTCACGGTGCCCGACGTCCGCGTGCGGGTGGCGGTCAGCGACCCGAACGGTGTGACCTCGGTCACGATCGGCCGGATCGCCGCGGCCCCGATCGGCGGCGACCGCTGGGAGGCGCGGGTCACGCTCACGCCCGGGGTCAACTTCATCGAGGTCGAGGCGCGCGACGGCAAGGACCAGCGCTCGCGCGGCTGCTTCTCCCTCGCCTACGGCTCCTTCCACTCCAAGGACGCGTTCCTCGAGCGCGCGGTCACGGCCAGCTTCCGCAACAGCGGGATCGCCAAGGCGGTCCCGGTGCTCGAGGGCCTGGCCAAGAACCTCCAGGTCGAGCCGATCGTGCTCGCCCACAACCCCGTCTACGACTCGCTCCTCGCCCGCGCCGAGGCGCGCGCCGTGCGCCACGGCGCGCCCGAGATGGACCTCGCCGGCGTGTCGGGCGGGGCGCGGGTCACGTTCGTGCTGCCTTCGCTCGAGGTCGACCTCGGGATCAAGGCGGTCGGGATCTCGACCAGCGCGACCCTGAGCGCCAGCCGGCTGGTCGCGATCGGGATCCTCGGCGCCACGGCGGCGCCGCCGCAGCCGACCCAGACCGCGCTCGGGCTCGAGGTCCACGGCGTGCGCGTCGAGTTCGAGGACTTCCAGATCCGCTCGAGCGGGCGGTTGACCCACTCGGTGCTGCAACTGCTCGACGGGAAGGTCCGCGAGGCGGTGCGCGAGAAGCTCCAGGACCTGCTCGCGCACGAGATGATCAAGGCGCTGGGCACCGACCTGATCGGGATCGACCGCCCCCTCACGATCGCCATGGACGTGCCGGTGGTCGGGCCGACCACGCTCGACATGCGGTTCCGCGTGAGCGACGCCGACGGCAGCCCGACCACCGGGCT
>CAZMSZ010000073.1:0-4176 GCA_964569055.1 uncultured Planctomycetota bacterium | reverse complement strand
GACTCGGGGCCGGGCTCGCCGGCCCCGCGGGCCAGCGCGAGGAACGCGGCCACCTCGTCGAGCAGCCGCTCGTCCTCGGCGAGGGGCACGAGCTCGCGCCCGCGCGCGGCCGACGACGCGCTGTCCTCGGCGTCCGCCTCCGCGTGGGCCTCGTCCGCCTGCGCGCCGGGGAGCGACACCTCGAGGAGCGCGCGGAGGGCCGAGGCGCTCACGGGCTGCACGGGCTCGGGGGGCGACGCCTGCTCGGTCATGGCTCCTCCTTGGAGCACCGCTCGTACCCCGCATCCACGAGCGTAGTCTCAACATCCCCGGTCGCGCCGCGATACGCCAGCGCGAAAGTGTGCGCAACGGAGCGCGGAGAACGACCCAGATGCGCTTGACGCCGCGAGTCCGCGCGTGGCACGGCCAGCCCCGGCAGCGCGGCCCATGCAGCGCGACGGTAAGGTGGATGGGCTGGAGGCCGCGTGCCCGGGCAGGTCCTGATCGTCGAAGACGACCTCGACATCCGCGAGTCGCTCGCGGAGCTGCTCGAGCTTCAGGGATACGGCGTGCTGCAGGCCCACGACGGCCGGGCGGCGCTCGACGTGCTCGCCGCGGGCGCGCGCCCGGGCCTGATCCTGCTCGACCTCATGATGCCGGGGATGGACGGGGCGACCTTCCTCGAGGAGCAGCGCGCGCGCCCCGAGCTGGCCCAAATCCCCGTGGTCGTGCTCACGGCGGCCCGCGTCGACCTCTCGGCCCTCGCGCCGACCGCGGTGCTGCTCAAGCCGGTCGTGCTCGAGGAGCTGTGGCAGGTGCTCGAGGAGCACGCGGTGTAGCTCACTGCGAGCTCGGGCGCAGCGTGCGGTTCTTGTCGACGATCGCCACCAGGATCACCACGAACGCGAGCGAGCGGATCAGGTAGACGTAGGTGCGGGTCTCGTCGCCCCACACCGGGTCGAGCATCAGCAGCAGGATCCGCTCGAGGGCGAGGAGCCAGAAGGCGACGGCGAACATCCCGAAGAAGCGGTCGCGGGTGCGCTGCCAGAAGCGCAGGAAGAACAGCCCCGCCGCCCAGCTCGCCAGCATCACGGCGCCGGACATGAACTGGTTGATCGGGTTCACGCCGCACCCTCCTGCTCGGTCCCGCTCATGAGGCCTCCGAGATGAGGCCGTAGACGAGCAGGGCGAGCGCCACCAGCGCCGTCAGGCCCCGGAAGACCGAGAGGTCGATCTCGGGCACCGTGATCCGATCGAGGAACAGGAGCGCGTTGTTGGCGCTGAGCCCCACGAAGCAGAGCGCGCTCCACAGCAGCAGCGGGAGCCGGTTGCGGAAGTAGCCCCGCAGCAGCATGACGGCGCAGATCAAGCTGAGCACCGTTCCCATCGCGTAGACGATCTCAGGCATCGGGACCCCTCCGGAACCGGAACGCATCGGCGAAGCTCCGGATCCGCTCCAGAGGCTTGGCGAAGATCATGGTGGTGACGGACACACGCCGGACCGCGTACTCCCGCGCGAGCCCCTCCACGGCGCGCCCCAGGGCGGCCGTGCGGGGCTCGAACCGGTAGCTCCCCGCGCGCGACCCGTCCCCCACGAGCCCGCGGTGGGTGAGGTCCTCGAGGCGCGTCGCCGTCGACTCGACGTTGGTGCGCAGCTCCTCGGAGACCTCGTGCGCGGTCCAGTCGCGGTCGCGCCCGCGATGCAGCAGCAGCAGCACCTCGAGCTGCTCCACCGCGTCGATGTGCTGATAGATGAGGTCGCGGACCTCGGCCGGGATCTCCTCGTCGGGCGGGCGACGGTCAGGCATCTCGAGCGGACTCCCGCACGTCGGGCGCCCCCGCGGCCGCGGGCTCGGCGTCGGGCACGTTCACGACCGGCACGCAGGGTGGGAGGGCGAGCGGGAGCTCGATCGTGAAGGTCGCCCCCTCGCCCGGCCTGCCGTCCGCCGAGATCTCCCCTCCGTGCGCGGCGACGATCTGACGGGTGATGTACAGGCCGAGGCCCAGCCCCCCGTACGCGCGCCACGGCACCGCGCGCGTGAACCGCTCGAAGATCCGGGTCAGGTCCTCGCCGCTGATCCCGATCCCGCGGTCGCGGATCACCAGCCGCACGCCGCGATCGGTCCGGGCCAGCGAGACGTCGATCGGCTTGTTCGCGCCGTACTTGATCGCGTTGCTCAGCACGTTGGTCACCACCTGGTCGAGGCCGAGCCGGTCCCAGCACCCGCGGATCGGCCGCTCGACCTGGGCTCGGATCGTGCAACCCGCGCGCCGCGCCTCGGGCTGCAGCCGGGCCACCACCTCCGCCACCAGCTCGCCGAGGTCGCACGCCTCCCGCTCGATCGCCAGCTGCCCGCCCTCGATCCGGGCCACGTCCAGGAGCTGGTTCACGAGGCGGGTGAGCCGATCGATATGGCGCTGCACGGCCGAGAGCCGCTCGGCGACCGGCTTGGTCCCGCCCGCCCGCTCGAGCTGCGTGCGGAGCACCTGCAAGCTGAGGGCCAGCGCGGTCAGCGGCGTGCGCAGCTCGTGCGAGGCCACGCTCAGGAACTCGTCGCGCGCGGCGACCGCGGCGCGCGCGGCCGCGTGGGCCTGCTTCTGCTCCTCGATGTCCGTGGCCGTGCCGAGCCAGGCCACCACCTGCCCCTCCTCGTCCCGCTCCGGCTCGGCGCGCCACAGGTGCCAGCGCCAGCTCCCGTCGGCGGCGCGCAGCCGCGCCTCGCCCTCGAACGGCTCGTGCTGCACGATCGCCGCGCGCCAGCGGTCGAGCAGGCCGGCGGTGTCCTCGGGGTGGACCTGCGCGACCCACCCCCAGCCGAGCGCCGCCTCCGCCTCCGTCCCGGTGTAGCGCTCGAAGCGCCGGTTGACGTACACCACCGCGCCGTCCGCCTGCGCGGTCCACACGATCTGGGGGATCGCCTCGGCCAAGGTCCGGTAGCGTCGGCGGGCGCGCTCCTCCTGCGCGAGCAGCGCGCGCTCGCCCGCCTGGGCCGCCTCCGCCCGCAGCTCGCGCGCGCGGCGGTAGAGCTGGACCAGGCTCGCCACCTTGGCGCGCACCACCTCGGGGCGGACCGGCTTCTCGAGGTAGTCGACCGCCCCGGTCGCGTAGGCGAGCGCCGCCGGGTCGGGGCCGCCGGCCCCGGTGAGGAACATGATCGGGACGTGGTGGGTGCGCGGCCGCGCCTTGATCAGGCGCGCCACCTCGAGCCCGTCCAGCCCCGGCATGCGCAGGTCGAGCAGGATCACCGCGAAGTCGTCGGCGAGCACCTTGCGCAGCGCCTCGTGCCCCGAGGACGCGCGCACCAGCCGGTAGCCCGCGCCCTCCAGGATCGACTCCACCGCGACCAGCGTGCCCGGATCGTCGTCGACGATCAGGACCGCGGGGCGCTCGTCACTCGGCGCGCTGCCGCCGCTCGTCGCCATGGGCACCTCTCCCGCGCCGGAGGTGCTCCCGCAGCACCTCGAGCAGCCGCCTCGTGTCGACCGGCTTGGGCACGAAGTCGGTGCAGCCGGCGTCCAGGCAGCGCTGCCGGTCCTCCGGCATCGCCTTGGCGGTCAGCGCGACGATCGGCAGCGCCTCGCGGCCGGGCAGGCGGCGGATCCGCCGGGTCGCCTCGTAGCCGTCCAGCTCGGGCAGCATGATGTCCATCAGCACGAGGTCGATCGTGCCGTCGCGCTCCAGCAGGGCGATCGCCTCGGCCGCGGTCTCGCCGGTCAGGACCTCGAGCCCCTGCGCCTCGAGCAGGCTCGTGATCGCGAACAGGTTGCGCACGTCGTCATCGACCACCAGGACGCGCCCGCTCAGCGGCTCCGCCGCGGCCGCCCCCTCCGTCGAGGTCGCGCCGGCGAGGTCCTCGAGCAGGGCGCGGCGCGGCCCGGGCCCGGGCTCCACGCTCGGCGGCTCGAGCGGGAGGAGCACCGTGAACGTGCTCCCCGCCCCGGGCGCGCTCTCGACCGTGATCTCGCCCCCGAGCAGCCGCACGATCTCGCGGCTGATCGTGAGCCCCAGGCCGGTCCCGCCGTAGGTCCGGCTGGTGGAGGCGTCCGCCTGCTGAAACGCCTCGAAGATCATCTCGTGCTTGTCGCGCGCGATCCCGATCCCGGTGTCGCGCACCGCGAACGCGACCCGCTCGGGCTCGCCGGGCCGACCGGTCGCGCGCCCGATCCACAGCGAGACCTCGCCCGCCTCGGTGAACT
>CAZMSZ010000072.1:3102-24540 GCA_964569055.1 uncultured Planctomycetota bacterium | reverse complement strand
CGCGACCAGCCACCCCTCGGCGGCGGCGACCAGCTCGAGCGCCGCGGCCGGCGCGGGGTCGAACGCGAAGGCGCCGTGGGCGTCGGTGACCGCGCGCAGCAGCGGCTGCATCGCATCGCTCCCGGCGAGCCGGACGGCGACCCGAGCCCCCGCCACCGGGCTCCCGTCGGCCGCGTCGCGGACCCGACCGAGCAGCGGGCGGGCACGCGCGGGCCGCTCGGAGGCGGGGGCGCGCGCGGCGTCCGGAGCGGGCAAGGGCGCGCGCGTCTCCGGAGACGGGCCCGGCGCCCGCCGCGGCGCCTGAACGCCCGGGCGCGCGGAGGCCGGCGCCGACGCGCCTTCGTCGGGCGCGAGCACCGCCGAGGCGAGCAGGGCCAGCACCAGCGCGGCGATCGCGAGCGCGAGCTGTCGCGCGCGACCGCCCACCCTCAGCTCGCGGCCTGGGCGGACTGGCGCTCGGCCGTCAGCCGGTCGACCCAGGCCCCGAACTGCTCGGCCAGCGCCTCGAACGAGCCGCCCGGCTCGACCTCCCCGATCGTCTCGTTGCCATGGACCATGCGGATCCGCGCCTCGAGCTCGACCGGCCCCTCGCGCGCCGGGATCGATGCGAGCCGCTCGAGCTGCGCGCGCGCGTCGGCGAGCGCCTCCTCGACCGTGCGGTTGACGTGGCGCGCCAGCGCGCTCGCGCCGAGGGGCTTGCCCGTGAGGCGCTCGATCAGCGGGCTGCAGCGCTCGCCGTTGCCCGGCCGCCAGTAGGTCTCGGCCAGCTCGGGGCCGACCGCGGGGTTGTCGACGAGGTGGCCGTCGCGCGCCACGAAGTGCTCGCGCGTCTGCTGCACGCCCATCTCGGCCAGCACGTAGCCGTGGTAGTAGGCGCTGCTCTCGCCCGAGAGCAGGTGCGGCACCGCCAGCACCGGGCGCGGGCTGCCCTCGAGGAACAGCAGCCGCTGCTCCTCGCGCCGCAGGGCCGCGAGCACGCCCTCGGGCGTGAGCTGCTCCTCGGGCAGCTCGTAGATCGCGCGCTCGCCGTAGCACACGGCCAGCATGGCGCGCACCTCCCAGGCCGCGAACGGCTGCGAGGTGCGGATCGCCCGCTCCATGAGCTCCCAGGGCATCGGCGCGCCGTCCACCGTCCGGGCGTAGCGGGCCTGCCAGTCGGCGTCCCCCAGGAGGCTGTCGAGGAACATGCTCTGCGTCTCGGCGAACGCGACCGAGGTGGGCGCGAACTCCTGCCCGAAGCAGGGGGCCGGCATGTCGATGTTCGCGAAGTGCGCCGCGTGGCCGCCCTCGTGGAACAGGGTGGTGGTCGCGCTCTGGCCCGAGCCGGTCATGCCCGGGATCGCGTTGGCGGTGAACTGCACCCGCGCCCGCTGCAGCTCGCCCCGCTTGCGCCACGAGATCTCGGGGCCGTGCATGAAGCCGTTCTCGTACTTGCCGCGCCGATCGACCAGGTCGAGCACCAGGGTCGCGCCGCGGTAGCGGATCCCCAGCGCCTCGAACGAGCGGCCCCAGCGCTCGAGGGCGCGGGAGAACGGGAAGTAGGGGTCCTGCTCGCGGGTCACGTCGCCCGACACGAGGTAGCGCACGTTCCAGGGCGTGACCTGTTCGCGCCCCACCCGCGCGGCCAGCTCGTCCACGGCGCGCCGACCCGCGTCGCGGGTCTTCTCCTCGAGCTCGTCGAGGAGCGCGAACACCTCGCGCTTGGTCATGCCCTCGGCGCGCTGGACCTTCCAGTCGTAGTAGTCCTCGGCGCCGAGCAGGCGCCCCAGGCGGTTGCGCTGGCGCACGAGGTCGAGGAACCCGTTGTCGAGCACGTGGCGCTCGATGCTCCGCAGCCCCTCCCACGCGGCGCGCCGCCGGGCCGGGTCGGCATCGGTCCGCAGCATGACGGCCAGCTCGACGCTGCTCGCGGGCACCAGGCCGCGGGCCGGGTCCTGGTAGCCGAGCTGCATGGCGCCGCGCGCCTGCGCCAGCGCTCCCTCGGCGGCCACGAGCTCCTCGGCCAGGGCGCGCCCCTCGGCGCTGTCGATCGCGTGCGCCGCGAAGGTCGCCTCCCAGCCGCGCAGCGCGACGAGGTCCTCCTCGCTGGCGTCGCCTGGGGCCGCGAGCGCCGCGCGCACCCGCGCCAGCCGCGCCGGGTCGCGCAAGAACCGCTGCAGCTCGACCTCGAGCCGGTCGAGCTCGGCGCGCGCGGCGGCGGCGTCGCCGGTGAGGCCCATGTAGGCCGTCCAGAACGCGTCCTCCTTGGGCACGTGCAGGCGCACGTAGGCGTCGTTGAGCTCGCTCACCAGGGCGGCGGCCGTCATGGGCTCCTCCTCGCGGTCTGCCGTCATACCCGCGCGCGGCTGACGATTCCACACATCGGGTCCAAGCGGATCGTGCCCGTGCCCTTCTGCCGACTCCACACATCCTCGCGCCAAGCGGATCGTGCCCGTGCCCGTGCCCGTGCCCGTGCCCGTGCCCGTGCCCGTGCCCGTGCCCGTTCCCGTGCGCGTGCCCGTTCCCACGGCGCTGCGGCGGAGGAGCGCTGCAAGCGAGAGCGGTGTGGGTAGCTCCTTTGGGCAAACCGGCGCGCGCCCGGGTCGCGAGCACGGCGCACGGGCATGGGCACGGGCACGAAATGTGTGGAATCGTCAGACGGGCGCGAGCACGGACAGCGCCTGGATCTGCGGAGTCGTGGCCGCGGGCGGCCCGCTCGGGGGAGGGCGGGTCGCGCCGACCGCGGGCGAGTGCCAAACTGCTCGCCGGAGGGGGAACGGCATGCTCGACGTGTCCTGTTGGCCGCTGCTCCTGAGCAAGGTCGACCCGAATCCTTGCGCGGGCATCTGGGCGATGCTCCTGGTGGCCGGGATCGGCAAGTGCGCGCAGCTCGCGACCCGGCCTGAGGTGCACCGCGGCGGGGTGGCGTCGCTGGGCCTGGTCCTGTCGTCGACGCTGGGGTTCATGCTGTTCGGGCTGTCGCTCCCGCTGCTCGAGCGCGCGCAGCCGCCGGTGCAGGCCGCGGTCGCGCTGCTGGTGCTGGCATCCATGGGGCTCCTCCTCCTGTGCGGCCTGGCGGCCGCGGTGGTGAGCCTCGCTCACATGGCGAGCAGCGAGCGTCACTACGAGCGCGGCAAGGGGCAGGCCGTGGGCGCGCTCGCGCTCGGGCTCCTGTTGAGCTGCCTGGTCTCGGCGGGGGCGTATCAGGGCGCGCGCGAGGCGGCGGGCGGCCTGGTCGGCGGAGGCGGCGCCCGGCCGCCGAAGCGCAGCTTCGAGGCGCTCAACTTTCGCTACCGGCCGCCGAGCGGCGGGTGGGTCGCGATGGACGTCGCGCAGATCAACCCGCTGGCGAGCGTGGCGTACGCGCGGGCCAAGCCGCCGTTCCTCGTGATGATCATCGCGGAGGACCTCGGCACGCTCGCCACCTCGAACGCGGCGCTGGCCGAGGTCGCCAAGGCCAACCTCGCCAGCGCCACGCAAGGAATGGAGCTCCTGGACGAGGGGCCGTACCGGCTGGGAGGTCAGGACGCCCTCCGGTTCCAGGCCCGCGCGCGCATGGGCACGCTCGACCTCGTCTACTGGAACGCCACCCTGTCCCGCGGCGGGTTCGCCTATCAGGTCGTGGCCTGGACCGCGGCCAAGGGGGCGGCGTTCGAGCAGGTCCGCGGCGAGGTCGACGCCGTGTTCGCCGGGTTCGAGCTGATCGACCCCGACGCCACCTCGTCGGGCATCGAGCCCGCCGCCGCGTTCACGTCCCGCTTCGGATACCGCGTCCCCGCGCGCCCGCTGCCCTGGGGCCGCACCCGGCCGCAGGAGTGGCCCGAGGCCGAGGTGCTGCTCGAGCGCGGCGCGGAGGCGGGCCTGGCGATCGTGCCGCTCGCGCTGCCGGGGTGCGCGCCGTCGCTGCGCGACCTGGCCGCCGCCTGCTTCACCCTGCTCGGCCGCGAGTATCCCGCGCCCGACCTCGACGCGCCGCGCTCGATCGAGCGGGACGGCCTCTCGGGCTGGGAGCTCGCGTTCGACGACACGAGCACCGGCCAGACGTTCAGGTTCCACACGCGGGTGCTGCGTGGGCCGGAGCGCGCCTATTTCATCCACGGGTGGTTCTTGCCGACCGACGCCGCGGCGCGCGCGGACGCCCTCACGCTGCTCGACGCGATCGAGCTCGACGCGAGCGCCCCGCCGGTCCCCCTGGGGCAGCTCACCGAGGAGCAGCGCGCGGCCCACGCGAGCGTCCTGGGGGTCCTCGGCGACAGGGCGTTCGGTCGCCGGGAGTACGAGGCCGCGGCGCGCGCCTACGCCGCCGCCTGCGAGGCCGAGCCGGGCGACGCGGGCCTGCTCCAGCGCCGGCTGCAGGCGCTCAGCCGGGCCGAGCGCTACGCCGACGCGCTGGCCGCGCTGGAGCGGACCTGGCCCGAGCTGCGCGGGCGCGCCGACGTGCTCGCCTGGAGCGGCTTCCTCCACCGCCAGCTCGACCACGGCGAGGCGGCGCGCCGCGACTACGCGGCGGCGTTCGCCGCGGGACATCGCGACACCTACGACCTCACCGACTTCGCGGCGCTGCTGCGGGAGGAGGGGCGCGAGGAGGAGGCGTTCGCCCTGGTGGAGCGGTTCATCGCCGCCGAGCCCTCCCTCCCGGCCAGCCTGCTGCTGGCGCGCATGCACCTGGCGGACGGGCGAGCCGAGCGGGCGGTCGAGCTGCTCGAGCCGTTGGCGAGGGCCGACGGCTCGGCCGCGGCGGCGCACGCGCTGGCCGACGCGCTCGACCAGGCGGGCGACCCGACGCGCGCGCTCGAGGTGCTCGACGGGCTGCGCGCGCGCGAGCTCGAGGACGCGGAGACGTTCGAGCTGCGCGGCCGCTGCGAGCTGACGCTGCGCTGGTACGCCCAGGCGCGGGCCTCGTTCGAGGAGGCGCTCCGGCGGGGCCACCCCCGGCCCGGCGAGGTGGAGGAGCTGCTGCAGCGGACCGCCGCGCTCCTGGGCGAGGGGAGCCGCGCCTCGGTCTCGACGCCGATCGAGGCGGCGCCTCCGCCGCCCGGCTGGCTCGATGAGGCGCGCGAGCTCCCCCCCGGCGCCGACGAGCTCGGGGCGTGCTACCTGGCGCGGCTGCGGGCGATCCGGTTCGTGCCGGGCGAGGCGCTCGTCACGACCGATTACCTGCGCGTGAAGGTGCTCGACCGCGGCCGGGTGGCGGAGCTCAGCACCTTCGCGTTCGGGTTCGACCCCCTCAACGAGGCCTTGTTCGTGCAGGAGCTCAGGGTCCTGGACGAGCGGGGCGAGGTGGTCGCGCGCGGGGACCCCTCCAGCTACTACGTGCTCGAGGACCAGGCGGCGAGCCACCGCAAGACGCTGCATGTCCCGATCCCTGGGGTGGCCGCCGGGCGGACGATCGAGCTGGTGGTGTCGCGGCGCGAGCTCTACCCGGGCGAGGAGCTCGGGTTCGTGGAGTGGAGCATGTCGCTCGGCTATCCGATCGGCGTGAGCGCGGTCGAGATCACGGGCGCGGTGGAGGGGCTCCGAGCAGAAGCGACGCAGGGCGCGAAGGTCGAGCGGAGCGAGGGGCGCCTGCGCTGCCTGCTGCGCGCCCCGCCCGTGTTCCGGTGGGAGCCGTTCGCGCCGCCCTACCCGACGTGGCTCCCCATGCTGCGGGTGACGGACGCTGGCCGCACCTGGGAGCAGGTCGGGCGCGAGTACATGACGGAGATCGCGGCGCCGCTCGCGCCGGCCGACGAGGCGGGCGAGCTCGCGGCGGAGCTGCTCGAGGGCGTGCCCGCGGGGGCGCGCCTGGCGACCCTGGCGCGCTGGGTCCAGGAGAAGCTCACCTACCGCGCGATCGCGTTCGGAGTCCGGGCCTACGTCCCCAACGCGGTGCCGCAGATCCTCGAGCGTGGCTACGGCGACTGCAAGGACCACGCGCTCCTGCTCCACCAGCTCCTGCGCGCCGCCGGGATCCCCTCGGCGCTCGCGCTCGTGAGCCTCGACCAGCCCGTCGCGCCCGAGTTCCCCACCCGCGACGCGTTCGACCACATGGTGGTCCACCTCCCCGGGCCGGGCGGCGGTCGGTTCGTCGATCCCACGGACAAGAGCTACGCGCTGACGAGCGGCCCGATCGCGCTCGGCCTGGCCCGCGGCCACGCGCTCCTCCTGGAGGAGACGCCCCGGCTGGTCCGGATCGGCGACTATCCGGCCGACAGCGGCGGGGTGGTCGTGGAGCGGACGGTCGCACCCGCTCCCGGCGCCGAGCTCGACTTGATCGTGGAGGAGCGGCTGCGCCTGAGCGGCTTCGACGCGGCCGCCATGCGCGACGCGCTGCGCGCGGCGGCCGGCGCCGACGGGCGCCGGCAGCACGTCCTCGGCGAGCTCGTCAGCGTGGAGCCGAGCGCGCGGCTCGAGGCGCTCGAGGTCGCGAACGAGCGAGACCTCGCGGCCCCGCTCGAGCTCACCCTGCGCTACAGGCTGCCGGGCGCGCTGCAGCGGCTCGGGGAGCGACGGATCGGCCGGATCCCCGCCACGTGGGAGACGCTCTACCTGCGGGTGCGGCAGCAGGAGGCGCGCCGCTCGCCCTTCCACCTCGTCTATCCGCTGCGGGTGCGGAGCACGGTCAGGCTCCGGGGGCTGTCCCTCGACCGGCCGCCGCGCGAGGCCGTCGTGAGCCCGCACTTCGAGGCGCGGCTCCAGCTCGAGACGAGCGCGGACGGCGACGGGACCATCCTCGCGTTCGAGGCGCGCCGGCCGGCGAGCGCGCCCCAGCCGCCCGAGCGCTATGCTGCGCTCGTGCAGGCGACGCAACAGGCGCTGGCCGAGCTGAAGCGGACCGTGGTGGTGACAAGATGATGGACCGACGCGAGGTTCGTGGGGCGCGCTGGTGCGGGGTCGGCGCGCTCGCCGTGGCGCTGGCGTGGGCGGGCCGCCCCGCGCACGCTCAGGACGACCCCGCGCCGCCGGCGGCGACGCCGAGGCCCGCGGAGCTGCCGGACGCGCTCGATGCGATCGGGCGCGCGGGCGGCTTCAACGTCCTCCTCGATCGGCGGGCCTTCCCGGACCCGGGCCCCACGCCGCCCCTCCCCGCGAGCGTGCCGCCGCGCGAGGCGGTCGACCTGATCGCGCGGGCGATCGAGGCGGACGTGGAGGAGCTCGCGGGCGGGGTGCTGGTGCTCACGCAGGCGCCGCGCGTCACGATCCAGTTCACCGAGGCCGACGTCCGCTCGGTGCTGCAGCTGCTGGCGGCCTACGCCGGCAAGCAGGTGCTCGTGACCGACGACGCGCAGGGGCGGGTCGGGACCGACCTCGTGAACGTCGAGTGGCGCGAGGCGCTCGACACCTTCGTGAAGGAGGTCGGCGTGCACGCCGCGGTGGTCGGTGACCTGGTGCTGGTGACCGGGAAGCCCGTGCCGCAAGCGGCGCTGGCCGAGCTGGAGTGGCGCCCGCCGGGGGAGGGAGCGCGGCGCGTGACGCTCGCGCTCGACGCGGGGCTCGCGGCGGCGTGCGCCGAGCTCGCGCGTCAGGCGGAGGTGCGCCTCGTCGCCGAGGAGGGGGACGACCCGCCCCTGGGCGGCACGCTGCGCGACCTGGCCTGGAGCGACGCGGTCCGGGTCCTGGCGTGGCTGACGGGTCGCCGGCCCGTGACCGTGGGCGACGAAGCTCGCCTGGCGGTCCCGCCGCGGGCGCACCTGCGCGCGGCCCGCTGCCCGGCCGCCGCCTTCGACACGCTGCTTGCCGACTGCGCGGGCGTGCGCCTGGTGGCCGAGCCGCCCCCCGAAGGGGACGTCACGCTCGGGCTGGCCGGCGTGGAGCCGCTCGAGGCGCTGCGCGTGGTGGCGCTCCTGCGCGGTGAGCGGCTCGAGCGGAGCGAGGAGATGGTGACCCTGGTCCCGGCGCCCTGGCCGGCGCTCGGAGGGCTCGGACGACGCTCGACCTCGGCGGACGACGGCGCGGAGGCGAGCGACGGCCCGACCGAGGACGGGGACGGAGCCGAGGAGGGCCAGGCGGGGGCCGAGACGGAAACCACGCCCGCGCCGACGCAGGCGGAGGAGGCGGCGGCGGTCCGCGCGCGGCTCGACGCGCTGATCGACGTCGCCGCCAGCCACGCAGGGCGGGGCCGCCTCGAGCGGGTGATCGGGACGTTCACCGAGCTCCGCGGGGTGTTCGCCGAGCACGGCGCGGTGGCCTTCGAGGTGTTCCGGGAGCGCCTCCCCGACTACCGCCGGCGCCTCGCCGGGTACGGCGAGGTGCTGCTGTCGTTCGAGCTCCAGGTCGCGGTCACCGAGGGGAACGCGCTGCTGCGCGCCATGGCGGACGCCGTGCAGGCGGCGCGCCCGGCCGAGGCGCTCGCCGTGCACGAGCGCCTGCTCGCGCACGCCGAGCGCATGGAGCAGCAGGAGCGCGCCGTGTTCGGGCGCAACGCGGCGGGGCTCCGCGCGCGCGGGGAAGCCCTGGCCGAGCGGGCGCGGCGCCAGCAGCGGCTGAGCGGGATCCCGCTCGCCCTCAGCGCCGTGGCCAGCTTCGGCGGCGACCCGGGGCGTCCCGGGGCGGCGGTGATCAACGGCCACGTGGTCCGCGCGGGCGAGCCGGTGCGCGACGCCGCCGGCGCGGCGATCCGCGGCGTGATCCTGCGCGAGGTGCTGCCGGGGTCGGTGAAGCTCGACTACGAGGGCGAGGAGTGGACCCAGGAGCTGCGCTGAGCGGCTAGCCCGGGCTAGCGGGCCTTCGCGCCCTTGGCGTCCTGCGCGCGGCGCCAGCGGAACTGCTCGTAGTCGCACGGGTAGTGGCGCGCGCGCCCGTCCTCGATGTGGAGCACGGCGGTCGCGAGCTCGCGCACGAACTGGCGGTCGTGCGACACGAAGATCACGGTGCCGCCGAAGTCCTGCAGCGCGCGCAGCAGCACGCCCTGGCTGTGGATGTCGAGGTGGTTGGTCGGCTCGTCGAGCACGAGCACGTTGCCGGGCTGCAGCAGCATGCGGGCGATCTTGAGGCGCGCTCGCTCGCCGCCCGAGAGCACCTCGACCTGCTTGAACACGTCGTTGCCGCTGAACAGGAAGCTGCCGAGCAGGGTGCGCAGCGGGACGGGCGGGGTGGGCGGGGCGCTGGCCTGCACCAGGTCGAGCAGGGTCCGCTCGCCCTCGCCCTCGAGGTCGTCGGTGTACTGCGAGAAGTACTGCAGCCGCACGTCGTGGCCGAGGGTCAGCTCGCCCTCGGTCGGCTCCTCGCGCCCCGAGAGCAGCTTGAGCAGCGTCGACTTGCCGGCCCCGTTCACGCCGGTCACCGCCAGCCGGCTGCCGGCCACCAGCTCGAGGTCGAGCCCCGAGAACACGCGCAGGTCTCCGTAGCGCTTGCCCACTCCGGCCAGGCGGAACGCGACGTGGCCGCTCTTGGCGGGCTCGGGGAAGCGGAGGCGCACGTTGGCGGGCGGCTCGGGGGGGAGCTCGATCTTCTCCATCTTCTCGACCAGCTTGACCCGGCTCTGGGCCATGCGGGCGGTGGCGGCGTTGACCCGGTTGCGGTCGATGAACTCCTGGTGGGCCTTGATCTCCTTCTGCTGGCGCTCGTAGGAGGCCTTGAGCCGCTCGCGCCGCTCGACCTTCTCGACCTCGAACGCCGAGTAGTTGCCGTGGTAGACCTCGAGCCGGCCGAGCTCCACCTCGAGCACGCGGTCGATCAGCGCGTCGAGGAAGTAGCGGTCGTGGCTGGTCAGCAGCACGCCACCCTCGAACTGCTCGAGGAAGTCGAGCAGCCACTCGCGCGCCTCGATGTCGAGGTGGTTGGTGGGCTCGTCGAGGATCAGCAGGTCGGGGCGCTGCAGCAGGATCCGCGCCAACTGCACGCGCATCAGCCACCCGCCCGAGAGCTGGCGCAGCGGCGTGTCCATGCGGGCCTGCGTGAAGCCGAGCCCGTCCATGATCGTGCGGGCCCGCGCGTCGAGCTCGTAGCCGCCCAGCGCCTCGAACCGCGCCTGCGCCTTCCCGTACGCCTCGAGGATCGCCTCGTCCTCGGGGTCCTCGCCCAGGGCCTCGGTCAGCCGCTCGACCTCGGCCTCGAGCGCGGCCACCTCGCTCACGGCCTCCATGACCTCGGCGATCGCCGTGCGATCGCTCTCGGGCGGGCGGACGTCCTGCGGCAGGTAGCCGAGCGTGCGCCCCTTGTCGAGCTCGATCCGCCCCTTCTCGGGGGCGAGCTCGCCCACCAGCGCGCGGAACAGGGTGGACTTGCCCTGGCCGTTGCGCCCGGCCAGCGCCACGCGCTGCCCCTCGTTGATCCGGAAGGAGACCCCGTCGAGGAGCGGGCGCTCCCCGTAGCGGATGGTCAGGTCGTCGACGAACAGCATGGGCGCAGATCCTACTGGCCCGCGCCTGGCGCGCGACGCTCGGGGTCGAGCTCGTGCCGGCGGATCGCGCCGCTGCGCGCGCCCGAGAGGACGAGCGCGCCATCCGAGCTGAAGGCGGCCGCGAGCAGCACCCCGGGGGTCTGCCAGGTGGCGAGCTCGCGCAGCGTCAGCGAGCCCTGCGCGCCGGCGGGCGCGGCGATCTCCAGCACGCGCACGGCCCCGTCCGCCCCAGCGAGCGCGAGCCGAGCCCCGTCGGGGGACGCGGCGGCGCCGTACACCTGCTGACCCGCGCCGGGGGCCCTCCCCAGCGCCGCGCCGCTGGCGGGGTCCCACACCCCGATCCCGCCGTCGACATGGATCGAGATCAGGCGCGCGCCCGCGGCGACGAGGTCGGTGATCGCCGCGCCGCCGTCCTCGCTCGCGCCGAGCTGCACGCGGTCGTGGGGGACGCGAGGGTCGAACCGGAGCGGACGCCCGTCGGGCCCGCCGCACGCGGCGAGGCCCGAGGGGAGGAGCGCCAGCCCGCGCGCGCCCGGCTCGGCGGGGACCTGCTCCAGGCGGGCGCCGGCCGCGCTCCACACGGCGACCCCCGCGCCGTTCACCACGAGCAGGCGGTCACCGTCGAGGAGGGCGAGCTGGTGGACCGCCTCGCCGGTCGCGAAGCCCGCCACGAGCGCGAGGTCGGCGGCGCGCCACACGGTCACCTCGCCCTGGGCGTCGCCGACCGCGAGGCGCTCCTCGCCGGGGTCCACGGCGAGGGCGTAGGGGTCGTGGGCGAGGCGGGCCGCCGGCTCGAGCGGGCGTCCCGAGGCGAGCTCGAGCGTGGCCAGGCGGCGGTCGCTCGAGGCCACCACCAGGCGGCCGTCCCGGAGCGGGGCCAGCCCGCGCACCAGGCCGTGCACCCGCCCCAGCCGCTCGCCGCGCCGGGCGTAGGACGCGGCCGGGTCCTCGCCCTCCAGGGCCCAGGCGACGAGCGCCTGGTCGACCGCGCGACGCACGGGCGTCAGCTCGGCGCCGAGCACGCCGCCGCAGGCCGTCGTGACGACCTCGCGCAGGTGGGCCAGCGCGTAGTCCGGCTCGCACACCACGAGCGCGGCGTGAACGCTGGCCGTGAGCGCCGCGCGGATCCCCCAAGGATGGACCGCGCCCTCCGGGTCGACGGCGGCGACCGCCTCACGGAGGGACGCCCGCCGCTCGTCGCCGGGCTGGCGCAGGAAGGCCGCCAGCCGCTCGAGCACGAGCAGGAGCGCGTCGTCGGGGCCGTCGAAGCGGGCGTTCGAGCCGTACAGGCGCAGCTCGATGTTCCCGGCCGCGAGGAGCGCGGCGCGGGCGGCGACGCTCGGCCCACGAGCGACGAGCAGCTCGAACCAGGCCTCGCTGTCGGCGGGCGGCGAGAGGCTCGTCAGCCGGGCGGCCGCCGCGTCGCCGCACAGCGCCGCCAGCTCGAGCGCCTCGGGAGCCAGCTCCTCGGCGCGGAGCCGCTCGATCAGCAGGCGACTCGCCGCGTCGAGGTCGCCGCTCGCCCCCGCTCGCTCCAGCTCCCGTCGCCGCGCGTCCACGGGGGGAGCATGCCCGCTCCGCGGCGCACGCGCCATTGGCGGCGCGCGCTCGACGTCGGTCAACGCCCCGCGGGCGCCGCCTCCCGGAGCCGGTCGATCAGCCCCTCGCGGGTCGTCTCGTCGAACAGGCGGCGGTCGGCCTCCTGCACGGCGCTCGCGCGCGCGGCGGCGTCCTCGAGGACCTGCGCGAGGTCGCCGCGGCCGCGCGCCCGCTGGCCGCGCGCCAAGGCGCTCAGCAGCTCGCGCTCGTCGTCGTAGGCCTGCAGCCGGTTGCGCGACGCGGCTCCCAGCGCGTCGTCGAGGTGGCCGCGGGCCCGGCTGCGTCCCCAGCGCGCGAACAGGTCGGCCCGCTCGCCGTACGGGTCGCCCGGGGCGCCGGCCGCGCCGCCGGCGAGCAGCCAGTCGCGGTGCTCGACCACGGCCAGGAGCGGCGTCTCCCGCCGACCCTCGCCGTAGATCTCCGCCAGGTGGGCGGCGCGGTCACGCTCGTAGGCGGCGAGCGCCCCCTCGAGGTCGCCTTGGAGCTCGGCTTCGTCCGCGCTCGCGCGGGCGGCGGCGTAGGCCTCGAGCGAGCCGTGGCGGCGCTCGACGTTGGCCCGCAGGGCGGGGTGATCGGCGAGCCGCGCGAGGGCCGCGGCCCGCTCGTCGCCCAGGACCTTGGCCCGATCCGCCAGCCGCTCCAGGCGGGCCGCCAGGAGCGCCTCGTCGCGCTGGAGCGGCGCGTAGAGGAAGTTGCGGTGCTCCGCCCAGGCCGCGGCGTGACGCGCCGCCTGCGCGCGGAGCGCCTCGGGCGTGGCGGCCGGGTCGTTGGCGGCGGCGATCAGCGCGCGCGCCGCGGCGGCGACCGCCGCGCGCGACTCCGCCAGGGCCAGCCGCTCGTCGGCGAGCTGTTCGAGCTCCTCGGCGAGGTACAACACGACCGCCAGCTCCGCCGCCGTGTAGAACCAGCCGCCGGCGCGCGCGAAGCGGCTGGCGCCGATCCGGGCCAGCAGCCCCGCCCGCCGCGCCTGCTTCAGCTCGACCACCCAGCGGATCCCGGCCACGCCGGTGCGCACCGCCGCGGTCGAGAGGCCGAGCGAGGCGAGCGAGATCGCGAACGAGCGGCCGGTGAAGCTGCCGTCCACGATGCTCGGCAGGGCGAGGCCCGCCGCCAGGGCCAGGTTCGTCTTGAGGAGCCCGTTGACGAAGCGCGGGCGGACGTAGCGCTGCAGCGTCTTGACGTAGGCCACCTCGCCCACGCGCGCGCCGGCCACGAACAGCCCGTACTGCGCGTAGAAGTCGGTCGTGAGCAGGCCGTCGAAGAACTCCTCGATCCGCACCCGGTCGCCGGTCGCGGCGACCACCGCGACCTCCTTGAGGAACAGCGCCAGGCCGAAGTGCGCCAGGCCGCCCACCTCGGGGAGCACGCGCGCGCGGGTCAGGCGACCCCAGTCGAGCGTCCCGTCGGCGCGGCGGTAGGGGTCGAGCAGCGCGGGATCGACCTCCGGCGCGGCGGGCTCCGCTGCGCGCGCGGGCTCTGCCGGTCCGCGCTCCGCGCGCGCCTCCTCGGGCCGCGCCTCCTCGCGCGCCAGGGCGGGCCGCTCGAACCGGCCGTACGCCCGCGCGTTGTGCAGGGCGGAGCGGAGGAAGCGCAGGGTGAGGTCGACCTGCACCTTGGGGTCGGCGCGGGTCGGGGCCTCGAACACGTAGGCGTAGGGCGTCCCGGCCCGGACCAACAGGTCCATGGTCGTGCCGCGGATCGACTCGATCTCCGACAGGCCGACGCCATACAGCAGATACGGCCCGACCCGCGCCTCGCCGGGCGCGCCGGGCGCGTCGAGGAGCGCCGCCGAGGGGAGCGCGCTCATCATGCGGGCCCCCAGCCCACCGTCGGGCTTGGCCCGGATCAAGAAGAACCCGTCGCGGCCGGGGTCGCCGGCGGTGTGCAGGTCGAGCGCCATGTCGAACGTCTTGCCGCGGCTCCACTCCATGAGGACGCGCGACTCGGGCTGGGTCCGCCCCTCCTCGAACGTGCGGTTGATGTCGACGCCGCGCGCGTTCTCGCGCGTGCCGAGCACCAGCGCCGTCGGGTTGACCAGCGGCACGAAGGTGAGGTCGAACCGGGCGCGCAGCGCGGGGTCCTTGGCGGCCGCCTCCACGAACCGGGTGGCCGACTCGAAGCCCGCCTTCTCGGTGCCCGCGTGGACCCCGCCCAGGATCAAGACCCGCGGCCGAATCCCGCCGTCGGGCGCGGGCGGCGCGCCCACCGCGCGGACCGCCTTCACGGGCAGGCCGTGGACCGTGCCGATCGTCTCGAGCCGGAGCGCGCCGCCGCTGGCCGCCACGGCCCGCTCGAGGCGCGCCATGACGGCGCGGTAGTCCTCGAGCCCGGGCCGGAGCGACTCGAGCGAGCGCTCCTCGCTCAGCGCCTCGCGCAGCTCGCGGAGCATGGCCTCGGCCTCGGCCGCGCCGAGCTCGCGGAACCCCGGCGGCCGCTCGATCGCCGGCTGCAGCTCGTCGGGCCCCGTGGAGTAGCGCCGCGCCTCCTCGGCGGTTCGGGTGCGGGTCCCCGGCGGGCGGTCGAGGTCCGGCCCGACCGGGACCGGCTGCGCCCAAGAAGCGACCGGCGCGAGCAGGAGCGCCAGCAACGCGCCGGCGAGCGAGCGTCCCGCGTGCCTCATGTCGCCTCCCGGGCCGGTGCGCGGCCTGGGTGCCGTTCTAACAGGTTCCGCCGCTCGGGCGAACCCCGTCCCCCTTGGAGGGCCCTGCTCTTGCCCTTGCGCGAGCCGGCTCAGCACCTCGGGGCGGTCGGCGAGGCCCGGAGCCGATCGCGATCCGACGCGGCGAGACGCGCTGATCGGCTGTCGCCGGCAGCGCTGCTCCTTCGCGAGAGCTCCGGAAGGGGACGCAGAGGCGCAGCGTCGCAGAGAGCTCCTTCGCCTGTGGGAGCGAGCATCCGCGCGGCGAGGTGCTGCCCGGCTGTCGCCGGCAGCGCTGCTCCTTCGCGAGAGCTCGGAGACGAGGGGAGATGTCAGGAGCTCCGTGTGTCGCCTCTTGCGGCGGCGCGGAGGGCCGGACCGGCGCGGGCTACCAGGGTGCGCCGAGCGTCGTGGGCGGTCCGCGCCGGAGGCGGCGCGCGGGCTCGCCTGGCGCCAGCCGATACGGGCCGCGGACCACCAGCCCGCCGCCGAACAGGCCGCCGTGCTCGAGGCGGAACGCGACGCCGAACCGTGTCAGGCCGCGGTCGTCGCGCCGGACTAGCGCGGTCCGATCGACCACGTGGCACGCGAGCCGCGCGCCCTCGTAGCTGGCGTGCTCGGCGCGGGCGACGAAGGTGGGCCCCTCCGCGATCGGCCGCCCGTCGAGGTACCACGTGATCTCGGGGCGGCCGGGGACCGCCGTCCGCACCTCGAGCCGCCAGGCCTCCCGGTCGACGCGGCGCGCGCGGGCGCGCAGCGGGTAGCTCAGCTCGGACAGCCCGAGCACGAGCGCCTCGACGCACACCGGGCAGAACGGGTGCTGCCGCTGGCGCATGCGGCAGTTGGCGGTCGGGCGGAACCACACCGCGTTGCGCCGGTTGGCGCCCTCGAACAGCCCCACCGCGTCGCTATCGGGCGGGGTCGGGAGCGGGGTGCGCGGCCGTACCCAGTGGGCCCAGGGGATCCGCTCGCGGTCGGTGTGGGTGGTGACGTTGGGGCGGTCGAACCCGCCCAGCGCGTCGATCGTCTCGACGAGCTCGCAGTCGAGGAGCCCCGGCTCGAGCTCCTCGTACTCGTCGTCGAGGTCGCCCAGGGCGTGACCCAGCTCGTGGAGCGTCACCAGGGGCGCGATCGTGCCCACGGTCCGCGCCTCGACCGCCACCACGCGCGCGGGCGTGTCCGAGACCGAGCGCATCTTGGCCCAGGTGAGCAGGACCACCACGTCCGGCTCGGCGCCGATCGCCTCGCGCGCGACGGCGCGGGCGCGCCCCGAGTCGATCCGCGGCAGGTGCTCGAAGGCTTCGCCGCCCGGGATCGTGGTGCCCAGCGCCGTCCCTGCGGGCGTCTCGCGCAGGCCCGGGCGCGCGGCCGCTCGCTCGAGCACGTACACGTTGAGGTAGCGCCAGTACTCCCGGAAGGGGCGCGTCGCGCGGAGGGCCGCGATCACCTGCGTGGCCTGGAAGCGGAAGTCGCGGAGCCGACGGGCGGTGAAGCCCTCGGAGATCAGCACGACGTCGACCCGGTCCTCGGGCGCGCCGTGGATCGCGACCCGCGTCAGCCCATGGGGGTCGGGGCACACCACCGCTCGTCCCTGCGTGCGCAGCGTCGCCCAGCCCCAGCGGCGCTCCGGCGAGGGGTCGCGGACGAGCTCGTGGAGGACCCCCTCGCTCAGGCGGTAGGTGGCGCGCAGGCGGACCTCGGCCCACTCGCGGCGGCGCCGCTCGAGCGACCCGCTCAGCCCCGGGGCGTAGGAGGCGTCGATCGCGTAGACCACCTCCAGCCGGTCGCCGCGCGCGGCCGCCGAGGTGGACCGCCACAGCCGGGGCGCCGTCCAGCCCAGCACCCGCTCGCGCCGCACCAGCTCGGGCCCGCCCGGCCCCGCGTGCACCTCGAGGCCGGCCTGGGACTCGGGCCCCCACAGGGCGTACTCGCCGGGGGCGGGCTGAGCGGAGGCGGGCGCGGACGTGGCGCCGACGAGGACTCCGGCGAGCAGCAAGGTGGCGCGCATGGCGGGCGGGGCGCAGCCCCCGTGCCCGACCGAAGCGCCGTGGCGGCGTGCCTTCGAAGCCCGATCGGCTCAGCCCCGGCTCACGACAGCGCTGCCTGAAAGGCTCGCGAGGAGGTCCGTGGGCGCGGCGCTCGCGGCGCTACGGGCTGACCCGGGCGAACGTCTCGGCGTAGTCCTCGAGGGCGGCCTCGATCACGCGCTGCGCGTCCTCGGCGCCGTAGCTGCCGGCCCACTGGATCGTCGGCGTGTCCGCCCCGGGCTTCTGCTTGTACGTCGTGAAGTAGTGGCGCAGGCGCTCGACCGTGGCGCCCGGCAGGTCCTCGAGCGCGCGGGCGCCGCCGAACACGTCGTCGTTCTCGAGCACGGCCACGATCTTGTCGTCGGCCTCGCCGTGGTCGACGATCCGCATGCCGCCGACCACGCGCGCGTTGAGGAGCACCTCGGCGCGCGAGATCGGGCGCTCGCTCAGCACGCAGATGTCCATGGGGTCGCCGTCGCCGCGCTCGGCGCCCGGCGTGAGCGCGCGCACGCGCTCCCCGCAGTAGGTCTGGGGGATGAACCCGTACAGCGTCGGCGGCTGGGAGGAGTAGCGCTGCGGGCGGTCGACGCGCAGGTAGCCGGTCTCCTTGTCGACCTCGTACTTCATGGCGTCGAACGGGGTGATCTCGATGTAGGCGTGCACGACGCGCGGGACGTCGGGCCCGGGCGAGATCCCGTGCCAGGGATGGGGCCGCCAGCGGAAGAAGCCGGTCATGGGCTACTCGTCGAGGACGAAGGTGATCGAGAGGTGGACCCGGTACTCGGTGATCCGTCCGTCCACGATCTTGGCCTTCTGCTCGAGCACCTTGAGCCCGGTCATGCCGCGCAGGGTGCGGGCGGCGCGCTCGACGCCCTGCTGCACGGCGTCCTGGAAGCTCTGGTTCGACGAGGCCACGATCTCGGTCACGCGGGCGACGGCCATGGGGCACCTCCTGCGGTGCGGATCAGGTCGCGATCTTGCGGTGCTTGAACTTCTGCGAGGGGCCGCTCCGCCCCTCCGCGGCGTCGCGCTCGCGCTTGCGCTCGAGGTACGTCTCCCACGAGCCGTAGCACACGTAGACCTGCGCGTCGCCCTCGAACGCCACGATGTGGGTCGCGACCCGGTCGAGGAAGTAGCGGTCGTGGGTGATCACGATCGCGCAGCCCGGGAAGCCGACCAGCGCCTCCTCGAGGATCCGCAGGGTGACGAGGTCGAGGTCGTTGGTCGGCTCGTCGAGGATGATCAGGTTCGAGGGGTGGCGGAGGAACTTGGCGAGCTGGACGCGGTTGCGCTCGCCGCCCGAGAGCTGCCCCACCCGGGTCTGCTGGATCGAGCCCGAGAACAGGAACCGGGCCAGGTAGTGGCGGATCGACAGCTTCCTGTCGCCGTAGCTGAGGAACTCGCTCCCCTCGGAGACCTCCTCGAACACGGTCTTGTCGGCGTCGAGCGTGTCGCGGGTCTGGTCGACGTAGCAGATCTTGGTGTTCTGCCCGAGCTCGATCTCGCCCGAGTCGGGCTTCTCGAGGCCGAGGATCATCTTGATCAGCGTGGTCTTGCCCAGGCCGTTGGCCCCGGTCACGCCCACGATCGCGCCCGGCGGCATCTCGAAGCTGAAGTCGTCGAGGAGCACCTTCTCGCCGTAGCGCTTCGACAGCCCGCGCAGCTCGAGCACCTTGGCGCCCAGGCGCGGACCGAACGGCAGGCGCAGCTCCATCTCCAGGGGCCGGTCGATCTGCTCGGCCTCCTCCACCAGGCGGGAGAAGGCGGTGATCCGCGCCTTGGACTTCTTGCGGCGGGCGGCCGGGGTCGAGCGGATCCACTCCAGCTCGCGCTCGAGCGTCTTGAGCAGGTTGGCGTCGGCTCGGTCCTGCACGTCCTTCTGCTTCTGCTTCTGCTCGAGGTAGTCCGAGTAGTTGCCCTTGTAGGAGCGGATCCGGCCGTGGTCGACCTCGAGCATGCGGTTGGCGACGCGGTCGAGGAAGTAGCGGTCGTGCGTGACCAGGATGTAGGCGCCGTTGTAGCCGGCGAGGAAGTTCTCCAGCCAGAGCACCGTCTCGGCGTCGAGGTGGTTGGTGGGCTCGTCGAGGATCAACAGGTCGGGGTGGCGCAGCAGCGTCTGGCAGAGCGAGACGCGCCGCTTCTCCCCGCCCGAGAGCACGCGCGTGAGGCGGTCGGGCGGCGGGAGGCGGAGCGCGTCCATGGCCGCCTCGATCGAGTTCTGGAACTTGTCGGGGTCGTGGGCGCCATAGAACTCGAGCTGCTCGGTCAGCTCGGCCTGCTCGACGCCGAGCTCGGTGATCTTGTCGGGGTCCTCGTAGACCGCCGGGTCGCCGTAGGCCTCGTTGATCTCCTCGTTGCGGCGCATCAGCGCGCGGATGTGGGCGACGCCCTCCTCCACGTTCTCGAGCACCGTCTTGTCGAGGTCGAGCCGCGGCTCCTGCGGGACGTAGCCCACCGACAGCCCGCGCACCGGGACGGCCACCCCCTCGAACTCGGGGTCCTCCCCCGAGAGGATCTTCATGAGGGTGGACTTGCCCGCGCCGTTGATCCCGACCACGCCGACGCGGTCGCCCGGGTAGAGGCTGAACGTGACGTCCTTGAGGATCTCGCGGTCGCCGAACCGGCGCGAGACCCCGTTGACCGTGAAGATGGGTTGACCCGCCTTGAGCCCCAGCATGGACGCGTACGCTCCCCCGCCCGGCGCGAAACAGCGCCTGCGCAGGCGTCAGGGTATCCGATGCGGGAACGTCCTCAACCCTGGCGCCCCGGGGCGGGATCGAGGCGACCCGCGCAGGTTCGCGCGGCGGCTGCTCGGAATGGCGCGCTCGGCGGGCGGCGCCGCCGGCGCAGGCTCCCGTCGGAGCGGGTGACACCGCTGGCCCGGGCGGTGCTCGGGCGCGCGCCGGAGGATCGCTCATGCGCTTGCGCTCGCTCGAGGTGCCTGGCGCCTACCTGATCGAGCCCGAGGAGCACCGCGACGAGCGGGGCTCCTTCGCCCGGCTCCACTGCGAGGAGGAGCTCGCCCGGGCCGGGCTGAGCGGGCGGTTCCCGCAGTGCAGCCGCTCGCACAACCGCCGGCGCGGGACCCTGCGGGGGCTCCACTTCCAGCGGGGTGAGCACGCCGAGGACAAGCTGGTGTGGTGCGCCGCGGGCGCGATCTACGACGTGATCCTCGACCTGCGCGCCGACTCGCCGGCCTGCGGCCGCTGGGTGGCGGTGGAGCTGTCGCGGGCCAACCGGCGGCAGGTCTACGTCCCGCGCGGCTGCGCGCACGGGTTCCTGACCCTCGGCGACGACGTCGACGTGCTGTACCTGATCAGCGCGCCGTACGCGCCCCAGGCGGCCAGCGGCGTGCGCTGGGACGACCCCGGCTTCGCGATCGAGTGGCCCGAGCCGCCCACGGTGATCTCGGCCCGCGACCAGGCCTGGCCCGACTACCCGAGCTGATCCGAGCGAGGCGGACCCATGCACCTCTCCCGTGACCTCCAGGCGCGCGAGCGCGCCGGGCGCCCGCTCCTGGTGGGCGTGATCGGCTGCGGCTTCTTCGGCTCGGGCGTGGTGCGCCAGCTCGTGCGCGCGCCCGGGGTGCGCGCGGCGGTCGTCGCCAACCGCACGCCCGAGCGGGCGATCGCCGCCCTGCGGCGGGCGGGGGTCGCGCCCTCGGACATCGTGAGGACCGAGCAGCAGCGCGTCGCCGCCGACGCGATCGCCGCCGGCCGGGCGGTGGTGACCACCGACCTCTCGCTCCCGGCGCGGCTCGATTCGATCGAGGTGGTCAGCGAGACCACGGGCGACCTCGAGGTCGGGGCGGAGCGAGCGCTCGAGGCGATCGCGGCGGGCAAGCACGTGGTGGCCGCCAACCCCGAGACGCAGGCCACCGTGGGCCCGCTCCTCGCGGCGCGCGCCGCGCAGGCGGGGGTGGTCTACAGCGACATGGACGGCGACCAGCCCGGGATCCTGCAGCGCATGGTCGAGTGGGCCGAGCTGGCGGGGTTCGAGCCGGTGCTGGCGGGGAACTGCAAGGGCGTCATGAAGCGCTACGCCACGCCCAACACGCAGGCCGCCTACTGCCGCGAGAACCCGATCAAGCCCTGGATCGCGGTGGCCGCCGCCGACGGGACCAAGCTCTCGTTCGAGATGTGCCTGCTCGCCAACGCCAACGGCATGCTCCCCGCGCGCTGGGGCATGAGCGGGGTCACGACCACGCAGGGCACGCTCCTGGCCGACCTGGCCGCGGCCGGGGTGCTGCGGCGAGGCGAGCGGCTGGTGGAGTACACGCTGGGGATCCCGGTGGGCGTGTTCGTGGTCGGCTACAGCGAGGACCCCTGGATCCAAGGCGAGCTGCGCTACCTCAAGATGGGCCAGGGCCCCTACTACCTGTTCTTCAGCCCCCACGTGCTGTGCCAGCTCGAGGCGGTGCCCTCGATCGCCGAGGCCGCGCTGTATGGTGCGCCGGTGATCGCGCCGCGCGCGGCCGCCGCCGCGGCCGAGGTGGCGAGCTTCGCCAAGCGCGACCTCGAGGCGGGCCGCAGGCTGGACGGAATCGGCGGGTTCGACCTGTACGGCGAGCTGGTGAGCGCGGCGGACGCCGCGGCCGAGGACCTGCTCCCGATCGGCCTCGCCCACTGCGCGCGCCTGGTGCGCCCGCTCGGGCGCGACGAGCCGGTGCGCCGCCGCGACGTGGAGCTGGTGGAGGAGACGGTGGTCACCCGCCTGTGGGCGGAGCAGGCCGCCCTGTTCGGCGCGGCGCGGCCTGTGGCCTCGAGCGGGGCGGGTTAATCGGGCTGGACGGGAAAGAGCTCGTCGAGCGAGAGCGCGAACCCGGGCAGGAGGGCAGGGCTCTCCAGGGTGTCGCCCGGGCTGTAGGAGCGCGG
>CAZMSZ010000072.1:1320-3002 GCA_964569055.1 uncultured Planctomycetota bacterium | reverse complement strand
GCCACGACGTCCCTCTCGATCTCACCATGGATCATACCGCTCCTCCCTGCGCCTCGTCGCGCAGCGGAGCGGAGCCTACCCGGTAGGACCGACAAAAGATTCGGGATCCGTTCGGAGGGCTGGGCTCAGTCCTCCGACCAGCCCTCCTCCTCCTCGAACGGGTCGTAGTCGGCCGCCGCGGCGATCTGCACCTTGCCCGCGCCGAGGGCGCAGGCGCCCTCGCCCTGGGCGAAGGCGGTCACGACGTACTTCCCGGCGGCGAGGGCGCGCGGCAGCGGGAGGGCGACCTCGAACTCGCCGGCCGCGTTCACCGAGGCGAGCTCGGTCCACACCACCCGGTCGTTGGCGCGCGCGTAGGCCTCGACCGGCGTCTCGCCCGCGGGCGCGTCCCGGCGGGCGCTCGTGCCGCGCTCGGTCTCGAGCGTGACCGTCACCGCCCGGGCGCTCCCCGCCGCCACGCGGCCGCGCACGGTGAGCGGCGCGCCGGCGGTGGCCTGGGCGGGCAGGTCGAGCGCGACCTCGCCCTCGGGGCGCGCCACGACCAGGGCGGGGTCGCCGAGCAGGTTGTACATGTCGACGTGGCGGGGGAACTCGACGTCGATCGCCTCGCCGCCGAGGAACGCGCGGGCCATGGTCAGGATCTGCAGCCGGATCGGGTCGACGCTGGCCGTGGCCGTCTGGGGGCCCGAGACCATGATCCGCTCGGCCCGGTCGAGCGCCTCGCCGAGGCGGACCTCGCCGGTGCCGGCCAGGAGCTGGCCCACGATCGCCTTGGCGAGCAGCGCGTTGTGGACGGGGTGCGAGATCCGGGTGGCGCCGTAGAACGCGACGGGGCCGCCCTCGGCCAGGAGCAGCTCCTCGCCGATGCACGGCTGCTTCGCCTCGAATCGCCCGGTCCAGCAGGCGATCGCGGCCATGATCGGCGGGCGGCCGTCGGCGGCCAGGCCGCCCACCTGCTCGACCCCGAGCACCGGGAAGCGCTTGGGCCGGCCGCCCTCGGGGCCGACGAGGTGCAGGTCGTCCACGCTGCGCTCGGCCCCGTGGCCCACGTAGGCGTAGACCAGCGCGCCCTCGTTGAACCGGCCGACGACGCGCTCGGAGAAGCGGGCCGGCGGGTAGCAGTAGCGCGAGCGCGGGTTGGCGTAGGTGAGGTCGACCGCGTAGCCGGGCGCGATCTCCTCGGTGACCACCCGCGCGAACAGCTGCTCGATCACCGCGTCGAGCTGGGGCGAGTAGCGGGCCTCGCCCGCGACCAGCGCGCACTCGCGCCGCCAGGGGCCGGCGTCGCGGCTGGTCTCGTAGTTGATGATCCGCTCCACCACGCGCGCGACGAGCGCGGGGTCGCTGGTCGGGATGCGCCCGACGGCGGCCTCGGGGAAGCCGTCGTCGTCGAAGTCGCCCCACGGGCGGTCGGTCGTGACCGCCTCCTGAGAGCCCGGGTGCGTGACGTCGAACGCGGGCAGCACGTCGACGTCGCCGACCAGGAGCACGAAGCGGGGACGCATCTTCGCCAGGTCCCCCCGCACCACCTCGCGCTGCTCAGGGGTCGTCGCAGGAGCCATGATGGAGCCGGTTCGCAGCCCCCCAGCGCGTCGATGCTCGGACAGCGGCTGCAAGGCAGCCTGCAGCAGATCGGGCTTGGCGGCGCGCGCGTTGGGGATCACGACCACCCAGTCGGGCCC
>CAZMSZ010000072.1:0-1220 GCA_964569055.1 uncultured Planctomycetota bacterium | reverse complement strand
ACCTGGTAGGCGCCGCAGCGCCCGAGGAGCTGGCGGTAGAGCTCGGCCGCCTGCTTGACGCCGGTGGCCCCCACCGGGTGGCCGAACGCCATCAGCCCGCCGCCGGTGTTGACCGGGATCCGCCCGCCGATCGCCATGGCGCCGCTATCGATCAGCTCGCGCTTGGCCTGCCCGCGCGGGGCGAAGCCGAGCGCCTCCATGGCGAGGATCTGCGCGATCGCGAAGCAGTCGTGGACCTCGGCCACCTGCACGTCGCTCGGAGCGAGGCCGGCGTCGCGGAACGCCTCCTGGCCGGCCGCGCGGGTGACCTCCATCTCGGTCAGGTCCTCGGGCCCCTCGATCGGGCCGGTGGCGTGGCCGTAGGCGAGCAGCCGGATGGCGTCGGCCGGCGTCTTGCCGGCGCGGCGCAGGCCCTCCTCGCTGACGAGCACCACCGCCGCCCCGCCGTCGGAGACCTGCGAGCAGTCCGAGATCTTGAGGTAGGGGCGCAGCTCCTCGTTGTCGAGGAAGGTGGGGTTCTTCTCGCTCGGCTCGCTGGCGCGCTCGAGCGGCATGGAGACGGCCTTCATGTGGGCCTTCTCGTTCTTGGCCGCGTTGGCGTAGGCGTTCACCACCACCTTGGCGATGTCGACGGGCTCGATCCCGAACGCCTCGGTGTAGGCCTTGGTCCTGCGGGCGAACAGGGCGGGGAACGTGAACGGGTCGATGGCGCGCTGGGTGCGGTAGTGCGCGGCCCGGGCCAGGTAGTCGGCCCCGACCTTGGCGTTCTGCGTGTTCTGGACCTCGGCGCCCACCACCAGCACCACGTCGGCGCCGGCCGCCACCGCGTCGGCGCCGGCCGCGAGCCCCAGCGCGCCGCTGGCGCAGGCCCCCTCGACCCGGGTGAACGCCTTGCCGGCAAGGTCGCGGTGGGCGGAGGCGAGCACCGCCCCGAGGTGGCCCTGGTTGCAGAACAGCTCGCCGACGAAGTTGCCGACGTAACCCTTCTGGACGTCCTTGGGCGCGAGCCCCGCGTCGGCGAGGGCGCCCAGGGCGGCCTCGCGCACGTAGTCCTCGAGGCCGGGGTTGTCGCGCTTGCCGAGCTCGGGGTGCCCCTTCCAGATGAAGTCGGGGTGGAACTTGCCGATGAACGGCGTGATCGCCGCGCCGGCGAGGTACACGGGGCGTGCGGGCTTCATGGGCTCCTCCGGAGAGGGCCCATTGTAGCCCTGCCCGCGGAG
>CAZMSZ010000071.1:6355-24711 GCA_964569055.1 uncultured Planctomycetota bacterium | reverse complement strand
GCCGTGCCGCGCTCCGCGAGGCACGGCTGCGCGTCCGAAACTCAGTTCATGATCTTGAAGGTGCGCCCGACGCTGCGGATCTCCTTCGACTTGGCGTCCTTGATCCTGAGCGTGACGCGCAGGGCGGGCGGGACCCAGCCGGCGCGGTAGGTCACCTTGAGCGAGTTGCCGGCCCCGCTAGGAGGCTCGACCCCGTGCTCGAGCCGGATCCGCAGCTCGCTCGCGGGGAGGTGCGGCTCCCAGGGCTTGCCGTTGGACTGCTCGAACCCCTTGATCTTGATCTCGTACGACTTGGTGAGCTCGCTGCGCGCGTCGAGGTAGAACAGGAGCTCGTCGCCCACGTCGAGCATGGGGAACATGAACCCCCGGTTGGTGCGGAACAGGTCGTAGGTGCCGGTCTTGGGGTCCTTCTCGATCACGCCGATGTCGTCGCCCAAGCCCGCGTCGTCATGATCGATGTCGTACACGCACTGGATCATGCGGTGCGCGCCCGACCAGTAGTTGTGGAGCGGCTCGAAGGCCCGCTGGCCATGCGCGGCGATGGGCGGGCCGAACTTGCCCTCCGCGTCGGGCTGCGTGAGGTCGTGCACCTGATAGAACCCGCCCGCGTCCGAGCGCCGCTTGTTCTGGACGAACACCTCGAACAAGGAGTCCACGCAGTACAGGCACAGGTCCTGCTCGGGCGGCAGCTGACCGCCGTTGATCTCGTACCGCGGCCGGAGCGGGTTGCTCGCGTCGACCCCGGTCACGCGCCAGGTGCGCTTGACCATCTTGGGGCGCTCCTTGGTCGTGTCGATCAGCGCGTACTCCACCAGCGTGGCGGCCGTCTTGCCGCCGCTGCTGGTCACGGTCTTGAAGAAGATCGAGTCGCGCCGGTGCGGGGTGCCGCGGTCGTCGAAGTAGGCCTCGGGCTGCCGCACGGTGAAGGCGAAGTTGTAGATCCGATCACCGTCCGGGTCGCCGTCCCGGTTGGCGGTGCCGACGATCTGCGCCTCCTCGCCCTTGTCGTAGTTGCCCGGGTTCATCACCGAGAGCTGGTCGTTGAAGAAGTTCTGGTTGCGCGTCCGGACGACGTTGGAGAGGTCGCGCTCCATCTGGTCGAACGCGTAGCGGGCGTACTGGTACACCTGCACCTTGGCGTCGACCGTGACGAAGATCTCCTGCGCCTGGATGAAGATGAACGTCACGCTGCCCGTGAGGATCACCATCAGCGTGATCGCGACGAGGAGCTCGATCAGCGTGAAGCCGAGCTGGCGCGCGCGCGCGTGCGGGCGGGGGGAGCTCAAGGGGGGCCTCCGGGCCTCGCGGGCCCGACCGCGTCGTGCCGCCGCGCGGCGCGCAGGCGGGGACGGGTCGAATCAGATCGAGATCAGCGTGATGAACGTGCGGATCGGCACGTGGGTGCGCGGCAAGACGTCGCCTTCGCCCGTCGTGCCGCTGCCCGGGACGATGGTCTTGGCCTCGTCCTCGTCGAAGTTCTTGAAGATCATCACCCGCAGCTCGTAGAGGCTGTTCGAGAACGGGTCGTTGGCGTCGACGACACCATCGGGAGTGGCCGCGCCCCCCGGACCCCGAGTGTCCACCCGCGCCCGCTTGATCGCGAAGCAGAACGAGTAGGTCGGGTAGGGGTCGAGCGCGATGCTCTCGACGGTGCTGCCGTCCTTGGTCATGGTCCCGCCGCCCGAGACGGCCGCGAGGTCGCCCCCGCGGTACTCCATCCGGATCTCGCCCGCGACGACCCCCGCCGGCAGGTCGCCGTAGGAGCCCCGGTACCGCCCGAGCTGGTACACGTCCGGGAGCCACAGCTCCCGAGTACCGTCGGCGGTCACGGCGCCGAACTTGTCGAGGTCGAAGTTGTCGATGAGGGTCGACGGGCTGCGCAGCTTGTTGGGGTGCCGCTGGTCGATGCTGAGATGCGGGGTGGTGGACTCCTCGATCGCCGGGACCGGGTAGACGAAGAACGGCTCGTCGGCGGACTTGGTGTTGGTGTCGGGGTTGCTCTTCGACTGCGGCAGGATCACGCAGTAGTCCCGCTGCCAGATGTTGTCCTTGACGGTGCCGTTCGCGGTGCTGGCGCGGCCCTCCTCGAAGTCCTCCGGCTCGCCGGGCGGCGGATCGACCACGCCGTCATGGTTGAACACGAAGTACGTCCAGACCCGGTCCTCGCCGCCGCCCGGGCCGGAGCGCCAGGTGTAGCGACTCTCCCGCAGACCGACCGCGATCGCGTCGACCACGCTCTGGGTGATCGTCGCCGCGTACGTGTCCTCGACCGTCTTGTTCCCCGCGTCGATCGCGGTGGGGAACAGCGCCACGATCCCCGTGATCCCGAGCACGAGCACCACGATCGCGATCAGGATCTCGATGATCGTGAAGCCGACCCGCCGCCCCGCCTTGATCAGCACGCGCACGTCGCTACTCCTCGGGCGCCCTGCGGCCCTCAGCCGGCCGTCGCCGGGATGACCTGGAGCACGCGGAAGTTCACGCGCCCGGTGTTGGTGTCGATGTCGATGAAGCAGCGCTTGTCGACGTCATGGGTCCCCGACTCCCGCAGGTTCAGGTCGACCGAAGCGGGGAGCGCGTCGAATTGTTCCTGGTCGAGCTCGACGACCTCGTTGAGGTCGAACACGGCCGCGGGGGCGACGTGCGACTGCAGGTCCGTGCCCTCGCCCTCCAGGGTGATCGTGCCGTCGCGCTCGAACTTGATCCAGCCGACGACAGCAGCATCGGGCCGCCGCCCGGTCTGGAACAGCTTCGAATCGTCCTGATCGGGGAGCCCCTCGAAGATGACGACGCGGACGCCCTTGGCCCGGCCGGCGCAGTTCACACCCGTGGGCAGCCCGGCGTCCGTGCCGGACTCCATGTCGAACATGGTGCCAGGCAGCAGGTACTGCGCGTCTACCTCGTAGCCGACGCGCTCGCGGTAACGCCGCATCCCGTAGAGGTACTCGCCGGGCCGGGCGGGGTCCTCCTGCCGGAAGAACACCAGGTAGTTGGGCGAGCGCTGGGTGATCGCCGCGCGCCGCGCCTCGTTGAACGCGCTCTGCACGATGCGTCCGCCCTGGGTGAGCGTCTGGCCGTCGAGGAACTTGTTGATCGCCGGGATCGAGAGCGCCGTCATGACGACGATGATCCCGATCACGACCATCAGCTCCATGAGTGTGAAGCCGCGGCGAGGCATCGCGTCACTCTCCCCAGCTGGTGATGTCGTCCTTCGGGTCCGTCCAGGACTTCCCGCTCGACCAGAGGTCGTAGCCGCCGACGTACTTGGGCTCGTGGGTGGTGGGCCCTGCGGGCTTGAAGCTGCCGCCAGGCTGCGCCGTGAGCGCCTTCACCCAGATCTCCATCTCCCCGGCCTTGAAGCGTGGGTCGGGTCGGTGGTCCTCGAGGTCGTTGGGGTCGATCTGCTCCGACTCGTCCTCCACGATGATCCCGAGCTTCCCCGCCTTGATGTAGTCCTGGTCGGAGTGAGCCTTGGTGCTCATGTGGAACAGCTTCGGGTCCCAGTGCTCCTTCTTCTTGTTGGTCTTGACCTTGTCGTAGCAGAGCGGGCGCCCGTACGAGTCCACGATCTCGGTGGACTTGTAGCCCTTCGTCTCCCAGTACGACGTCCCGCGCTCGCCCTCGAAGGTCATGCTCGGGTTGAAGTCGGGTCGCGAGAACTCCGTCCCCGTCAGCTCGAGGAACGGCCCCACCCGCTTCTTGACCTGGTTGCGCTCGTCGTCGGCGTCCACTCCGACGCCGGCGCCCACGTACATGATCTTGGTGAGCGGGCGGCAGAGGAAGTAGATCAGGGCGGAGCTGCCCTTCATGCCGAGCGGAGTGGGCTCGGCGGGGTCGTAGCCGTCGGGCGGGAAGTCCCGGAACTCGCCGTGGTAAGCCTCGAGCGCGATCTTGATCTTGGAGACCAGGGCCCGGGTCGCCTTTTGGCGCGCCTTCTCCTTCGCGACCCCCATCCCCATCGCGATCAGGGCCGTGAGGGTGATCATGATCCCCATCGTGATCAGGATCTCGATGAGGGTGAAGGCGCGCGTGGATGCCCTGGCCTCGGTCACTGGCCGCTCCCCCAGCTCGTCACGTCGTCGGAGTCCGGATCGCCCCACTCGTTCACGCCGTTGGGCCCGTTGCTCCACAGGTCGAAGGTCTCGAGCGCGTGCGGCTGGTCCTTGGCCGACTTGACCACGTTCCCCTCGTCCGAGCTCGACTTCCGAGGTTGAGGCGAGTTCAGCAGCCCGTCCTTGGTCGACGTCCGCACCGAGGCCCACTCGCGGTAGTGATATGGATTGCCCCAGGGATCGAGCAGCACGAGCGGCTCCGACTGGTCCGGGGCATGCTGCTTCTGGAAGTCGATCTTGTCGATCCGGAGCTGCTCGTCCTCGGTGAGCTTGCGGACGGTCGTGAAGCCGCCCATGGCGCCCATCTTGTCGACCTCGAGCTCGTTCTTTCCGACCAAGCCGATGTCCTGAATCCGCCAGTCCTGCAGGTAGGGCGAGTTCTGCCCGCCGCCGGTGGCCTTGGTGGGCCGGTTGCGCAAGGCCGCGTAGAGGGCCGCCGCATCGCTGTCCCACACCGTCCCCGTCCCGGGGCTGGAGGGGCCGCCCCCCCCGCCGCTGGCGATCCGCTTGCGGAGGCGGGGGTACTTGCCCATGTCCGCCTCGTACATCGCCAGCGCGGCCTTGATCGTCCCGATCTGGCTGCGAGCGACGGCCACCGCCGTGCGCCGGCGCGCGGCGCTGAGGGCGCCCAGCAGGAGGGTCGCGAGGACGCCGATGATCGCGATCACGATCAGCAGCTCGATCAGCGTGAAGCCCTTGGCGCCACCGAGCGCAGGGGCGAACGACGAGCGTCGCGAGGGACGGCTGCAGGGTCGCAAGGGGCTGCCTCCCCGGCGTCAGGCGCCGGTCGTGTAGGGGTTTGGAGCGGGTGGAATGCTAGCGCCCCAGCCGGGAGGGGTCAACGCACTCCATGGGCACTCCATGGGCACTCCACGGGCACTCACTCCCTGCTGCCCGACGCGAAGACACCGCCGCAGGCGGTCCCCTCACGAGGTCGGACGCGCGACACCGCGCCGCGCTGGGCCCTCGATCAGCAGGAGAGACGAGCACGCCGCGGCGTGTCTTGCATCGAAGCTCGATCGGTGGGTGCCGCGAGGGGCGGCTCCGCCCAGAATCGGGCACACGGCCCCCAAGTCGTTGCATGGCAACGAGTGCGAGCGCCGCGATCGTAGTCTCCGGGCGCGATCGAGCGTCTAGGTGAACTTGAACTCGTCCTGCCGGTAGTCGCGCGAGCCCACGACCTGGATCTTCTGCCCGAAGCGCTCCTCGAGCGCCGCGAGGTTGGCCTGCTTGCGCTTGGTGAGGTGACCGGCCACGTCGGGGCTGCACACCGCCGTCAGCCCCTGCTGAGGGTGCTCCACCAGGCGGACCTTCATCTCGCGGATCACCTGCAGCGAGACCGACTCGACCGACTTGATGTAGCCGGTGCCGGCGCAGTGCGAGCACTGGTCGTACGTGGTCCGCTTGAGGCTCTCACGGACTCGCTGGCGAGTCATCTCGATCAGCGAGAAGCGCGACATGCGGGCCACGCGCACCCTGGCCCGATCGCGGCGCAGATGCGCGCGCAGGCGCCGCTCGATCGAGGTGCGGTGCTTCGCCTCGCGCATGTCGATGAAGTCGCACACGATCAGGCCGCCGAGGTCGCGCAGGCGGACCTGCCGCGCGATCTCCTCGGCCGCTTCGAGGTTGGTGCGGTAGGCGGTCTCCTCGAGGTTCTTCTCGCCCTTGAACTTGCCGGAGTTGACGTCGATCGCGACCAGGGCCTCGGTCTGCTCGATCACCAGCGACCCGCCCGACTTCAACGGCACCCTGCGCGCCTGCAGCCCCTCGATCTGCTGCTCGACGTGGTACTTGTGGAACAGCGGCGTCGGGCCAGGGTAGTACTTGACCGTGTGCTCGTAGCGCGGCATGACCCCGCGCAAGAACTCCTTGGCGCGCGTGTAGACGTCGTAGTCGTCGACCACGATCTCGTCGATGTCGCCCGAGAACAGGTCGCGGATCGACCGGATGACGAGGTCCGTCTCCTTGTAGATGGTGGCCGGCGACTCCTGGGTCTTGACCCGCTTCAGGATCGCCTTCCACAGGTTGAGCAGGTAGTCGAGGTCGCGCGCCAGCTCCTCGCGCGTGCGGTCGATCCCGGCGGTCCGAATGATGTAGCCCATGCCGGCCGGCGGGTTGAGGTCCTTGAGCAGCGAGCGGAGCTTCTGCCGCTCCTCCTCCCCCGTGATCTTCTTGGAGACGCCGCACTTGCTGATCGAGGGCATCAGGACCAGGTAGCGCCCCGGCAGGCTGATGTAGGTCGTGACCGTGGGCACCTTGGAGCGGATCTGGTCCTTGGTGATCTGGACCAGCACCTCCTGCCCCTTGGTGAGCACGGAGCTGATGTCGTGCCGCTCGCCGCTGGGCGCGCCCTTCTTGCCGTAGGCGGGCATCACGTCGCTGACGTGCAGGAAGCCGTTCACGTCGCGCCCGAAGTCGACGAACGCGGCCTGGATGCTCGGCTCGATGTTGGCGATCCGCCCCTTGTAGATGTTGCCGAGGTACTTCTCCTCGGTGGTGCGCTCGACGTAGAGCTCCGAGAGGAGGTCGTCCTCGACCACCGCCAGCCGGGCCTCGGCCTCCTCGGCGACGTTGATCAGCATTCGCTTGACCATGCAGCGTTCCGTGCCTCTCCAGCCCGCTGGCGGCGGGCGCCTGCGGCAGGGCGCGCTCGGCGCAGCCGCGTGTGGCCCCGAGGGGGGGCGCCCAGTGGGCGTAGGTTGTACGAGAGCGGGCGGCCCTTGTCCATCCACCCGGCGCGGGCCTCGTTTTGGCGTCAGCCCTCGTGCCCGTGCCCGTGCCCCCGCCCGTCCTCCGTGCGCGTGGCCGACCCCTCCTCCTCGCCCGCGAACTTCGAAACGCTGTTGCGCATTCGGCCCAGGCGGGGGCGCTGAGACGGGTCACGAGCACGGGCGCGGGCACGAGGCTCAATGCGACAGCCTCGAGGGACGGAGCCGGGGCCCCGGCGCCCCGGCCCCCCGAAACCAAACAACCGAGCCCCGGCCGGGAGACCGGCGCGGGGCTCGGATGCGCTCGCGTGGGGGGAGCGAGCGGGAGCGGACTAGTCGTCCTTCTGGGCCGGCGGCCGCTCGTACTTCTTGTAGAAGTAGTCGGTCTCCTCGAGGCGGCGGGTGGCGCGGATGAAGATCGACTCCTGCGTGCGCCGCTGACGGATGATCGTCGGCGTCACGAAGATCGTCAGGTTCTCCACCCGCTTGGTCTCACGCGTGTTGGTGAACAGGTTCCCGATGATCGGGATGCTCGAGAGGATCGGCACCCGCTTGATGATCTCGGTGTCGATCTCGGTGAGGAGGCCGCCGAGGACCGCCGTGCTGGTGTCGTCGAGCATGATGTGCGTCACCAGCGCCTGCTCACGCGTGCGAGGCAGGTTGAGCTCGAGGTTGCCGCCGAACGCGAAACGCTCGAAGCCCGGGATGCTCGAGGTCGTGCCCACGAGGTCGTTCACGCGCGGGATCACGGTCAGCGCGATCCGGTCCGAGTTGGGCACCACGTGCGGCTGGATGAACAGCGAGAAGCCGATCGCGACCGGCGAGCGGTCGCCCTCCTCGAGGGTCTGGACCACGTTCCCGTTGGCGTCCGGCTGTGAGCGCAGCGTGGCGTAGGGCACCTGGTCGCCGACGAAGATCACCGCGTCCTGGTTGTCCAGCATGAACAGCGATGGCGACTGGATCACGCGGCTGCGGTCGTCGCGGTCGATCAGGTTGATCGCCACGTCGAACGCCTCGAGGTCGAGGATCGCCGGCAGGTTGAAGGCGTCGCTGAACGCGTCGATGCCGTTGCCGATGCGGAACGGGAACTCGCCGACGTTCACGATCTCGGGCGAGATCGTGGGCGCGGCGCCCGGCGACGTCGGCGGGATCAGGACCTGCAGCTGCCGGTTGTCGGGGAACGGGCCGTGGTCGCCGTTCGACCAGCGCAGGCCGCGCTCGGCGTTGCCCTCGTTGAACTCGATCCCGCGGTTCTGGTTGTTGTTGTCGCGGGTCGCGACGAACTTCACCTCCGCGAAGACCTGCGCCGGCTCGCGGTCGACCTTGTCGATGATCGCGCCGAGCTGGTTCAGGAGCGGCTGCGTCGCGGTCACGATGAACGAGTTCGTCTGCTCGTCGTACTCGAGGGCCGAGCCCGGGATGCCCGAGGCCTGGATCACGAGCTGGAGCGAGCGGAACAGGGTGAACGTCTCGCCGACCGTGCCGGCCGCCGTGTTGGTGAGGCGGCCCACGAACACGGTCGAGGCGTTCGCCGCGCCCCCCTGCGTGCCGCCGGGCGAGCTCGCCGGCGGGACCGCGCGGTAGATCGCCGGCGGGCGCACGTACTTGAGGCGCATCACGACCGTCGAGAGCTGCTGCTGGATCGAGGAGCGGTCGACGACGCGGATCAGATCCTCGCCGTCCTCCACCACCTCGTAGTCACCAGCGGTCTTGACGATCGCGTGCAGCGCCTTGTTCCAGTGGACGTCCTTGAGGTCCAGCGTGACGTTGGCCTCGACGTCCTGCGAGATGATGATGTTCTTCCCGCTGTACGCGGCGAGGAGCTGCAGGACCGTGCGGATGTTCGCCTCGGTGAACTGGATCGTCACCTTCGGCGGCTGCGTCAGCAGCAGGATCCCGCCCTCGCCCTCCTCGACCTCGCAGCGGGTCATCTTGGCGATCACGTCGACCGCTTCCCGCCAGCCGATGTCCCGGAGCGAGACCCGAACCGTCTCGTGGACGGTTGGATCGACCAGGATGTTCTTGCCGACCTGGCGCCCGATCTGCTCCATGACGTCGGCTAGGTCCACGTCCTCGACGTCGACGTTGATGCGCATGCTCTGCTGCACGCGCTCCTGGCCGATGGTGTACGGGTCGATCGGCGGTGCCCCGTCCTGGGCGCGCGCCGGCGCCAGCGGCGCCGAGGCCGCCGCCAGGGCGGCCGCGAACGCGATGAGCCGCGTCTTCATCCTTCCCCCTTTTTTCCCGCCTGTGCCGAGCCCCCTGCCCAGCACCCGGAAGGGTCCCACCACGAGACCCCCCCGCTCGGGGAGCACGCGCCCCCCGGTTCCCCCACGTGAACCTGTTAAGGCGCCCTAAGCCTAAGCTCCCGCACGAACTCCGTGTCTTCGTAACGGAAGCGCACGGTATTAGGCAAGATCTCCACGACACGGAGCCCCTCGATCGGCTCGTCGGACTCGGTGTCCAGGAGGGTCTCGCCCTCCTGATAGATCGTGTCGTTGATGATGGCCTTGTCCCGTTCCTCGCTGTCGGGCGGCGTGACCACGATCCCGCTCACGACCAGCACGAACTCGGCGATCCGCTTGAGGCGGGTCGCGCGGTCGGCCAGCGCCTTGCCCCGGAGGAAGAGGGCCTCGGCGTTCCGGTGGAACACCTCGCGCTCCTCGTTGAACATCTGGTCCTTGAGCTCCTTGATCTGCTCGAACCGCTCGAGGGCCGCGTCGTACTCGTCGCGCTTGATCGAGTCGGCCATGGCGCGGAGGTGCTGGTTGCCCTCGTTGATGTAGATCTGGAGCTGAATGGAGAGCTGGACCTCACCGAACGCCGCCAGGCGCTGGTTCCACTTCTCCATCTTCTTCTTGACGACGTCCGACCCGTGCTGCCCGTACTCCGCCATGATCGAGCGCAGCTCGGTGAACTTGCCGATCAGCTCCTCGACCTGGCGGGCGAGCGCGAGCTTCTCGATGTCCTTGAACAGGTCATCCACCCGCCGCTCGAGCTCCTTGAGGCGGTCCTCGAGCCCGGGGTCCGCCGGGCCCTCGATGATCGCCCCTCCGGTCTGGTCGACCGCCCGCAGCGGGCTCTGGAAGGGGTTGCGGAGGTTCGTCGCGGTCACGGCGAACTCGTTCGACGCGTTCATGACCCTCAAGATGAACCCCGGATCCTTGAGCAGGTCGGCGAAGACCTTCTGCCCGTCGGGCGAGCTGATGTCGCGGAGCACGAACTGCCCCGCCCGCGCCGACTGCAGGAGCAGATCCTTCGCCCGCTCCTTGTCCGCGAGGTTATCGCTCTGGGCGTGGATCTTGGCCAGGAGGTACAGCCCTCCGACGTGGTCCTCCTGCAGGTCGAGCAGCTGCTGCAGCGCCAGCGCCGCCTGGTCGAACTTCTTCCGGGGGGCCGCCAGGTTGTACAGGGCCTGCGCGTTGAGGAACACCAGCCGCTTGTCGTTGAGCGTGCCCTCGAACTCGTCCTTGAGGAGCTCGAACTCCTTGACGACCTCCTCCCACTCGGACTTCTTGAAGGCCTCGTAGAGCTTGGTGACGTGCACCACCTGGGCGCCGCGGTCGGGCGCCCGCTCCTCCTCACCCGCCTCCTGGGCGTAGAGGACACCAGGGGCGAGGGCGAGGGTCAGCGCCAGGGCTCGAACGTGCATGGGACGCATCTCACTTGCCTCCCGCGTCGTAACGGAACGTGGAGACGTCCAGCGTGATCGCGAGCTGCAGGGCCTGCTCGGTGGGCGGCCCGTCCGCCCGCCCCGTGGGAGCGGCGGCCTGGCAGGTGAAGCTGTTGACCCGCAGGAAGCTCTCGTGACGCTCGAGGGAGTTCAAGAAGCGCAGGAACTGCTCGTAGGTGCCCTCGGCCTGCAGCACCAGCCCGATCTCCTTGAAGCCGCCAGGAGACGAGTCCTTGGCGGACTTCTTGCCCCTGCCCTTCTTGGGCGGGGCCTTGCGCTTGGGCTCGGCCTTCTGGGTGTACCTCTTGAGCTCGAACTGCGAGCGCTCGCACTTCTCGTGCACCAGCTCGAGCAGGCGCTCCTCCGTCGCGACCTCCGGCGAGGGGAGGATCTTGACGTACTGGCTCAGGTTCGCGCGCAGATTGGCGAGCTCCTCCTGGAGCGCGTCACGCTCGGAGGCCTCCTTCTGGAGGGCGTCGATCTGCGTCTGGAGCTCGGCGATCGCCGCGGTCCGCTCGTCCACCTTCTTGCTCTGCTCGTTCACGTACCAGAGCGTGCCGAGGACGGCCAGGAGCGAGAAGACGCCGGCGATGACGACGGACTTGGTCTCCTTGCCCATGTCACTTCCTCCGCTTCTTGGCCTTGGGGTCGACCGCGGGCGTCGCGGCGGCCAGCGGCAGCGTGACGGTGAAGTCCATCTTCTCGGCGTAGTTGTAGCCCGCCGGCAGCGGCGTGATCACGACTTGATCGCTCTCCAGCCCCGAGAAGTGATAGAAGAAGTTCGGGTCGTTCAGGAGGGCGTCGCGGAAGCGCGCCACCTCGCGCAGGCTGCTCCCCGTGGCCGACGTGGTCATCACGAGGGACGAGCCCTTGGCGCTCTTGTTGAGGGTCAGCCGCTGCACCCAGAACCCCGGGAAGTCGTTGATCAGGTGGCTGAACTGCTGAAGCTTCAGCGACCACATGATCTTCGACTGGCTGATCTCGATGATGGTCGTCTGCCGGGCCTTGGCGCGCGCGATCTCCTCCTTGAGGCCGCGCACCTCCTTGACCTCTTGCTCGAGCGCCGTCTTCTTCTCCGTGAGGTCACGGTGGCGCTGGTTCAGCTCGGCGAGCTCATTGCTGAGGTTGAGGCCGATGAGCACCACGACGCCGCACACCAGCAGGCCGGCGGCGATCGTCATGATGAGCGGAAGGTTGGTCTTCTCCCGAGGTCTGAACTCGACCGGAAGGAGGTTGACCTCGATCATGGCGAGCACGCTACCACCTCCTCACTCGGCTCGCGAGGCCAACTGCCACCGCGAGTTGTCCCGAGTACTGGTTGAGCGTCTTGACATCGATCCGGTCGGACCGGACCTGCACGCTCTCCAGGGGGTTCCAGAACACGACGCTCTTCTCGAACGCGCCCTCGAACGCTCGCTGCAGTCCGGGCAGCTGCGCGCTGCCCCCCGAGATGTAGACCTCCTCCACCACGCGGTCGAACTGGTTCTCGAAGTAGTCGAAGGAGAGCTGGATCTCGTTGCCGAGGTCGTCGAGCGTGGGGAGGATCGCCTCCTCCACCTCCGGCGACTGATCGGCCGGCTCGCACTTGAGCCGCTCGGCCTCCTGCGTGTCGAGGTTGAACTTGCGGGAGACCGCCTCGGTGAAGTCGTTGCCCGCGAGGTACACCTCACGGGTGAAGTAGGAGATGCTCCCCTTCATGATGTTTATGTTGGTCTTGTTCGAGCCGATGTCGATCAGGGCCACCACCTTCTCGGGAGGCAGCCCGCCCTGCGCGCGGGCCCGCAGCTCGAACGCGTTGCCGAGGGCGAAGGCGTCGACGTCGATCACCGTCGACGTGAGGCCGGCCTCCTGCAGGAGCGCGAGGTGCTCCTCGATCAGGCTCTTGCGGACCGCCACCAGGAGGACCTTCATCTCGGGCTGCGACGAGTCCCCGACGTTGTCCTCGAGGATCTGCGTGTCCATCACCACCTCGTCGACCTCGAAGGGGATGTACTTGTCGGCCTCGAAGCGGATCGCCTGGCGCAGGTCCTCCTCGGGCATCTGGGCCATGGTGACGTAGCGCACGATCACCGAGCGACCCGAGACGGAGGTCACCGCCCGCTTGGTGCGGAAGCTGGCGTGGCGGAGGATGTCCTTGATCGCGTAGATCGTCTCGTTCTGGTTGCCGATCTTCGTGCTCGCGAAGCCCGAGAGCTCGACGCCGGCGCCGGTGTCGCTGACCTCCAAGGCCTTGATCTCACTGGACCCGATGTCCAGCGCGAGGACCCGCTTATTCCTACCGAACACGGTCTCGCTCCCCGGTCCTCAGCCGCCGCGCCGCAGCGCGGCCGCGCTCAGTCCCAACGCCCGCCACTCGAGTCAGGATTAGGCACGTGGCCCTCGCCACCTTCGGAGGAAGGCTGACAGGGCGCTGCTCGGCGCGCAACCCCCTGTCGACCCCGTCTGCCCGACCGAGCGGCACCCGGTCGATCGCCCGAAGGACTTGCGAGCGCGCGCCTTTCGTCCTCTCCCCCCATTCGGGGGAACTATAGCCGCGCCGCCCGGGCGACGCAAGTCGTGCTCGGTCGGTGCCGTAGCCCCCGCCCGTCACGTCCCGCGCGCCTGCGGGCGGCTCTTCCCGTCGGTGTTTGCCCGAGCCCACGCTCACCTCCTGAGGACCGCTGGCCGGCCCCACGAGATTACGGAGCGCACCGACGTGATCGAAACCCAGTCACACGAAGAAGTCGGGGTCGATCTGCTTGGCGAGCTGACCCAGGAAGTCGAGGGTGTGGCGCGCGTCGTCGATCTTCAGCACGTCGTCGACCGCGCGCCCCGCCTCGGCCCCGCTGATCGAGCGGATGAACCGCTTGATCCGAGGGATCAGCGCCGGCGCCATCGAGAGGTCGCGCAGGCCGAGCCCGAGCAGCGGGAGGGTGAACAGCGGGTCGCCCGAGAGCTCGCCGCAGATGCTGACGGGGATCTTGTGTCGCCGCGCCGCCTTGATCGCCTGGAGCACCAGCCGGAACATCGCGGGATGGGCGGGCTGATAGAGGTCCTGCACCTTCTCGTTGGTGCGGTCGACCGCCAGCACGTACTGCACGAGGTCGTTGGTGCCGATGCTGAAGAAGTCGGCGTGCTGCGCCAGGACGTCGGCCAGGAGCGCGGCCGAGGGGACCTCGATCATGATCCCGACCGAGATCTCCTCGTTGATCGGCTGCCCGGCGGCGCGCAGCTCCGCCTTGACGTCCTCGATCATGTCCTTGGCGAGGTCGAGCTCCTCGAGCGAGGAGATCATGGGCAGCATGATCCGCACGTCGCCCCGGGTGGAGACGCGCAGGATCGCCCGCAGCTGGCGGACGAACACGTCCTCGCGCTCCATCAGGCAGTAGCGAATGGAGCGGCAGCCGAGGAACGGGTTCTGCTCGTGCTCGATCCCCTCGGGGCGGAACTTGTCGGCCCCGAGGTCGAGGGTGCGGATCACCAGCGGGCGCCCGCCCAGCTCCTCGAGCGCGCGCGAGTAGGCCGCGAAGTGGTCCTCCTCGTCGGGGTCGGGGTTGTCCTCGTCGTAGAGGAACTCGGTGCGGTAGAGCCCGATCCCCTCGGCGCCGAACTTGAGCGCCTGGCGGATCTCCTCCGGGTAGCCGATGTTCGCGAACAGCCGGATCCGGTGACCGTCGAGCGTCTCGGCCGGGAGCGTGACGAGCTCGTCCAGCCCTCGTTGATACTTGACGAACTCCTTCTGCCGCTCGCGGTAGAGCTTGAGCGTGGCCTCGTCGGGGTCGACGATCACCTTCCCGCGGCGGCCGTCGAGGATCACCAGCTCGCCGCCGGTGACGTCGCCCGTGATCATGCCCAGGCCGACCACGGCGGGCAGGTCGAGGCCCTGCGCCAGGATCGCGGTGTGCGACGTCTTGCCGCCGTGGTCCGTCGCGAACCCGAGCACCTTGTCCGCCGGGAGCTCGGCGATCTGCTGCGGGGTCAGGTCGCGCGCGATCACCACGACCTGCGTGGTGAGGTCCTTGAGCGACTCGCGCTTCTCGCCGAGGAGGTGCCGCAGCAGCCGGCGCTCGAAGTCGTCGAGGTCGGTCAGCTTCGAGGACAGGAAGGGGATCCCGGCCCACACCTTGCGGAACGAGGTCACGCGCCGGGTGACGGCGTGCTCGACCGAGACCCCGCGCTCGAGCTGGTCGCGCACCGCCTGCGTGAACTGGGGGTCGTCGTACAGGCCGACCTGGAACTCGAGGATCCGCGCCACGTCGGCGGGGACCTGCCCCGAGATCGTCTCCTTGAGCCGGTTGACCTCCTCCTTGGCGGCCGCGATCGCCTGCTGGAAGCGCTGCCACTCGGCCTCGACCCACTCCGAATCGATCCCGCCGGCGCGGGGCAGGCGCTGGGTGGGGAGGCGGTAGTGCTCGGCCTCGAGCACGAACGCCTCGGCGATGACCACACCGTCGACGACCGGGATCCCCCGCCGGATCTTCACGCCGGGATTCTACCGCCCGCCGGGGAAACCCGGCGCAGGGTGCGACGGCTTGTCCGTGGCGCGCGTCTGGGGCGTCCCTTAAGGTGTGACGCCGTTCCTCCCGGGCGCCTCCGGGCGGACGACGGAGGCCACCGCGCCCATGAGCACCACCTCCTCCCGGCCCCTGACCGAGGTCGACCGGGTCACCGTGCGCTTCGCCGGCGACTCGGGCGACGGCATGCAGCTCACCGGGACCCAGTTCACCGACACCTCGGCGATCGTCGGCAACGACGTGAGCACGTTCCCCGACTTCCCCGCCGAGATCCGCGCGCCCGCGGGGACGCTGCCCGGCGTGTCGGGCTTCCAGATCCAGTTCGGCAGCGTGGACATCCGCACCCCGGGCGACGCGCCCGACGTGCTGGTCGCCATGAACCCGGCCGCCCTCAAGGTCAACCTGCGCGACCTCAAGGACGGCGCCACGATCCTGGTGAACGCCGACGCGTTCAGCGAGACGAACCTCAAGAAGGCCGGCTACGCCGCCAACCCGCTGGAGGACGGCTCGCTCAAGGCGTTCCGGGTGGTGTCGCAGCCGATCACCGACCTCACGCGCAAGGCGCTCGACCACCTCCCGCTCGACTCGGGCTCGAAGGACCGCTGCAAGAACTTCTTCGCGCTGGGCGTGATGTTCTGGCTGTACGACCGGCCCCTCGAGCCGACGCTCGAGTGGATCGCCAAGAAGTTCGCCGGCAAGCAGGTCCTGGTCGACGCCAATCAGGCGGCGCTGCGCGCGGGCTACTACTTCGCGGAGACGACCGAGGTCTTCACGACCCACTACCGGGTGCGCCCCGCGACCCACCTGCCCAAGGGCGAGTACCGGCAGGTGATGGGGAACGAGGCCCTGGCGCTCGGGCTGACCACGGCCGCGCACAAGGCCGGGCTGGAGCTGTTCTACGGCAGCTACCCGATCACCCCCGCCTCGGACGTGCTCCACTACCTCAGCAAGCTGAAGCACTTCTCGGTCAAGACCTTCCAGGCCGAGGACGAGATCGCCGCGGTGTGCTCGGCGATCGGCGCCGCCTACGGCGGGGCGCTGGGCGTGACGGGGACGAGCGGGCCCGGCGTGGCGCTCAAGGCCGAGGCGATCGGGCTGGCCGTCATGACCGAGCTGCCGCTGGTGATCGTGAACGTGCAGCGCGCGGGCCCGAGCACCGGGATGCCGACCAAGACCGAGCAGGCCGACCTGCTCCAGGCCATGTGGGGTCGCAACGGCGAGTGCCCCGTGGGGATCGTGGCGCCCGCCACGCCCGCGGAGTGCTTCACCATGGCGTACGAGGCGGCGCGGCTGGCGCTGACCCACATGGTGCCGGTGTTCCTGCTCTCGGACGGCTACCTGGCGAACGGCGCCGAGCCCTGGCGGATCCCCGATCCGGCCGAGATCCCCGCGATCCCGGTCCGGTTCGCCCGCGCCGAGGACCTCGGCCCCGAGGGCTTCCGTGGCTACGCCCACGCCGAGGGCACGCTGGCCCGCCCCTGGGCGTTGCCGGGCACCCCGGGCCTCGAGCACCGGATCGGCGGACTCGAGAAGTGGGACGTCACCGGCAACATCAGCTACGACCCGGCGAACCACCACCGGATGTGCGAGCTGCGCGCCGCGAAGGTGGCCGGGATGCGCGTCCCGCCGGTCGAGGTCGAGGGGCCCGAGGCGGGCGACCTCCTGGTCGTGAGCTGGGGCGGCACCTACGGCTCGGTGATCTCCGCGGCCGACGAGATGCGCGAGCGCGGCCGCGCGGTGTCGGTGGCGCACCTGCGCTACCTCAACCCGCTCCCGCCGAACCTCGGCGAGGTGCTCGGGCGCTTCCGCCGCGTGGTCGTCCCCGAGCTCAACCTCGGGCAGCTGTCCACGATCCTGCGGGCGCGGTTCTTGGTCGACGCGATGCCGCTGCCCAAGGTGCAGGGGCGCCCGTTCCAGGTCAACGAGCTGGTGAGCGCGTTCGAGCGCGTCCTGGAAGGAGTCTGAGATGGCCGGCACGACGCTCCCGCTCACGCGCAAGGACTTCGTCTCCGACCAGGAGGTGCGCTGGTGCCCCGGCTGCGGGGACTACGCGATCCTGGCCGCGATCCAGAAGGTGCTGCCCGAGCTGGGGATCCCGCGCGAGAAGATCGTGTTCGTGTCGGGGATCGGCTGCTCCAGCCGCTTCCCCTACTACATGAACACCTACGGGTTCCACACCATCCACGGGCGCGCCCCGGCCCTCGCGACCGGGCTCAAGTGCACCAACCCCGACCTGCAGGTGTGGCTGGTGACGGGTGACGGCGACGGCCTGAGCATCGGCGGCAATCACCTCATGCACGTGATCCGCCGCAACGTCGACCTCAACATCCTCCTGTTCAACAACCGGATCTACGGGCTCACCAAGGGCCAGTACTCCCCGACCTCGGAGGTCGGCAAGGTCACCAAGTCGACGCCCATGGGCTCGCTCGATCGGCCGGTGAATCCGCTCCGGTTCGCGCTGGCGAGCGAGGCCTCGTTCGTGGCGCGCACCTACGACAGCGACCTCAAGCACATGGGCCAGGTGTTCAAGGCGGCCGCCGCGCACCGGGGGCTGTCGTTCATCGAGATCCTGCAGAACTGCGTGATCTTCAACGACGGCGCGTTCGACGACCACGTCGCCAAGAAGGTCCGCAGCGAGCAGCTGCTCTACCTCGAGCACGGCAAGCCGCTGGTCTTCGGGAAGGACGGGCGGCGCGGGCTGCGGCTGAACGGGCTGTCGCTCGAGGAGACCCGCTGGGAGGGCGAGCCCCCCGCGGACCTCCTCCGCCACGACGTGGCCCACCCGAGCACGGCCCTGGCCAACATGCTGACCGAGCTCGAGAGCCCGCTGGCCGTGGGGATCTTCCGCAAGGTGGAGGGGCCGATCTACGACCAGGACATGGCCGCGCAGGTCCAGCACGCCAAGGAGAAGGCGGGCCACGCCGACCTCGCCCGGCTGTACCGCGCCGGGACGAGCACCTGGCAGGTGGAGTAGGGGAGCAAGGGAGACCGCCAAGAAGGACGCGGAAGGGCTGCCGCTGAACGAGCTCGGCTCCCGCGCCCAGACCGCCAAGAAGGAACGTGAGGAAGAGCTGCCGCTGAACGAGCTCGGCTCCCGGACTCGAGAACGACCGCCAGGAGCTGCGCGACAGAGCTGCCGCTGAACGGGCTCGGCTCCTTCGCCCAAAAGACTAACCGCCAAGGGCGCAAAGCCCGCCAAGGCTGCCGCTGAACGAGCTCGGCTCCCGCCCCAGACCGCCAAGAAGGAACGCGGGGGAGAGCTGCCGCTGAACGAGCTCGGCTCCCGCGCCCGGACCGCCAAGAAGGAACGCGAGGAAGAGCTGCCGCTGAACGAGCTCGGCTCCCTGCCTCGAGAACGACCGCCAGGAGC
>CAZMSZ010000071.1:0-6255 GCA_964569055.1 uncultured Planctomycetota bacterium | reverse complement strand
TCTTGGCGGTTCGTATCTCACCCGAGGGTGGCGGGCCTCCAGCGACAGCTCTTCCGTGCGCTCTTCGCGGTTCGTATTCACCCGAGGGTGGCGGGCCTCCAGCGACAGCTCTTCCTTGGCGCTCTTGGCGCTCTTGGCGGTTCGTATCTCACCCGAGGGTGGCGGGCCTCCAGCGACAGCTCTTCCTTGCGCTCTTCGCGGTTGGTACTCACCCGAGGGTGGCGGGCCTGCAGCGACAGCTCTTCCTTGGCGCTCTTGGCGCTCTTGGCGGTTCGTATTTCACCCGAGGGGTGGCGGGCCTCCAGCGACAGCTCTTCCTTGCGCTTCTTGGCGGTTCGTACTCACCCGATCCCGAGGGTGGCGGGCCTCCAGCGACAGCTCTGGGGCTCATCGAGGCTGTTGGCGGTTCATGCTCACGCGAGGGGCGGCCGCCCTTCCAGCGACAGCCTCAGCGGCCCACGCCCAGCAGCAGCGCCCGCGCGCGGTCGTCGAGGGGCTCGCCGCGGTCGGCGGCCACGGCCTCGGCCTCGGCCCGGACCTCGGCCAGGAGGGCGAGCTCGTCGGGCGCGGGCGCGCGACCCTCGCGATCCAGGGCGCGGGCTCGCTCGACCGCGGCGAGCGCCTCGGGTAGGTCGGCCCACCCGCGTAGCAGGGCGAGCGCCTCGAGCAGCCACACGGCGGGCTCGCGGACGGTCCCCCGCTGCGCGCCGCGGAGCGCCGCCAGGGCGTGGGCGGGGCGCCCGGCGTCCAGGCGCAGCCGCGCCAGGAGGAGCGTGGCGGCGGCGTCGGTCGGGTCGAGCTCGACCGCTCGCAGCGCCTCGCGCTCCGCCTCCTCGGCGCCGCCGAGGGCGCGCAGCGCCTGCCCGCGCAGACACATCGTCTCGGCCTCCGTGGCGGGGTGGCCAGCGACCCGTTCGACCTCGGCCAGCGCCGCGGCCGGCTCGCCCGATCGGAGCAGCGCCTCGGCGCGCAGCAGGCGGGCCGGGGCGAGCTCGGGTCGCTCGGCCAGCGCCGCGTCGACCGCGGCGAGCGCCTCGGCGAGCGCGCCGGCCGCGAGCGCCAGCCGGGCGCGCGCGTACGCCGCCAGCGCCGTGGAGCCGCCGGCGAGCTGCTCGTACGCGCGGCCGGCCGCCTCGGCGTCGTCGAGGTCGGCCCGCAGGATCTCGGCCTGCAGCAGCAGGAGCGGCGCCGGGTCGCGCGCCGCCTGCAGGGCGTGCTGGATGTCCTCGATCGCGCGGCGCGCGGCGGCGGCGGCCCCATCGAGGTCGCGCCCGCCCACCCGGTACTCCTGGCAGAGCGCGCGCAGCAGCCGCGCGCGCAGGAGGCGCGCCTCCCAAGAGTCGGGGTACTGCTCGAGGAGCGCGTCGTAGGCCGCGACCTGCCCCTCGACGTCGGTCGCGAGGGCCGCCTCGGCGAAGGCCGCCCGCCGCGCCTCCTCGTGCTCCGAGCGGCGCACCGCCGCCTCGTGGGCCGCGAGCAGCCGGGCCCGCTCCTGCTCGAGGTTGGCCTGCTGCCGGCGTCCCGCGGCGGCCTGGGCCTCGACCACGAGCGCGTAGCCCGCGCCCCCGACCAGGCCGAGCAGGGCCACGACCGTGCCGGCGGCCACCGGCCGATGCCGCCGGACCAGGCGCCCGAGGCGCCGCAGCGCGCTCGGCGCGCGCGCCTCGACCGCCTCGCCGGCGAGGAACCGCTCGAGGTCCCGCGCCAGCTCGGCGCCGTCGCGGTAGCGGTCGCTCGGTCGCTTCTCGAGGCAGCGCAGCACGACCGCCTCGAGGTCGGGCGCGATGCGCGGCTCGAGCGCCCGCGGCGGCCGCGGCTCCTGCTCGAGGACGCGCCGCGCCAGCTCGGGGAACGAGTCCGCCTCGAACGGCACGCGGCCGGTCAGGCACTCGTAGAGCGTCGCGCCCAGGGAGTACACGTCCACCCGCGGGTCGGCGGCGCGCCCCGAGAGCTGCTCGGGCGCCATGAAGGCGGGGGTCCCGACGCTCTGGTCGGTGCGGGTCAGCCGACGCGGGTCGGTGAGGTCGATCGCCAGGCCGAAGTCGGTCAAGAACGCCCGCCCGGCCCCGTCGATCAGCACGTTCTCGGGCTTGACGTCGCGGTGGACGAAGCCCTGCGCGTGGGCGAACCCGAGCGCCTCGGCGATCGGGAGCAGCAGCTTGACGGCGCGGCGCGGGCCGAGCAGACCCTCTCGATCGAGGACCCGGTCGAGCGCCTGGCCGTCGATCCGGTCCATGGCGAGGTAGAAGCGGCCCCCGTCGGTGCCCGCGTCGTAGACCGCCACGATGTGCGGGTGGCGCAGGCGGGCCGACGCGCGCACCTCGCGCAGGAAGCGCTCGATCTGGCTGGCGCTGGCGTCGCGCCCGGCGATCAAGGTCTTGAGCGCGACCGGCCGCTGGAGCTGCGGGTCCCAGGCCTCGTAGACCACCCCCACCCCGCCGCGGCCGAGCTCGCCCCGGATCTCGTAGCGGCCGATGTGCGCGGGCGGGCCCTCGGCCTCGCCCTCCGCCGAGGGACGCCGCGGCTCGGCGGCGTCCGACGACGCCGTGGGGCGGCGGGCCGCCGCCGCCTCGGGCGTGTCCTGGGTGCCGCGCGGGGCGTCCTCGAACGGCCCGCGCACCTGCGTCTGGGTCGGCGACGACACGCCCGGAGCGTACCTCCGGGGGCAGCATCCCGCACGGTGCGTTTGCGGAGCCGTCGTGACCCGCGCGTGACGCTGCGGCCCGCGTGCGACGGCGCCGGGCTATGATGCGCCGTTCAGCGAGGGACGCTCGATCCATGCCAGCCAGCCCCACCACCGACCCGGTCGCGCGCGTCGAGGCGCTCAGCTTCGACGAGCTCCGCGCCGAGATCGAGCCGATTCGGGAGCGGCTCAACACGCTCCGCCGCCGGCTCGCCCGCTACTTCGTCGAGAAGCAGGAGCTGGTCGACCTCATGACGGTGTGCACCGTCGCGCAGGAGCCGCTCCTGATCGTCGGCCCGCCCGGGACGGCCAAGTCCGACCTGGTCACCAAGTTCTGCCAGGCGCTCGGCCTCGAGTTCGGCGAGTACTTCGAGTACATGCTCACGAAGTTCACCGAGCCCTCGGAGCTGATCGGGCCGATCGACCTGACCCGACTCAAGAGCGGCGCCTACGTGCGCAAGGTCGAGGGCAAGCTGCCCCAGGCGCGGATCGCGTTCCTCGACGAGATCTTCAAGTCGAACTCCGCGATCCTCAACACGCTGCTCACGATCATCAACGAGCGCAAGTTCTATCAGGACGGGCGCCCCGTCCCCGTGCGTCTGCAGATGCTGTTCGCGGCCACCAACCGCGTCCCCGAGTTCGAGGAGCTGGCCGCGCTGCGCGACCGGTTCGTGCTCAAGGCGGAGAGCGTGCCGGTCAAGGACCAGCACATGGACGCGCTGCTCGAGAAGGGGGTCGACAACGAGCTCAACCGCGCGCTGAACCAGCGCCCCTGGGCGAACCTCGCCAGCCTGGAGGACTTCCTCGCCATGCGGCGCTACCTGCACCTGCTCATGGCCGGGGTCGGGCAAGGCGCGCGCCGAACCGACGAGGACGGCGACGGGGCGGTGCTGCGCGACCGCAAGACCTACTTCCCCGATGAGGTGTTCGACCTGTTCAAGCGGATCCTGCGCACGCTCGAGCGCGAGAACCGGGTGACCGTGTCGGACCGCAAGCTGATCAAGATCTACCAGCTGATCCGGGCGCGCGCGCTCCTGTTCCACGGCGGCGCCGTGCGGCGCGAGGACCTCTCGCTGCTGCGCTACATCGGCGACCGCAACGAGGACTTCGCCATCCTCCGCGAGAAGGTGGACGCGCTGCTCCGGCTCGGGTGAGCGCGCCCGTGAGCGACGGCGGCGACGCGATCGGCCTGGCGGGCTCGGTGGAGCTCGACGCGGACGGCCTGCGGGCCTACCTGCTCGGCTCGCTCCGCTACGTGGGCGGCGACTACGAGGGCGACCTGCGGGCGCGGGCGCAGGACGCGCTCGAGTGGCTCCGGCTCCTCTCCATGCGCCGCGGCGCCCGGGGGGTGCCCTTCGCCTGGGTGGTGGACCTCGGCCACCTGCTCGTCGAGGGCGACCGCTTCCGCTTCTCCAGCTTGAAGCACCTGCCCTCCTGGCCCGAGCACGAGCGCCAGACCCGGCTGGAGTACGAGAACCGGCTGTTGAACGGCGTGCTCCGCGACCCCGCCTGCCGGCGCGCGATCGAGCAGATCCGCCAGGACCCGAGCCGCGCCGACCTCGTGGCCCGGACCCTCGAGCTGCTCCTCGCCCCGCTCCTGCGCGGCGGCGGCCACGCGAACGCGCCCGAGGTGGACCCGGTGCTGCTGCGCGAGCTCTCGCTGCAGGTGCGCTTCGACGTCGACGAGGAGGCGCGGCGCTACGAGGCGATCGCCGGCGAGGGCGCGCTGTTCGCCGCGACGCGCTCCGCGCTCGACCGGTTCTTCGCGCACCGCGGCCCCGGCCCGGCCCTCGGCCCGGACGACCTCGCCGAGATCGAGCACTGGAGCGCGTTCAAGCGCGCCGCCCAGCGCCTGGCCGGTCGGCGGATCGTGAGCCGGGCCGCGGCGCTCCCCAAGGTCGACCCCCGCGGGGTGGGCGTGGCCGAGGAGGAGGAGGCCGAGACCGAGCTGCCCGACAGCGGCTACTACCCGAGCGGCGGCTTCACCGAGCTCGCCACCCGCGGCCCGATCGAGAACCTGCTCCCGGGCGAGCTGATGTACATGGGCGAGGACCCGTTCGGCGACGAGCCCGACCCGAGCGTCGACCTGTTCGCGCTGCGGTTCCTCGAGAACGAGGCGCTGTTCTTCCAGCGCGACAGCGGCCAGCTCCGCCGCACGCGCCGCACCGTGCACCTCGCGGTCGCGCCCGACGACGGGCTGCGCCTCAAGCTGCGCTGGCACACCGACCCGCTGATCGTGATCGTGTACGGGCTGGTGGTGCGGCTGAGCGAGGACCTCGGCGCGATCTTCCCGGCCGACGCGCTGCGGGTGGAGCTGCACATCGTGGCGGGCGACGGGGTGGAGCGCGAGCGGGCCGAGGAGGACCGCGAGCTGCTGCGCGTGCTCCTGCGCCACGAGATCGCGCGCGGCGCCGCCGAGGTGGACGTGGTCGGGCGCGACCTCGACCTGCGCGCGCTCGGCGAGCGCGACCGGCGGGTGTACGCGGTGGCCGTCCAGTCGGGCGACCGCCCGCCGGCGGGCCTGCCGGAGGGACCCGCCGCCCCGCTCGAGGAGGGCGTCCGCCCGCCGCGCCTGATCCCGTGGCGGCTCGGCGGCGCCCGCCCCGACCCCGAGCAGGAGCCCGACACGGTATGGCTACCGGTGGAGGGCGACCCGACCACGGCCCTGGTCGCGGCGCGCGACGCGCTGCTCGAGGCGATCGCGGGGGTCCGCCGACCGCAGGCGCGCGGCCCCGCCCCGCGGCGCGCCCGCCGGCCCCTCCCGCGCGGGCTGCGCCCGGGCCGCCGCCCCGGCCAGGCCGTGAACGCCAAGGACGGGACGACCCTGTGCTGGGTCCCGCCCGGCCGCTACCCGCAGGGCAGCGACGAGGCCGACCCGCGCAGGAACCAGCTCCTGGCCCCCGGGACGCACGAGCTGAGCGAGGGGCTGTACGTGGCGCGCCACCCCGTCACCTGGGCGCAGTTCCGTGGCTTCTGCCGCGAGACCGGCCGCACCGCGCCCGAGCCCGCCTACCCGGTCGCGCCCGACCACCCGGTGCACCACGTCACTTTCGAGGACGCCGCGGCGTACGCCCGCTGGGCGGCGCTCCGCCTCCCGAGCGAAGCCGAGTGGGAGTGCGCGGCGCGCGGCGGCGACGGGCGCCCCTGGCCCTGGGGCCAGGAGGACCCGAGCGGAGCGGACGACCCGCGCCTCACCTGCGGCCGCGACCCCGACGGCTCGGAGGGGACGACCGCCCCCGTCGGCTCGCAGCCCGCCGGCGCCTCCCCCTTCGGCTGCACCGACATGGCGGGGAACGTGTGGGAGTGGGTCGCCAGCGACGCCCCAGGCCCCGAGCGCGTGGCGCGCGGCGGCTGCTGGAACGCGCCGCCCTGGGACTGCCGCACGTTCGCGCGCGCCAAGCTGGCGGGGGCGAGCCCGTTCGTGGGCTTCCGCTTGGCGCTGTCGGCGAAGTAGGGGGCCGCTCGTACGACTCCGCGCGCAGGACGAGACCGAGACCGCCAAGCAGAGCTGTCGCTGGCGAGGTCAGCTCCCCCGCGTGAAAAACGACCGCCAAGGGCGCCAAGAGCGCCAA
>CAZMSZ010000070.1:21618-25285 GCA_964569055.1 uncultured Planctomycetota bacterium | reverse complement strand
TCGCATACACGACCACGCCTCGTGAAGAACGAGCACGAGCACGAGCACGGGCACGGACGGGCACGAGCATGAGCACGAGGGTCAATGCGACAGCCTCTCGGAATCGGCCTCGGACTCCGTCCCGCCCCTCGGATAGGATCAGCACGACTCCGCGCCCATGACCCCCTCCCAACTCGCCCTGCTCCTGGTCCTGCTCCCGCTCTCGGCGTTCGCCGCCGTGCTGGTGGGCGTGTGGGCTTGCGCGCGGACGGCGCGGTGGCTCGAGCGGCGCGAGGCCATGGACGAGCACCAGGCGAGCCTGGTGGGCGCGGTGCCGCCCGCGGGGGTGTTCGGGCGGGGGTGGGGCTGCCTGCTCGAGACGTGGTGGCAGTCGGTGGCGTTCGGGCTGCAGGCGGCGCACGCGCTGCTGCCGCGCCGGCGCGAGGCTCCCAGCGCCGCCGGCGGCCCGCCGGTGCTGCTCGTGGCGGGCTACCTCGAGAACGCGGGGATCATGCGGCCCCTGGCGCGGCGGCTGCGGGCGCGCGGCTTTCAGCCGGTGCTGGTGGACCTGCCGAGCACGCTGGCGCCGCTGGCCGACAACGTGGCGTTCGTGGCGGCGCGCGCCCGCGAGGTCGCGGCCGCGAGCGGCTACGCCCGGGTCGGCTACGTCGGCCACAGCATGGGAGGCGTGATCGGGCGCGCCGCCGCGCTCGCCGATCCCGACGTCCCGCTGGCGACCGTGGTCTCGATCGCCTCGCCGCACCGCGGGACGCACCTCGCCCGGTTCGGCCTCGGCATGAGCGCGCGCGACATGCGGATCGGGAGCGCCCACTGCCACGGGCACGCCCCCGGCCGCTGCGCGGCCGTCTCGGTCCACACCGTGGTCTCGCTGCACGACAACATCGTGTCGCCCGCCTGGTCGGCCCTGCTCGCCGAGGGCGACGACGTGGTGTTGCCGCTGGCCGTGGGCCACGTGGCGCCGCTGTTCCTGCCGGGCGTCGCCGAGCGCGTCGCGGCCTGGCTCGAGGTGGCCGACTTCGGGGTGACCTCGGGAGCCCTCGAACGCGTGTCGACGCTTGGCGCGTGAGGGCCGCCGATCAGTCGCCGCGGGCTGCGGGCGCGAACAGTGTGCTCAGCTCGCCCGTGGTCGCGATCCCCGCGAGCCCGCCGAGCTCCCCAGCGCTCGCGAGCGCGTCGGCCGCGCGCAGGAACGCCGTCCAGGCGGTCCGCGCCAGGGCCGAGCCCAGGCTGATGCGCCGGACCCCGAGCGCAGCCACGTCGGCCAGGCGGAGCCCCGTGGCCGCGCCGACGAGCACGTTGACTGGGCGAGGGGCTACCGCCTCGACCACGGCGCGGATCGCGCCGGCGCCCTGCAGTCCGGGCGCGTACAGGACGTCGGCGCCAGCCTCGGCGTACGCGGTCAGCCGCCGGATCGACTCGGCGAGCGCGTCGGGATGGCCGACGAGGTGGCACTCGGCGCGCGCGGTGAGGAGCACGCCTCCGCCCGCCGCGTCGATCGCGGCGCGGGCGGCGCGGACCCGCTCCACCGCCGCCGGAAGCTCGAACAGCGGACGCCCGGGCTCGCCGGTGGCGTCTTCGATCGAAAGGCCGGCGACTCCGCACTCGACACACAGACGCACGTTCTGCGCGACGCCCTCCGCGTCGGCGGCGTAGCCGGCCTGGAAGTCGGCGTTCAGGGGCAGGGACGTCGCGGCGCCCAGCTCGCGCAGGTGCGCGAGCACCTCGTCGCGCGAGAGGGCGGTGGGGGTATCGGGCAGGCCACGCGAGAACGCGAGCGCCGCGCTGGAGCTGGCCAGCGCCGGGAATCCAAGCTGACTCAGCGCGATCGCGCTGCCGCGGTCCCATGGGTTCGGCATCACGAAGCAGCCCTGCGCGTGGAGGGCGCGGAACGCGGCGCGGCGTGCGGCGAGGTCGGTCACGTCACCAGCATAAGCGCAGGAGCCCGCGCCCTCGCCTGGCGAGCGCCGTCGCGCCGCGCTAGGGTGTCCCGCCTGGAGGTCGCCATGCGCCGGAAGGTGCCGCTCTCGAGCCTGGGCGTCGGACGCTGCTTCACCCTGCCGGTCGAGGCCGGCGGCGCGAGCGACGAGCGGCCCGAGGGGACGCGCCGCAGCGACCCGATCCTCGCGCCCGACGCCGCCTGGCGGATCACCGGCGAGGGCGAGGCCGGGGTCGAGGCGGAGAGCGCCGCCGGCGCCGCGCGGTCCTTCCTGCCCGAGACCGAGGTCGTGGAGATCCCCCGCCAAGGCTGGGACCGGCTGCGCTCGCGCTGAGCGCTCGGCGCGGCGCGCCCGCGCCCGGCCCGCTATCCTCGCGGAGTGGAGGGGCGAGCGATCGGTGTCTACCAGCTCGTGCGCGAGCTGGGCCGCGGCGGCATGGGCGTCGTGTACGAGGTCCGCCGCCCCGAGGTCCCGCGCCCGCTGGCGCTCAAGCTGATCCTGGAGGGGGCGGCCGACCCGGTGGCCCTGACCCGGTTCGGCCGCGAGGCCGAGCTCCTGGCGCGGGTCCGCCACCCCAACGTGGTCGCGGTCCACGAGCTGGGGCGCGCCCCCCAAGGGCCGTTCCTGGTGAGCGAGCTGGTGGAGGGGCGAGGGCTCGACGCCGCGCTCCGCGCCGGCCCGCTCCCGCCGCGTGAGGCCGCCACGCTGGTCCGCGCGCTCGCCGACGCCATGGTCGCGGTGCACGCGCAGGGGATCCTGCACCGCGACCTCAAGCCGAGCAACGTGATCGTGCGGCCCGACGGGACGCCGGTCCTGCTCGACTTCGGGCTCGCCCGCGAGCTCGACGCCCAGACCCTCACCCAGACCGGGACCGCAGTGGGCACCCCGGCCTACATGGCGCCCGAGCAGGCCGCCGGCGAGCGCGCCCTGATCGACGCGCGCTGCGACGTGTGGGGCCTCGGCGCGGTCCTGTTCGCGTGCCTCACGGGCGAGCCGCCCTTCGCCGGGCGCGGCGTGGAGGTGCTGCACAAGGTGCTGCTCGGAGAGCCGGCCTGGGAGCGCCTGGACCCCGCCCCGAGCGAGCTCGCCGCGGTGTGTCGCGCCGCGTTGATCCGCGAGCGCCTCCTGCGCTATCCGAGCGCCGAGGCGCTGCGCGACGACCTCGACCGGTTCCTGGCCGGCGAGCCGGTCGCCGCCGCGGCGGCCGAGGGAGCGCGCCGCGCGCGGGCGCGCCGACGACGCGCGCTCGCCGCCGGCGCCGCGCTCGCGCTCCTGCTCGGCGCCGGGGTCGTCGCGGTCGCCTGGCGAGCGCACGCGCGCGCCGCGCGGCTGCGCCCGTACGAGGAGTCGCTGGCGCGGGCCGAGGCGCTGCAGCCGCCGCGCGCCCGCGCCCAGGAGCTCGAAACCTGGCTCACCAACCGCCCCGAGTGGCTGGGAGACGAGCACCCCCTGACGCGCCGCGCCCAGGCCTCCGCCCAGGCCGCCGCCCAGGACGCGCTCTCCGCGCTCGAGCGCGTGGAGCGCCTCCGCGAGTGGCTCCGTGGCGTGCGCGCCTGGCTCGAGCGGCGAGGCGGGACGCGCCAGGTCCGCGACTGGCTGAGGGCTGGCGAGGCGCTCGCCCGCGTCCTCGCGGGCGGGACGTTCGAGGCGCGGCGCGAGCAGCTCACGCGCTGGCTCGCGGCGCACCCCGACCACCCGCGGCGCCGCGACGCGGAGGCGGGGCTCGCCCT
>CAZMSZ010000070.1:0-21518 GCA_964569055.1 uncultured Planctomycetota bacterium | reverse complement strand
GCTCCGCCAGCTCCCGTCCCGGGCCACTTCGGGCGCTTCGCCGAGGCGCTGGCCCTCACGCCCGAGGGCGTCGCGCTGTACGGCCACTGGGCTGGGCTCACGGCGATCGACCTGGCGAGCGGAGCCCCGCTCGCGCCCGCCACGCCCGAGGCAGCCGACGCGCAGCAGTTCGGCGTGTTGGACCTCGTCGCCCTGGGAGACGGGCGCGTCCTCGCCGTCGGAGGCGGCGGCAACGAGGCCGAAGACGTGGCGGCCACGCGCACGCTGCAGCTGTGGGCCGCCGGAGAGGGGCAGCTCCGCCGGGCCTGGATGCTGGGGCTGTCCCAGCAGGCGCGCGCGGTCACCTACGACCCGGCGGGCGGGACGCTGGCCTGGGGCGACAACCTCGGGCTGCTCTGCGCCGCGCCGCTCGGCGCGAGCGCGCCGGGCCGCGAGCAGCGGCCGCTCCGCCGCGAGGGCGTCGCGACCCCGAACGCCCACTCGCGCGCCGTCTCGGCCCTCGCCGTCGCGCGCGGGCTCCTGTTCTCGAGCAGCGGGGACACGCGGCCGGATGAACGCGGCCGGCAAGACCTCGTGGTCTGGGACCTCGCCAGCGGGCGCGAGCTGTTCGCCGTGCGCGACCGGCTGCAGCGGCGCGCGCGCTCGCTGGCGATCGCGCCCGACGGCCGCTGGCTGCTGCGCGGGACGAGCGAGGGGGTGGTCGAGCTGTGGCCGGCCTGGCGCTGGGGGCCGGACGGCGAGGACCTCGCCCCCCCGGGCGAGTAGCGGCCTCAGCCGCGGCGCGGCGCGGGCAGGTCGAGCCCCGGGGGCACGAGCGGCGGCGCGGGCGGGCGGTCCACGAACCGCGCCAGCCACAGCTCGGCGGTCAGCCAGCGGAACAGCAGCCAGGGGTCGGCGCGGGCCTCGCCGCGCGCGAAGGCGGCGACCTGCCGCTCGACGTCGCGCGCCCGGACCAGGCCGCGCTCGGCGAAGCCGTCGAGGAGGACCTCGTGCACCTCCGTCCCCGCCTCCCGCAGCCAGCGGTCGATCGGGGTGGGGTAGCCGAGCTTGTCCTCGCGGGTCAGCACCTCGGACGGGAGCAGGTCCGCGAGGGCGCGGCGCAGGACCGACTTCATGGCGCCGCCCTCGACCTTGGTCCGAAAGTCGAGCCCGAGGCACAGCTCGACCAGGCGGTGGTCGAGGAACGGGACGCGCGCCTCGAGCGAGAACGCCATGCTGGCGCGGTCCTCGTGGTGGAGGAGCGCGGGCAGGCTGAGCGCGGTCACGTCGTCGCGCAGCGCGCGGTCGATCGGCGCCAGGCTCGACCCGGCCCGAGCCCCGCCGCCGCGCGCCGCCGCGGCCGCCGCCAGCTCGGGCGCGAGGGCGGGCCCGGCGCGGCCCAGCCGGCGCCAGCTCGCCACCGCCACGTGGCGCAGCAGGGTCCCCGGCCCGTAGGCGCTGGTGCTGCGCTGCGCGAGCAGCCCGCGCCCGTCGCGCCACAGCTTGAGCGCTTGCTCGGGCGCGCGCTCGCGCAGCGCGGCGGCCCCGAGCGAGCGCAGGTAGGGGAGCGCGTAGCTGGCGTACCCCAGCAGCAGCTCGTCGCCGCCCTGGCCGTCGAGGAGCACGGTCACCCGGCCGGCCGCCGCCGCCATGACGTACCACTGCGTGACGAGGCCCGGGCGCGAGCAGGGCTCGTCGTGATACCAGCCGATCAGGTCGAGCAGCGGCACCAGCGCGCGCCCTGGCCGCGGGCTCACCTCGTGGGCCTCGCAGCCGAAGCGGCGCACCACCGCGCGCGCGAAGCGGCGCTCGTCGTAGCCGGGGTCGTCGTAGACCGCGGTGAACGTGCGCACCGGCGCGCTCGCGCGACCCGACGCCAGGGCGACCACCGCGCTCGAGTCGAGCCCGCCCGAGAGGCAGGTGCCCACCGGCACGTCGCTGCGGAGCTGCAGCGCGACGGCGTCGTCGAGGAGCGCCCGCAGCGCGGGGGCGGGGTCGCCCTGCGCGGCCGCCGCGGGGATCACGTCCTCCAGGCTCCAGTAGCGCCGCTCGCGCACGCGCGCCCGCTCGCCCTCGAGCTCGACCGTGAGCAGGTGAGCGGGCGCGAGCTGGCGCGCGCCCCGGAAGAACGTCTCGGGCCCGTCGTCCTGCACGCCGCGCTGGAGGAACCGCGCCAGCACGGCCGGCTCGAGCGCGCGCGCCGCGGGCGCCGCCGCCAGCAGCGCCTTGAGCTCGGAGGCGAACACCAGCCGCCCCGCGTCCTGCCACAGGTAGAGCGGCTTGATCCCCAACCGGTCGCGGGCGAGGAGCAGCCGCCGCCGGGCTCCGTCCCACAGCGCGAACGCGAACATGCCGTTGAGCCGCTCGAGCGCGCCCTCGCCCCAGCGGGCGTAGGCCCGCAGCACGACCTCGGTGTCGCTCGTGGTGCGGAACCGCTCGCCGGCCGCCTCGAGCTCGGCCCGCAGCTCGGGGTGGTTGTAGACCTCGCCGTTGTAGCTGATCGCGAGCTCCGCCTCCGCCAGCCGCATGGGCTGCGCCGCGCGCTCGCTCAGGTCGAACACCGCCAGGCGGCGGTGCCCGAGCGCCAGCGGGCCGAGCTCGAGCAGCCCCTCGCCGTCGGGCCCGCGGTGGGCCTGGAGCGCGTTCATGCGCCGCACGAGGTCCGTGGGCGGGGTCCCCCCGCGCAGCTCCAGGATCCCGGCGATCCCGCACATGAGAGGAATGCTACCGCAGGGCGCGCGCGGCCCGCCCGGCGAGCTCGGCGTACAGCCGGCGGTACACGTCGAGGTAGCGCTCGCGGGCCAGCCGCTCGGCCGCCACCTTGGCCACGTGCGCGCGCGCCGGCGGGGCCTCGAGCAGGCGCGCGATCCCGCCGCGCAGCGCGCCCGCGTCGTCGGGGTCGTCCACCACCGCGCCGAGCCCCTCGTCGCGCACCAGCCCGCTCAGCTCCCCGATCCCCTCGCTCACCAGGACCGGCAGGCCGCAGGCGAGGTATTCGGCCAGCTTGACCGGGCTCGCCACGGCGTTGACCGGGTCGCGGCGACGCAACAGCAGCGCGGCGTCGGCCGCGTCGAGGAACCCGGGCATTTCGTCGTGGCGGGCGCGGGCGCAGGTGAACGCGCCCGGCTCCAGCCCGCCCGCCCGCAGCACCCGGTCGGCCCGCTCGGGGTCGGGGGTCAGCGCCAGCAGGTGCGCGGCCGGGTCGAGCTCGCGCGCCAGCGCCGCGGCGCGCGCCACCACGCCCGGGAGCTGGTAGGGGACGAGCGACCCGGCGTAGATCAGGACCCGCCGCGCCCCCAGCCCGAGGCGCGCGCGCACCGCCTGGCGGCGCGCGGGGTCGTGGGCGAACTTGCTGGCGTCGTGGCCGCACGGGACCACGTGGGCCTTGCTGGCCACGTCGCCGTGGCGGGCCTCGAGCACGTCCACCAGCGGGCGCGACACACCGAGCACCGCGTCGGCCGCTCGGACCACCGCCCGCTCCGCGCGCACGATCCGGGCCGCCCCCAGCCGCACCCACGGGCTGCCGGCCCCGTCGCCGCGGCCGGTGTGGTGGAAGGCGTGCTCGGCCACGTAGTCGCCGCGCGCGTCGTAGATCAGGCGGACCCACGGCCGCGACGCCGCCAGCCGCGCCACCAGCGCGGCGGCCCACAGCCCGCGGGCGTGGACCACGGTCGGGATCCGCCGCCGCAGGTCCCACCCCAGCCAGGTCCCGGCCAGCGGCTGCCCGACCCGGTCCTCGTAGGGGACGTAGGGCCGCACCCGCAGCGGCGTCGAGGGGGGGAGCGCCCGCCGCAGCGCGCGCAGGCCGGCCCGCCCGGGCTCGCTCAGGACCGTGCGCGCCAGCAGCGGGTCGAACGCGATCACCTCGAACCGCAGCCCCTCGCGGGCCAGCACCCGCAGCAGATCTCCCACCTGAGAGGGGAAGATCGTGGCGGGGAAGCCCTCGGTCGCGAGGAACACCAGACGGGGCGAGGCGGTCACGCGGGGCACGATAGCCGGGGCCGGCGAGGTTGGGCGCGGGCGGTGGCCCGGCTGTCGCGTAAGACCGCGCCGCTGCGAATGAAGCCGAAGAATGCCGAGCACGAGCACGAGCACGAGCACGAGCACGAGCACGAGCACGAGCACGAGCACGAACGAGCACGAGCCTAGTAATCCCCCACCCGCACCGACGCCGGACGGATCGCCGCGCCGTCCCGCGTGTAGCAGGGCACCACCACCGAGTGGATCCGGGTCGTGGGTCGCTTTGGGCGCGGGCCGTCGGTCTCGTTCTTGTATCGACCGGTCAGGGGCTGGCTCTCGGCGCCCTCGACCACCTCGGTGTCGAGGTCGATCCCGAACCGCTTGCTGAGATAGGCGCCCGCGCCGCGGTAGACCACGTCCTTGAACACCAGCTCGCCGAAGGCGTCGCGCAGGCTGCGGTCGGGGAGGAACACCAGCGCGTCGGCGATCCGGTGCATCTGGTCGATCAGGAACTTGATCAGGTCGCGGCGCGCCGTCTCGGGCGGGAGCACCTCGCCGCCCTCCTTGGCGGCCTTGGCCATCTGCTGGCGCACGTCGCGGGCCCGCTTCTCGGTGCGCGCGAGCAGCTGGAGCTGCTTCTCCTTGAGGTGCGGCTCGGCCTGGCGGCCGAGGCCGTCGGTCCAGTGCTGCAGGCGCGCGAGCAGGTCGAACAGCGTGCGATCGAACGCGACCACCTCGTCGTCGGGCGTGGGGACCGCGCGCCGGAACAGCGCCGGCTGGAGCACGCGCTCGCCCAGCAGCACCAGCGGCCGGAGCGGCTCGAGCGGCGCCGGCTCCCCCTGCGGCGCGAACGCCCACTGCGTGCTCACCGCGTCCTTGCCGAAGGGCGCCAGGGCGGCCCGCAGCCGCTCGGGGTCGGTCACCTCGGCGAACCGCTCCACGCGCAGCGCGCCGGCCGCCGTCAGGCGCCGGGTCAGGAAGGCGCTGGCGCGGTGGAGCTCGCACCCGGGGGGCTCCGCGAAGCGCGGGTCGATCAGCCCGCCCTCCCACAGCGCCCCGAACAGCTGCAGCTCGACCTTGCGCCGCTCCGCCTCGGGCGTGTTGAGCCCGACCCACTCCACCAGGCCGCGCAGGCGCGCCTTGACCGGGGTCGAGATCGCGCGCGAGGCGAGCAGCGGCTCGAGCGCCTCGCGCAGCTCGGTGTCGCCGCCGCCGCCGGTCGCCGCGGCCGCGCTCACGTCGGCCCCGCTCCCCGGGCGGAGCGCCGCGGTCTCGAGCAGGAGGACCGCGCTGCGCAGCTTCTCGGCGGGCATCTCCATGCCCGGGAGCAGGCGCAGGCCCTCGTAGACCTCGCTCACGAGCTGCTTCGCCTCGCCGATCTCCGACTCGACCCACACCCCGTCGGGGTCGACGTTGACCCGCCCCGGGGCGTCCTCGCGCTCGGCGTGGACCCGGGCGTAGGCGGCCGCCGCGGCGCGCCGCGCCGCCTCGAGCGTGTCGGCGTAGACGTGACCGGCGCTCGCGCCGTCGAACTTGATCTGCCAGCGCCGCATGGCCCCCATTCCACCCGATCGCGCCCCGTTCGTGGGCGCGCGCGGCCCCGTCGAGCTACCCTCGACGCCATGGAGCGGGTGGGGCGGTTCGAGGTCGTGCGTGAGCTCGGGCGCGGGGGCATGGGGGTGGTCTACGAGGCCGTCGACCCGACGCTCGGGCGCCGCCTCGCGCTCAAGCTGATCCGGGAGGACCTCGCCGCCCCCGAGGCGCTGTTGCGCTTCGGGCGCGAGGCCCAGGCCATGGCGCGCGTGCGCCACGCCAACCTCGTCGCCGTGCACGAGGTCGGGCGCGCGGCCCAGGGCCCGTTCATTGCGACCGAGCTGGTCGAGGGCGAGAGCCTGGACGGGCGCCTGCGCAGGGGCCCGCTCGCGCCGCGCGAGGCGGCGCTGCTGGTGGCCGAGCTGGCCGACGCCGTCGCGGCGCTCCACGCGGCGGGCCTGCTGCACCGCGACCTCAAGCCCGCCAACCTGATCGTGCGCCCCGACGGGCGCCCCGTGCTGCTCGACCTCGGGCTGGTGCGCGACGAGAGCGCCGAGGCCCTCACCCGCACCGGCGCCATGCTCGGCACCCCCGCCTACATGGCGCCCGAGCAGGCGGGCGGGGAGCGCGCGCGGATCGGCCCGGTGACCGACGTCTACGGCCTGGGCGCCGTGCTGTTCGCCGCCGTCGCCGCGCGCCCGCCCTTCGAGGCGCCCAGCCTGCCGAACCTGATCACGGCGGTGCTGACTCGGGAGCCGCTGTGGCCGACCCCGGCGGAGGGCGTCCCCCCCGAGCTGCTCGCGGTGCTGCGGCGCGCGCTGGCCAAGCAGCCAGAGGACCGCTACCCGAGCGCGGCCGCGCTGGCGGACGAGCTGCGGCGGTTCGCGGCCGGAGAGCTGAGCGCGCCCGCCCGGAGCCGCCGTGGGCCGCTGGTGGCGGCGGCAGGGCTCGTGCTCGTGCTCGGCGCCGCGGCCGCCCTGGCCGTGCGCTCGCGCGACGAGCCGTCCGGGTCGCCGCCCGCCCGCGCCGCAGCGATCACCACGGCTCGAGCCCCTGCCTCCGCCGACCAGGGCCCCGCCCTCCCCGACGATCCGGTCCAGGCGATCGAAGCGATCGAGCAGGCGGGAGGATCGACCGGAGCGAAGATCGCCAAGGTAGAGGATTGGCTGCGCGACCACCCCGACGCGGGGGAGTTCGCGCCCATGCGGCGCGTGTATCTCCAGCTCAAGCTGAGGCGGGTCGCGGAGGCCGGACCCCTCGGCGACGAGCCTCGGCAGGGCGCCGGCTTTCAGGTCGCGATCCACCCGGGATTCGAGCTGGCCGCGGTCCCGTTCGGCGACGCCTTGTTCGCGGCCCAGCGCTGGACCCCGTCGAACGGCCCCCAAACCTCACGCCTGGGGGTGTTGCGGCCGTGGGATCCCATGCCGGACCCGCTAACGAAGAGGGCGCTGGCCCCGGCGGTCTTCACCGCGATCGCGCTGCGCTCCCGCGGCGAACCGCTCGCCGTCCTGGGAGGCGCGAAGCGGGGCGGCGAGTCGTTCCTCCGCACGATCGACCTCTCCGTCGGGGAGTCGAGCCTCGGGCCGGACCTGCCCACACCGGTCTTTCCGCAACCCGAAGCGCTGGTCTCGAGCGCCGACGGCGCGCTCCTCGCGGTCGCACGTACCACCTTGCCTCTCGGCTCGGACGGAAAGCCGAGCGCCGCGCTGGCTCGGCAGCACGTCGGCCTCGCCGTGTTTCGCTGGGAGGACGTCTTGGCGGCGAGCCGGGGCGAGGGCTCGCTCGAGGCCGTGACCGAGCGCGTGCTCCCCTACCGGATTTGGGACCTGACCTTCGTGGAGCGCACGCTGTTCGTGGCGTGCGGGCAGCACGACGACATGAACTTCGAGTATGCGCTCGCCCGCTGGAGCGAGGCGGACTCCTGGACGACGCTGACGGAGCCTTACACCGGTGACGAGCCGCGGGTCGTCCTCGCGCTTGCAGAGCGAGAGCCGCCGCGCCTCCTCCTCGGCCGCGCCGCGTCTCGGAGCCTGACCTTCCATCTGCTGGACGCGAGGCTGACCGAGGTCGGCCAGCTGGATGGCAAGGAGGCGGAGCCGTTCACGAGGGCATTGGGCGAGGGCTTTGGCGGCGGCGTGCGATCGAACGTCCCTGCCGCGCACGCCGGTCCCCCCCAGGGCGCCGTGCTCGCCGCGGACGGGCGGGTGCTGTTCTCGATCAGCTATACCGACGGGGCGACGGTGCGCGAGACGCGCTCCGAGCTGCGAGCCTGGGACCTGGCCGACGAACGCGAGCTCGCGGACCCGCTGCAGTTCGGGCCCGAACCCTGGCGCCTGAAGCGCGTCTGGCTGACGAACGGCGAACGATCGCTGGTGCTCATGTGGGAAGCGCTGGAGGGCGAGAAGCGCGCTCGATTCGGCGTGGTGGACGTGGCCCTCACCCCTCCCTGAGCGACGGAGGCCCGTCCGGCGGTGAACGCTCCCCTCGCCGCTCACCCCCGTAGTGCAGCGCCCGCAGGTAGGTCAGCGTCTCCTCCTGCAGCCGGCGGTTCACCGCCAGCAGGTCCGCCAGCGCCGCGGTCAGCAGCAGCTGCACCGCCAGGAACGCCGCCCCGCCCGCAGCCCACAGCAGGCCCGACCCCAGCTCGATCGCGGGCGCCAGGCGCGGCAGCGCGAGGTGCGCCGCCACGCAGCCCAGGGCCAGCCCGAGCGCGCCCAGCGCCAGCGTGGTGAACACCGCGAACGCGTTGTAGAGCAGGTAGATCCGCACGATCGTGTTGGCCGAGCGGAGCACGTAGCGCGGGATGCTCTTGAACAGCCGCGAGGGGCGGCGGACCTCCTTGACCCGCACCGGGACCGAGCGGACCGGCAGGTCCTTGCGGCCGGCCTGGATCAGGGTCTCGTGGGTGTAGGTGTAGCTCGAGTGCACCGAGAGGTGCAGGATCGCGCGGCGCGAGAGGGCGCGGAACCCGCTGGTGGTGTCGGGCACGTCGGTGCGCGAGGCGACCCGCACCACGTAGCTGCCGAACCGCTGCAGCCTCTTCTTGATCCAGGAGAAGTGGGGCAGGCGCTCCACCCCGCGGTCGCCGATCACGTAGTCGGCCTCGCCCGAGAGGACCGGCGCCACCAGCGCGGGGATGTCCTCGGCGCAGTACTGGTCGTCGGCGTCGGTGTTCACGACCACGTCGGCGCCGCGCGCCAGGCACTCCAGCAGCCCGCGCTGGAACGCCCGCGCCAGCCCCTGGTGCGTCACGAGCTGGACCACGTGGTCCACGCCGAGCGCCCGCGCGACCTCGACGGTCCGGTCGGTGGAGCCGTCGTCGATCACCAGCGTCTCGACCACGTCGACCCCGGGGAGCGCGCGGGGCAGGGCGCCGAAGGTGGTGGGGAGCGTCGCCTCCTCGTTCCAGCAGGGGATCTGAATGATCAGCTTGATCGGCCGCGGGCTCATGGCGCCTCCGGCCCGCGGCGCGCGAGCCAGCGCTGGAGCACGTACAGCGCCCACAGCTCCTTGCGGTGATCGCGCCCGGCGAGGTGCTCGCGCACCAGGCGCTGCACCGGCTCGGGGCGCAGCAGGCCCGCCCGCTCGAGCGCCGCCGGCGCGAGCAGCTCGAGCAGCTCGGCGCGCAGGGGGCCGCGCAGCCAGTCCGCCACCGGCGCGGCGAAGCCCTGCTTGCGGCGACGGAGCACCGCCTGGGGGAGCCGCCCGCGCAGCGCGCGCTTGAGCAGCCACTTGCGCGTCAGCCCGCGCAGCTTGTAGCGCAGCGGCAGCCCGTGCGCGAACGCGGCCAGCTCGGGGTCGAGGAACGGGGCGCGCGCCTCGAGCGAGACCGCCATGGAGGCGCGGTCGACCTTGGTGAGCACGTCGTCGGGGAGGTACCAGCGGGTCCACAGGTCGAGCACCCCCTCCTCGCCCGCGGGGCGCGGCCCGCGCTCGAGCTCGGCGAACAGCTCGCTCGGCGAGGGGGCGCCGATCACCAGCGCGCTGGCCTCCTCGGGGAGGAACGAGCCGAACCAGCGCACGTTGCGCCGCAGCGGGTCGGGGTCGAGCCCGCGCACGAAGCGGCGGGCCAGGAACGGGGCGCTCATGCGCCCGGGCGAGGCCGGCAGGCGCAGGGCCGCGGCCTCGAGGGGCGCGCGCACCAGCCGCGGCAGGCGCAGGTAGGGCCGCGCCAGCCGCTCGGCCACGAACGTGTCGTAGCCGCACAGGAGCTCGTCGCCGCCGTCGCCGCCGAGCGCGACGGTGACCTCGCGCCGGGCGAACTTGCACAGGGCGTAGGTGGGCACGACCGAGGCGTCGGCCAGCGGCTCGTCGAGGTGGTCGAGCACCTCGGGCAGGTGGGCCAACAGCTCGGGCGCGTCGAGGACGAGCACGTCGTGGCGGGCGCCGACGTGGCGCGCCACCGCCGCGGCGAACGGCGACTCGTCGTAGGAGGCCTCGCGGAAGCCGATCGCGAACGTGCGCAGCCGCGCGGCGTCGGTCACCTCGGCGGCCGCCGCGAGCACGGCCGAGGAGTCGAGCCCGCCCGAGAGGAACACGCCCAGCGGCACGTCGCTCATGAGCCGCCGCTCGACCGCGCGCACCAGCAGCTCCCACAGCCGCGCCTCGGCCTCGCGCGCTCCGAGCTCGAGGTGGCCGTAGCGGCGCGTCCAGTAGCGCCGCAGCCGGGCGCGCCCCGCCTCCCACACCAGGGTCGCGCCGGGCGGGAGCTTGCGCACCCCGCGCCACACGGTGGTCTCGCCCGGGAAGGTGTCGGTGGCGAGGTACTGCGCGAGCGCCGCGCGGTCGACCTGCCAGGGGTGGCCGAGCAGCTCGGGCGGGAGCAGGCGCAGGGCGCGCGGCTCGGAGGCGAAGGCGAGCCCGCCGTCGGCGAGGAGGACGTAGTACAGCGGCTTCTCGCCGTAGCGGTCGCGCGCCAGCAGCAGCCGCCCGCGCGCGGCGTCCCACACCCCGAGCGCGAACATGCCGTCGAGCCGCTCCACGACCGCCTCGCCCCAGGCGAGGTAGCCGCGCAGGACGACCTCGGTGTCGGAGCGGCTCGTGAACGCCGCGCCCGCGCGCGCGAGCTCGTCCCGCAAGGCGAGGTGATCGTAGGTCTCGCCGTTGTAGGTCAGCCCGACCTCGCCCGCGGTCATGGGCTGCGCCGCGGCGTCGCTGAGGTCGACGACCGCCAGCCGGCGGTGGCCGAGCGTCCCGCTCCCGGCCGACCACACGCCCGCGCCGTCGGGGCCGCGGTGCCGCAGCGCGGCGGCCATGCGCTCCACCAGCGCCCGATCGTCGGGGCCGGCGGAGCGATGGCGGATCAACCCGACGATCCCGCACATGGCGAGCAGTGTAGACGAGGGCGGGTCGAGCGCCGGGATGACGGGCGCCGCGGGCGGCGGAGCGCCGCCCGCGGCGGTCCCGCTAGTCCTTCAGCGTGACCCGGATCGGCAGCTCGACGGTGCGCTCCACCGGCTCGCCGTCGTCGCCCTCCTCGTAGTAGGTGACGCTCACCACGAGCGGCTCGGGCTCCTCGCCCTCGCCGTCGCTCACCGAGAAGGCGCGCACCTCCCGGAATGGCCACTTCTCGTCCCAGGCCACCCGCTCCTGCTTCGCCCACAGGATCCGGCCGCCCCCGTCGCCGAGCTTCAGCTCGGGCCGCTTCTTGGCCAGGGTCTTGCCCTTCGGCGGCGCGACCTCGACCCGCAGCTCACCCTCGTCGCCCGTCTTCTCCAGCTTCACCGTGGCGCGCGCCGTGGCGGACGGAGCGGTCGCGACCGCCCCCGTGCTCACGATCGACGACTTGGCGTACTTACGCGCCTTGGTCAGCTTGCTCAGCAGCTCCGCGGGTCCGACCTTCTCGGGCTCGAACTCCACGGACACGCGCTTCCCCTCGAAATCGATGTCGACCTTCTTGGTGGCGGGCCCTTCCAGGGCCGCCCGGACCTGAGCCGGTCAGCCAACCGCTCACGTCATGCCGGGCACGGCGAGCTCCACCGTGCCCCGGACCTCGGCCGCGGGGACGTCGTCGTCCGCGCGCGCCGAGACCGCCATCAGGCCCACGCTCGCCGAAGCGGCGAGGACCAACAGACTCCTGCGCATCTCGTTCTCCTCCGGTGTGAATGGACCCGTGGTCCGCCGCCCACCGTATCCGGGCCGGGTGACCCGCGGGAGTGGGAGTCGGCGCCGAGGCCACCCTCGCTGCCGATCGACCCGATCCGCCATACCCGGGGACCTTCTACCGACTGCATCAGGGTCGCCCCGATGGCGCTAGAGGCCTTCCCGCCGAGCGCCATCAGGAAACCGCCTATTCCTTTTGTCCGGAAACGACTTACCTGTCCTGAAAGCCGGCCAGTGAACGCGCCTGTTCGGGTCTGCGGACGATCGCGCGACCTAACTCCCTTCGCCGACAGCGGTCCTCCGCGTGCTCGGCGTCGGCCATGACGTCCACCTTCGCCCGGCCCTCGCTTCGAGCGCGCGCCTTCTCGCTGCTCGAGATCGTGATCGCGTTCGGTGTCCTGGTGTTCGCGCTGCTCGCGGTGATGGCCTTCGTGAGCAGCGCGGGCGCCGCGCAGCGGCTGCTCTCCGAGCAGGAGCTGGCGCGGGGTCTCGCCTACGGCAAGCTGGCCGAGCTGCAGGCCAGCCTGCACGACCCGGCCTGGACCACGCCCGTCGGCCGCGAGGAGGCTTTTCAGCGGATCCTGACCGACCTCGGCGGGTCCAGCGCGGGCAAGGCCACGCTCGTGCTCGCCGACACGGTGATCCGCGGGCAGGCCGCCGACCACGCCGACGCGGCGCGCGGCACCACGGGGGCGGTCGTGGGAACGCTCACGGTCGAGGCCTGGACGCAGGAGTCGCTGGTGCAGGCCGCCACCGGCCTGGTCGACGTCGACATCAACGCCAACAAGGCGTTCGACGAGGCGACGGACGTCCCGGCCGGGGAGATCGCGATCTTGCCGGTCCGGGTGACGGTCACGTGGAAGACGACGGGGAACACCGAGGTCTCCGAGTCCGTGCTCGGGCTCCTGTACTAGGCGGAGGACGGCCATGCGCGCGAACGACGAACGGCAGGCGGGACCCGGAGACGCTCACGACGAGCAGGGGTCGGCCTTGGTGCTGGTCCTGATCATGATCGTGATGCTGACCGGCGTGACGCTGGTCCTGGCCGAAGCGGCCCGCAGCCAGAAGATGGCCGGGCAGGGCAGCCGCGAGCGCGCCGCCATGCTCGCCGCCGCCGACGTGGGGATCGGCAAGGGGCTCGCGGCGCTGCTCGCCATGAGCGAGGAGGAGCGGCTGCTGCTCCCCGAAGGCTCCGGCTGGACGACCCTGGTCGGCGGGGCCGACGTCACGGCCACCCAGAACGACGCCTGGGTGCAGGTCCAGCGGGACGGCACGCGGTTCCGGATCCGCAGCTACGGCGTCGGCGGCGTCGCCAACGAGGAGCTGCGCGCGATCGAGCTGGTCGCCCAGATCGAGGAGGACGAGCGACCCGGGATCAAGGGCGCCGGCGCGGGCGCGATCGTGGGGCTGGGAGGCTTCGCCACCAAGGGCACGATCGACATCGACGGCAACGACTACGACATGGAGGGGAACCTGCGCACCGATGCCAACGCCCGCCACAGCCCGGCGTTCGTCACCACCGGCGAGGGCAGCGCGATCAGCATCGGCGGCAACTCGAAGGTCGCCGGCGGCGGGAACACCACCTTCAGCAAGGGGACCGAGGGCGAGTCGATCGACACCGACAGCACGGTCTGGGTCGCCGAGGACACCCTCGGCAACACCAACCCCAGCCGGAACGACGCGGCCTGGGACGCGGACGGCTACGACAACGACGACGACGGCGAGATCGACGAGGACGACGAGGGCGACGACCGCTCGGGCTGGGCCTCCGACAGCTACGACAACGACGGCGACGGGATCGACGACGAGGACGGGTTCCCCATGGACCCCGGCGCGCTGGTCGGGGCCACGGCGGCGGAGCTGAAGTCGGCCGCGATCGCGGGCGGGACCTACTTCCGCAAGAACGGCAACACCCTCGAGCAGCACGACGGGACGAGCTTCACGGGCGTGACCTACGCCAGCTGGGTCGCCTCGGCGGACGCCGCCGACGGGGGCGACATCGTCGTGCTCGAGGGCCCCGACGACACCGACTTCGGCCAGGTCGACCTGCCCAACAACGGCGCCTCGGGCAAGCCGTCGATGTTCGTGGCCATGAACCAGGAGTTCTCGGAGGGGTCGGACGCCGAGTGGTGGGACCACAACACCGCGATCGGGCCCGTCCACGTCGCGGGCGCCAGCGGGACCTACCTCGGCGCGTTCACCGCCGATCGGATCAACAAGTTCAACTCCAACGACACCATTCGCGGCGGGATCTTCGCCTACGGGAACATCACCGACGACGGCACCGACGACGGCGAGCAGAACTCGACCGACAACGTCGGCAACGGGAGCGCCACGATCCAGTTCTCGAGCGAGGCGCTCGGCAACCTGCCCCGCCCGACCGTCGAGCCCGTCCCGCCCCTGCCGCGGATCAGCGTGTGGCGTGAGCTCGGGTTCGACGACTTGACCACCCAGCGCGCCGCGCTGCGGTAGCGAGCGGAGGAAGCCGACACGTGTTCACGTCGAGGGCGGTTCTCTCCTTGGTGCTGATCGCCGGGATCCCCTGGGGCGCGCCCGCCGCGGCGGCCCCCGACCCGGCCGCGCGGGCGCGCGAGCTGGTGGCGCGCTGGAAGGAGGGCAGGTTCGACCCGCCCGCCCCGCGGTCGAATCCGGACGACCCGCTCTACGATCCGGTCCGCGCCCGCGCGGAGGCGACGAAGCCCCGCCTGACCCGCGCCCGCGCGCTGGCCGAGCTGCGCGCGCTCGGCGAGGCCGCGGAGGCGCCGCTGCGGCAGGTCTACCGCGAGCTCCCGCCAGAGGAGGGGCGCGCGGCGCTCCTGATCCTGGGCGAGCTCCGGACCCGCGGAGCGCTCGCCGCGCTGGTCGAGGCGGCCGGGAGCGCGGCGCAGCCGCTGCGTCTGGCCGCCGCCGAGGCGCTCGGCGAGTTCGGCGAGGCCGCGCACGCGCCGACCGTCACCCCCGTCGTGCTCCAGCTCGCGCGCGACGACGACCCGGCGGTGGCCCGGACCGCCTTGTTCAGCCTGATCGCGCTCGCGCCCGACGCCGCCTGGCCGCGCCTGCTCGCCCAGCTCGAGGAGGAGCTCGAGGAGGGGCGCCTCGGCCTCGAGGACGAGCACCGCGCCGAGCGCCTCTCGGTCCTGGTCGACGTGCTGGCCGAGGTGCTCACGCGGCACCCCGCGACGGCCAAGGTCGAGGCCGTGTTCCGGGCGGCCGTCGCGCAGCACGAGCGGGACGCGGACCCGAGCGCGGAGGGCGCCCCGGCCGCGAGCGCCGCCACGCGGCAGGTCGTCGCGGTGCTCGAGCGGAGCCGCGCGCCGCTGCTCGCGCCCTACATGCGGACGCTGCTGTGGGGCAGCTACCTGGCAGAGGACGAGGAGATCCCGGCCGTGGCGGCGGGTGAGCTGCCCGCGGGGCTCGATCCGTTCGCGGTCGAGGCCTCGGTCGACGTGGTGTGGGCCCTGGCGACGCCGCTGTTCCCGCTGGCGCCGGCCACCAAGATCGCGGCCCTCGAGGCGCTGGGGCGGGGCCGGCAGGCGGGGGACCTCGAGCTCTGCCGGCGCGCGCTGCGCGACGAGGAGCCCGAGGTGCGCCGCGCGGCGCTCGGCCAGCTCCGCGCGCTCGTCCCCGCCGGCGCGCGCGCGCGCTACGGGCTGTTCCGCGAGGTCGCGCAGCTCCTGGTCGACCCCGACCGCTCGCTCCGCGCCAGGGCCGACCGCTGGCTGTCGCAGTACACGGGGGCGAAGATCGGGGTCTCGTATCGCCGCTGGGCCGAGCACCTCATGCAGGCAGGCGAGCGGGCGCGCGCCCGCGAGGTGATCCTGGCCGAGCTGGCGCGGGGCGGCGTCGACACCAGCGCGATCCGCGACCTCGACCGCCACCTGGCCGGCCAGGGCTACGAGAGCCTGGAGCAGTACGTCGAGCTCGAGTATGGCCACGACTCGCTCGCGGCCTTCCTGGCGCAGTACGAGGAGGAGGCCGAGTGAAGCGCTCCATGGACTGGCGAGGCCGTCGGGCCTTCACGCTGCTGGAGGTGGTGATCGCCTCCGCCCTGACCGGCGTGCTCGTCATGCTGGCGCTCGGCGCGGTGTTCTCGGTCAGCCAGCCCGTCACGGTCGTGACCAACCAGGCCGACCTGACCAACCGGGGCTCGGCGGCCATGCGCCTGCTCGTGAGCGAGCTCGAGTCCAGCGCCGAGCTGACCGTCCTGACCCTGCCCGGCGGCGGGGCGGCGGTGGAGAGCGGCCTCGCCAAGTACGGGCGCAAGGTGACCTACAAGAAGATCGTCGACTACACGACGGCGCCCGTGTACGCGCAGGGCGGCGCGCTGTTCGAGCTCTGGTTCGAGCGGGTCGGCGCCAACGAGTTCGCGCTCCGCCGCAAGGTGATCCAGGACGACGGGACCGCGCTGACGGTGACCGTGCTGGAGGGGATCCGCTGCCAAACGGACGAGGACGGCGTCCTCGACGGCACGACCCCGGTCGACCCCTACTTCCAGCTCACGGGGGAGACCCGGCTGACGATCCACTTCCGCCTGCGCCGCCAGGTCGGCAACGACGGCTCCGAACCGGTGTTCACCGAGGTCGAGTTCAAGCGCGACGTGAACGTGCGCAACAACATCGGCTGACCGGGCCGCTCCGCCTAGCCAGCGGCCGGCCCGCGCCCTACGATCGCGCCCGTGAGCGAACGGGTCCTGGTCACCGGCGGCGCCGGGTTCGTTGGCTCGCACGTGGCGGAGGCGCTGCTCGGGGCCGGGCGGCCCGTGACGGTGCTCGACGCGTTCGACCCCTACTACGACCCCGCGCGCAAGCGGCGCACGGCGGCGGCGCTGGCGGCGGCGGGCGCGCGGGTGGTCGAGGGCGACCTGCGCGACCCGCAGGCGCTCGAGCGGGCGCTCGAGGACGTGGGCGCGGTGATCCACCTCGCCGCGCGCCCGGGGGTGCGGGCCTCGGTCGACGACCCGCGCACGACGTTCGACGTGAACGTCCTCGGCACGCTGGCGCTGCTCGAGGCCATGCGGGCGCGCCCGGGGCTGCGCGCGCTCGCGTTCGCCTCCTCCTCCAGCGTGTACGGCGGCGACTCCCCCGCGCCGTTCCGCGAGGATCACCCGGCCTCGCGGCCGCTCTCGCCCTACGCCGCCTCCAAGCGGGCCGGGGAGCACCTGTGCGCCAGCTACGTCGAGCTGTTCGGGTTCGGGGTGGCGGCCCTGCGGTTCTTCACCGTCTACGGCCCGCGCGGGCGGCCCGACATGTCGATCGGGCGCTTCGTCCAGGCGGCGCTCACGGGCGGCGCCGTGCCGCTGTTCGGCGACGGCTCGGTCGTGCGCGAGTTCACCTACGTGGCCGACGTCGTGAGCGGGACCCTGGCCGCGCTGGAGCGCGCGGCCCGCGGGCCCGGCTTCTCGGTCTACAACCTCGGCGGCGGCGCGACGGCGAGCATGCGCGAGCTGATCGCCGAGATCGAGGCGGCCTGCGGCGCGCCGCTCGCGATCGAGCGCCACCCGCCGGCGGCGGGCGACATGACGCGGACCGAGGCCGACCTGACGCGGGTGCGCGCCGAGCTGGGCTACGCCCCGACCACCTCGCTGCGCGAGGGGCTCGCGCGCACGGTGGCCTGGGCCCGGGCCGAGCTGGCGCGAGACCAGGCGTCGTGAGCGCGCGCCCGAAGCGGCCCCTGCCCACCTCGGGCGCGGCGCCGTCGCGGCCCAGCCCGCGCGAGGACCTCGCCGGGCGCGACGAGCGCGCCCTGGCCGAGCCGCCGATCACGCTGCGCGGCGTCCTGCTGCTCGCGGACGATTACGACCGCCCCGGGGGGCTCGCCGCGCAGGCCCGCGGGCTGGCGCGCGGCCTGGGCCACCGCGGCGTGCCCACCACGGTGGTCACGCTGGCGCCTCCGGGCGAGGAGGGGCTGCGAGCCGCCCTGCGCGGCGCGCTCGTGCCCGAGGTGCTCGGCCTGGTGCAGCTACTGCGCGTGCCTTGCCCCCCGCAGGCCGCGCCCGCGCTCCGGGCGGCGCTCCTCGAAGCCGCCGCGCTGGTGGTCGCCCGCGCGCGCGTCGGGCGGCTGAACGCGCTGCTCGGGCTGGGGGGCGCCGCGGGCGACGCCGCCTGCCGGGTGGGCCGCGCGCTCGGCGTCCCCGCGCTCGTCAAGCTGACCCGCGCCGAGCTCCCGCGGATCGGCGCCGCCCGCGAGGGCCGCGTCGACCGCCGCGCGGCGCGGGCGCGCTGGGGGAGCGCCTCCGCGCTGCTGGTCGCCGACCCGGCGCTGGCGGATCAGGCCGCGGCCGCGGGCCTGTCGCGGGTCGAGCTCCTGCCCGACCTCGTCGACGCCGGGCGCTTCACCCCTCGCCCCTGGGACCACGAGCGCGCCCGCCGGGTGGCCTACCTGGGCGCGCTCGCCCCCGAGAAGGGGCTGCACGTGCTGCTGGACGCCTTCACCAGGTTGGGGCCCGCCGGCGCGGGGGTCACGCTCGACCTGCTCGGGCGCGGCGACGAGGCGGCCCGCCGCGCGCTCGCGGCCCGCGCCGGCGCGCTCGGCCTGGTCGATCGCGTCCGCCTGCTCGCGCCGAGCGACGATCCGCTCGAGCTGCTGCGCGACGCGCGCGCGTTCGTGCTGCCGGCCTCGCGCCTCGAGGCCAGCAACGCGCTGTGGGAGGCGCTCGCGACCGGCTGCCCCGCCGTGGCGCCGCGCGTGGCGGGGATCGCCACGCTCCTGCGCGACGGCGAGGAGGCGCTCCTGGTCCCGCCCGGGGACGCCGAGGCCCTCGCCGCCGCCCTGCGCCGCCTGCTCGGCGACCCCGACCTCGCCGCGCGCCTCGGCGAGCCCGGCCGCGCCGCGGCCCTGCGCCACGACGAGGAGCGCGTGACCGCCCAGCTCGCCCAGCGCCTCGCCGCCCTCGGCGTCCCCCGCGACGCCGGCCCCCGCCCCGACCCCGCCCCGCCGGTGTTCCCGCTCGCGCTCGCCGGCTCACGGGTCGGCGTGAGGCTCCTCGGCGCGGCCTTGCGGGGCCTGCGGCGGCGCTGACCCGCGGCCCTCCTTGAACGAACGGCAGGCGCGCGCGAGAGTGACGCGCTCTCAACCCCAGCCAAGGAGTCTCTCCCATGCAGCAGCGCGCTCTGCTCACGCTCTCTCCCCTGTTCGCGGGACTGCTCGTCGTCGGCGGGCTGACCCTCGTCGCCTGCTCCACCGCGCCGGCCGAGGCGCAGGACACGCCCGAGGGGCACGCCCACGACCACGCCGACATGTTCCGGGGGGTCGACCAGGCCGTGGCCGTGATCACGCCGACCGCGGGGAACGAGGTGCGCGGCACCGTGCACTTCACGCAGGTGGACGAGCACACCGTCAAGGTCGTGGCCGAGCTCAGCGGGCTGAAGCCGAACGGGACGCACGGGTTCCACATCCACGAGTTCGGCGACCTGACCTCGACCGACGGCAAGAGCCTGGGCGGGCACTACAACCCCGAAGGGCACGAGCACGCCGGGCCCGACGCCCAGCAGCGCCACGCGGGCGACCTCGGCAACGTCAAGGCCGACGGCGAGGGGAAGGCCCACTACGAGCTCACGATCACCAACGCCTCGGTCGCCGGCATGCACAACCCGATCATCGGGCGCGGCGTGGTGGTCCACGCCCAGCGCGACGACCTCAAGAGCCAGCCCACCGGCGACGCCGGCGGGCGGATCGGGGTGGGCGTGATCGGGATCGCGCAGCAGAAGAAGTAGCGCGCCGCCCGCCGCGGTATCGTGAGCGCCTCGAGCGCGGGCGGCCCGCCCGCGCTCGGGCACGCTCGCACCCGGAGCCACTCATGACCGCGCCCGCCGTCCCGTTCCTCGACCTCGCGCCGCAGCACGCGGCGCTAGGGCCCGCCCTCGAGGCGGCCGCGCTGCGCGTGCTCCGCAGCCAGCAGTTCGTGCTCGGCGCCGAGGGGCGCGCCCTCGAGGCGGAGCTGGCCCAGCTCGCCGGCGCCAAGCACGCGATCGGCTGCGCCTCGGGCAGCGACGCGCTGCTCTTGATCCTGGCCGCCCTCGACGTCGGCCCCGGCGACGCGGTGGTGACCACGCCCCAGAGCTTCTTCGCCACGGTCGGGGCGCCGGCGCGGCTGGGCGCGCGCGTGGACTTCGTCGACGTCGAGCCCGGCACGCTCAACCTCGACCCGGCCGCGCTGGCCGCGTTCTTCGCGCGCTGCGAGCGCGGCGCCGACGGAGCCCTGCGCGAGCCGCGCGAAGGCCGGCGGGTGCGGGCCGTGATCGCGGTCGACCTGTTCGGGCGCCCCTGCGACTACGCCGCGCTCGAGCCGCTGTGCCGCGAGCACGGGGTCGCGTTGATCGAGGACGCCTGCCAGGCGATCGGAGCCGCGGCCGGCGGCCGGCGCTGCGGCGCGTTCGGCGCGGCGGCGGCGTTCAGCTTCTACCCCACCAAGAACCTCGGCGGCTGCGGCGACGGCGGCGCGGTCACGACCGACGACGACGCGCTCGCCGCGCGCATGCGCCGCCTGCGCGTCCACGGCCAGGCGAGCGAGGGGCAGCGCTACGTCCACGCCGAGGTGGGCTGGAACAGCCGGCTCGACGAGCTGCAGGCCGCCCTGCTCCGGGTCAAGCTGCCGCAGCTCGAGGGCTGGAACGAGGCGCGCCGGGCCCACGCGGCTGCCTACGACGATGCCTTGCGCGGGCTCCCCGGGATCCGCCCGCTCGACGCCCCCGGCGAGGGCGTGGTCGCGACCTACCACCTCTACACGCTGCGTGCCGAGCGGCGCGACGCGCTGCGCGCCCACCTCGCCGAGGCCGGCGTGGGCTGCGGGGTCTACTACCCCCTCCCGCTCCACCTGCAGCAGTGCTTCGCCGCCTTCGGCTACCGCGCCGGCGACCTGCCGCAGGCCGAGGCCGCCTCGGCGGAGGCGCTCTCGCTGCCGATGTACCCCGAGCTGCCCGAGGCGCAGCGCGCGCGCGTGATCGATGCGGTGACGCGGTTCGCGCGCGGGTGAGCGGAGCGCGCGAGGTCTGGCCCGGGAGCCACTACCCGCTCGGGGCGACCCCCGACGGCGCCGGGACGAACTTCGCGCTGTTCTCGGCCGACGCCGAGGCCGTCGAGCTGTGCCTGTTCGACGCGAGCGGCGCCGAGGAGCGGGTCCCGCTGCGCTGGCGGGAGAACCAGGTGTGGCACGCCTACCTGCCGGGCGTCGGCCCCGGTCAGCGCTACGGCTACCGCGTCCACGGCCCGTACCGGCCCGAGCACGGGCTGCGCTTCAACCCGCACAAGCTGCTGCTCGACCCGTACGCCCGCGCGATCGCGGGCGGCCTGAGCCTCCGCGACGAGCACTTCGGCTACCGCCTGGGCGACCCGGCCCGCGACCGCGCCTTCGACGTGCGCGACAGCGCGCCCGTCACACCGCCCTGCCTGGTGGTCGACCCCGCGTTCGACTGGGAGGAGGACGCGCCGCCGCGCGTGCCGGCGCACCGCACCGTGATCTACGAGTGCCACGTCAAGGGCATGACCGCGCTCCACCCCGAGGTGCCCGAGGCGCTGCGGGGGACGTACCTCGGGCTGTGCGCGCCGCCGGTGATCGAGCACCTGCGCGCGCTCGGGGTGACCGCGCTCGAGCTGCTGCCGGTGCACCACTGGGTCGACGAGCACCACCTCGTGCGGCGCGGGCTCAGGAACTACTGGGGCTACAGCTCGATCGGCTTCTTCGCGCCCGACCCGCGCCTCGCCACCGGCGCGGGCGGCGAGCAGGTGCGCGAGCTCAAGACCATGGTCAAGGAGCTGCACCGCGCCGGGATCGAGGTGCTGCTCGACGTGGTCTACAACCACACCGCCGAGGGGGACTGGGGCGGGCCGACGCTCTCGTTCCGCGGGATCGACAACCGCGCCTACTACCACCTCCAGCCGAGCGACCCGCGGCTGTACGCCGACAGCACCGGCTGCGGGAACACGTTCCGCACCGACCACCCCCGCGC
>CAZMSZ010000069.1:2885-25349 GCA_964569055.1 uncultured Planctomycetota bacterium | reverse complement strand
GCGGACCATGAACTCCTTGAGGATGTCGTTCTGAATGGTCCCCGAAAGCTGCTCCTGCCGCACCCCCTGCCGCTCGGCCGCGACTACGTAGAACGCCAGCACCGGCAGCACCGCGCCGTTCATCGTCATCGAGACCGACATCTCGCCGAGCGGAATCCCGTCGAACAGGATCTCCATGTCGCGCACGGTATCGATCGCCACGCCCGCCTTGCCGACGTCGCCGACCACGCGCGGGTGATCGGAGTCGTAGCCGCGGTGCGTGGCGAGGTCGAACGCCACCGACAGCCCCTTCTGGCCGGCGGCGAGGTTGCGCCGGTAGAAGGCGTTGCTCTCCTCGGCGGTGGAGAAGCCCGCGTACTGGCGCACCGTCCAGGGTCTCCGGACGTACATCGTGGCGTAAGGCCCGCGCCCGAAGGGCGGCAGGCCCGGGAGCCCGCCGAGGTGCTCGAGGTCCGCGAGGTCGTCGCCCGAGAGCAGGGGAGGGACCGCGATCCCCTCCGCCGTGCGCCAGGTCAGCTCGTCGAGGGTGGTGCCCATGGCGGCCGCGAGGTCCTCGGCGCGCTCGGTCCACCCCTCGCGCGTGGCGCGGTTCGGCTCGCCCTCGTCGGCGAGGGGCAGCTCGGCGAAGGAGGGGATCGAGGTCACGAGCGCGCCTCCCCGCCGCACAGGCGGTCCACGAGCTCCACCAGGAACGCCAGCACGTCCTGCCCGAGGTGTACCCAGCCGTCGACCCCGGCCGCGCGGTCGGCGGCCTCGCGCTCGCCGGGCGCGCCGGCCACGGTCACCCGCCGCGCGCCGGCGGCGCGCAGCGCGGGCACCAGCGCCGCGAGCAGCTCGGCGTAGCGGGCGTCGGTCCCGCAGACGATCGCCTCGCTCGCGCCGCTGGCGCTGAACGCGGTCGCGGCGGCCTGCGGCTCGAGCCAGCCGTCGGCCGAGGGCGCCACCGCCTCGACCCCGCCAGCCGCCAGCAGGTTCGTGATCCAGGCGGTGCGCGCGCCGTGCTCGGCGAGGGGACCGAGGCTGGCGAGGAACACCCGCGGCGCGGCGCCGCGCGCCGCCCGCCAGGCGTCGCTGCGGGCGCGCAGCGCCTCGAACGGGGCGGCCAGCCGGCGGAGGGGGAGCGGCTCGACGCGCGCGCCGTCCTGCGGCGCGGCGGCGAGGGTCGCCCCAGCGAAGGCGGCGCGGAGGGCCTCCTGGGGATCGGGCGAGTCCCACAGCGAGGCGCGCTGCGCGGCGGCGCGCGCGACCTGCGGGAGCCGGCGGGGAGCGGGCGGCTCCGCCGGGAGCGGCGGCTCGCCCTGCAGCGGGAACTCGCTCACCCCCACGATCGCCTGCTTGCGCCGCGCCACGGCGCGCGCGCGGCGCTCCGCGACCGCGTCGACCTCGGCCCGGACCCAGCCCGAGGCGAGCGCCGCCCCCATGCCGCCCGCGCGCTCGACGGCCTGGAGCACCTCCCACCCGGCGCGGGCCAGGGCCTCGGTCTGGGCCTCGATCGCGTAGGCGCCGCCGGCCGGGTCGATCACGCGGTGGAGCTGGCTCTCGAGCTGAAGGATCGTCTGGGTGTTGCGGGCCAGGCGGCGGGCCGCCGCGGAGGGGGTCCGCGCGGCGGCGTCGAACGGGCTGAGCGTGATCCGCGAGGCGCCGCCGACCGCGGCGGCGAAGCCGGCGGTCGTGGCGCGGAGCACGTTCACCCACGGGTCGCGCGCGGTCAGCATGCGCGCGGCGCTGCGAGCGTGGATCGCGGGGCCGCGCTCGGGGAGCGGGCCGCCGCTGGCGCGCGCGCACAGCTCGAGCGCGCGCCCCCACAGCCGCCGCAGGGCGCGCAGCTTGGCGACCTCGGCGAACAGCTCGGCGTCGACGCTGAGCGAGAACGTGATCTGGCGCGCGGCCGCGCGCAGGTCGAGGCCGGCGGCGGTCAGGGCCCGCAGGTACTCCAGCCCGGTCGCGACCGCGAACCCGAGCTCCTGCGGGCGGCTGGCGCCGGCGTCGTGGTAGGGGTGGCTGCCGACGGAGCAGGCCGCGACCCACGAGAAGGTCCGGTCCGTCCAGGCGCCGAGCGCCCCGAGCTCGGCCAGCGCCGCGGGGAGGGCGCGCGGGAGGCGGCCGTCGCGGGCCAGGGCGCCCAGGGGGTCGGCGCCGAAGCCGCCGCGGGCGGTCTCGGGCGAGTAGCCGCGTCGCTGCCACAGCGCCGAGAGCAGGGCCGCGGCGGGGCCGAACGCCCCGCCCGCGTCGAGGAACAGCTCCACCTCGGCGAGCGGCAGGCGCTCGAGGAGGCGGTCGAGCGCCTCCACGTCTTCCGCCGGCAGGCCGCCGGGGCCCAGCCGCAGGAGGAGCCCGGTGGCGCCGCCCTCGACCTCCTCGCGCGCGGCCGCCGCCGCGGCCGCGAGGTCGTCGCCCCAGACCTCCTGCACGATCCCCCAGCCGCGCGGCGCGTTGCCGAGCAGGCGGTCGCCGCGGGTGTACGGCGGCGCGCCGGGGAACCCCGCCGCGTCGGGATCGGGCAGGTCCTCGCGGGTGTAGAGCGGCTGCACCTCGAGGTCGTCGAGCGTGCGCGTGACGAGGCGCTCGGTCGGCGCGCCCGCGAGGTCGCGCACGACCCGCTCGCGCCAGCGCTCGAGCGAGGCCGGCGGGAAGCGCTCCGCCAGCCCGAGCGGTCCGGGGTCGGTCATGGGCGCATTTTCGGCCATCGCGGCGGCGGAGCAAACCGCGGCGGCGGCCCTGTTCGCCCCCGCGGGCCGGGCCTATCCTGGCGGGGTGGAGCGCGACGAGGTGGCCGAGGTCCGAGGGGAGCGCGCGCTGCGGGCGGGCGACGACCTGCCCGTGGTGGCGCGGATGGTGATCGAGGTCCGCTCGGACGGGACCCGCACCTGCGCGCGCGGCGCCATGGAAGACCTCCTCACCGGCCAGCAGGTCGCGATCGAGACCCCCGCCATGACGCCGCTCGAGCTCGCGGCCAGCCTCTCGCGCACCGTGCTCGCGATCCGCGGCCTGGCCGGCGGCGCCGTGCGCGACGGCGTGCGCGCGCTCGTGCCCGACCGCGTGCGGCGGCTCAAGCGCAAGCTGCTCGGCTAGCGCCCCTCGCGGGCCTTGGCCAGCGCGCGCCCGAGGCGCGCGAAGGGCGCCCCGCGCCACACCTCGGCCAGCGCGATCAGCGCCAGGGCGGGGGCCGCCAGGGCGAGGCCCAGCGCCAGGCCGTTGCACACCGGCGCCAGCCAGGGCGAGCGCGCCAGGAGGGGGAGGCCGGTGGCGAGCGCCAGGCCGAGGGCGAGCAGGGCCACGCCCGAGACGCGGGTGAGGCGCGGCGCGCCGAGCGCCAGCCCGAAGGCGACCAGCGCCAGCACGCCGCCGAGCGCGACCAGCGCCGGCTCGTGGACCGCGCGCACGGCCAGGGTCCCGCCGCCGCCCGGGCGGCTGAACGCATAGCGCCGGCCGATCGCGGGCAGCGCCAGCACCAGCGAGCGGAGGCCGGCCTGGCCGCCCGCCGCCAGCTCGGGCTCGAGCGGCTGCGCCTTGGCCGCGGGGACCAGGCGCAGCGAGCCGTCGGGCTGCTCCTCCACGATCAGCCCCGCCTTGGCCGCGAGCAGGTCCACGGCGCTGTTCGGGTCGAGCCCGGAGGTGTCGATGCGGAGCCGGCGCTGGGCGAGGGCGTCGGCGACGTGAATGTCCTTGCCGAGCGCCAGCTGGTAGGAGGCCAGCGCCTCCCCGAGCGTCGCCTCGCTCAGGTCGATGGCGGCCGCCCCGTCCTGCTCCGCGGCCCCCTCCAGCGCCTCGTCCAGGAGCCGCTCCACCGGCGCCGGCGCCGGCTCGGGCGCGGCCAGCGGCTCCCTGCCGAGGTCGAGGTCGGCCGCCTCGGCCTCGGCCTTGGGCTTCTCCGCGAGCCGGGGGGCGGGAAACTCGGGAGGCGTCTCCAACAGCTCGCCGGCGTCGTGGAACTCGAGCCCCTCGCCCGCCTTCGCGCGCTCCTCGGCCGAGCGATCGCCGGTCGCGCTGCCCGTCCCAGGCGCCGCATCGAAGCGATAGCCCTGCTTCGTTCCGGAACCGTCGGGGAGCTCGAGGTCGGCCAAGTCGCTCAGCGCACCCCACTGCTCGTCTCCACCTGCGCGCTTGTTGCCGTCGCGGCCCCGCGTCTGCGGCGCCCCACCCGCGGGCGCCCGCGGCGCCGGCATGACCTCCTGCCGGACGGCGGCGCTCTCGGCCTCGGGATACCGCGCGCGGCTGCCGTTCAGGACGCTCGTCACCAGGCAGAAGCAGCCCACGAGCGCGGCGAGGCCGAGGAGGACGAGCGCGCGGCCGAGGGTGAGCCTCGCCGCGAGACCCGCCGCGCCCGACCCGAGGCGGCCGCCCGCCCCGACCCCCGCGGCGAGCGTCGCGAGCGCGCCCGCCCGCAGCCGCCGCGAGGCGGCGATCAGGAGCGCGACCAGCGCCAGCGCGCCCAGCGCGGTCGCGCCGTCCCCGCGCAGCGCCCGGCGCACGTCGCCGGTGAGGAGGAGCGGACGCGCCCGCTCGAGCCCCTGGGCCGGCGCGAGGTTTCCGCGGGTCTCGATCACCCGGTAGTCCTCCGGGAGCGCGAGCGTCCACTCGGTGTGCAGCACCGGGACCGGCTCGTCGGCGGTCTCGCTCACCAGGAGCTGGGGCGCGATCAAGCTGGCGTCGCCCAAAAGACCCCACGCCTCGCCGCGGTGGGTGTAGGTCGCGACGATCTCGGTCAGCTCGTCGGGCCCCTTGGTGCCGGCCGCGGGGAGCGGCACGATCGCCACGCCGCCGCGCGCGGCCGGCTTGACCCCCTCGCCGTCGACCACCACCGACCACAGGGTCGCGCCCTCGGGGAGGCGGAGCGCGAAGAACTGGTTGGCGAGGTTCTTGACCGCGAACCGAGCCTGGTGGCGGGCGGCGCCGTCGGGGCTGGCGCTGGTCGACAGCTCGAGCCGCTCGGCGACGGCGGTCAGCACCGGAGCGGGCGCGTGGCGCCGGGCGCGCAGCACCAGCCCGTAGGTGGCGTCGATGTGCCGGTAGGCGAACAGCGGCCGCTCGAGCTCGCCCGCCCCCTCGGCAGACCGCGCGTAGGGGTGCGCCGGGAGCTCGGTCACCTCCATGGCGCGCAGCCCCTGCGCCTCGGCGGTCAGCTCGACCGCGTCGGCGCTGAACACCGCCAGCGTCCCGCGCTCGCGGAAGGCGCCGCTCACCCCGACCCGCGGGAGCGCGCCCTCGAGCCGCTCGGGGCTGCCGGGCACCTCGCCCAGGGCCGTCTCGAGCCGGACCCGCAGGTCGACCCGCCCCGCCACCCGATCCGCCAGGCGCACCCGCCAGCGCTCGCGCCCGTCGGCGGCGACGCCGAGCAGCTCGCGCTCGTCGCGCACGCTCGGCCCCTCGATCCGCGCGTCGCGCCCGGCGCCGGCGGGGAACAGCAGCTCGAGCGCGTCGACGGGCGCGCCCTCCACCGTGACCGCCAGCGCCACGTCGCTCGACACCAGCCGCTCGGCGACCGCGTGGTGCGCGATCACCTCGGCGGCGAGCCGCGTCTCGCGCCGGCGCACCACGATCTCGCCCCCGTAGCCCGCCTCGTCGATCCGGTAGCCCAGCACCAGCCCGGGCACCTCGAGGCCGGCGCGCGGCAGCTCGTCGGCCGGGATCGCGACCAGGCCGCTCAGCTCGCGACCGGCGAGCTGGAAGGCAGGGTCGGGCGCGAACCCCAGGTAGCCCCGCACCCAGGCCGCGGGCTCGCCGCCGAACCGCGGCGTGGGGAGCGCGCTGCCGGCCAGGCCGCCGGCCCGATCGGCGCTCACCTCCCACACCGCCTCGGCCGTGACGAGCAGCCCCTCGCCGGGGCGGAGCCCCTGCTCGAGCTCGACCTCCAGCCCGCGCCGGCCGCCCGGCAGGACCCGGCGCTCGAGCGTGTGGGCCGGCTCGCCGCCCGCGAGGTCGCGCACCAGCGTGCGCACCGGCGCGTACCCGGCCGGCAGGTCGGCCCGCACGCGGAACACCGTGCCGGCCTCGACGCGGAACTGGTACACCGCGAGCGCGCGCACCTCGCGCTCGCGCAGCTCGAGGGCGGCCTTCACCGTCAGGCCGGCCCGCGGCTCGACCGAGCGGACCCGCAGGGCCACCTCGGCCGGGCCGCTGCCGGTCAGGCGGTAGGCGCGCAGGAGGGCCGCGTCCCCTGCCTCGCGCCCCGCGACCGCCGCGAGGTCCGCGCGCTCGAGCCCGCGGCTGACGCCCAGCTCGACCTCGACCTCGGAGTCGGCCGCGATCGCGAGCAGGCCCGCGGCCCGCGCCGCGCCCAGCCACCGCACGGGGCGCAGCGTCAGCTCGGCGCTCCCGCCCGCCTCGCGCACCCCCTCCCCCAAGGTGGCCTGCTCGGCCGCGACGCGCACCACCAACGGCTGCTGGCGAGGCGCCGCCAGCAGCACCTCCACCCGGTCGCCGCGCTGCACGTAGCTCTCGTCGCCGGGCTCCACCTCGAGCGAGCGGACCACGAACCCGGGCGGGAGCTCGAGCGCCAGCCGGTCGATCGGCGCGCGGTGCACCTCGAGGGTCGCCTCGGCCGCGAGCGCCACCACCCCGGAGCGGACGCGCAGGATCGTGCGCGACTCGGCCGCCACGTAGGGCTGCGCGGTCTCGACCCGGCGCCGCGGGCGCCAGGCCAGGCGCACCTGCTCGCGCGGCTCGCCGCCGAACGCCAGCCGCAGCTCGGTCGCGTCCTCCCGCACGGCGGCGCTCACCGGGTCGCCGGCCGACGCGAGCGGCTCCTGCTCGCCGGGCACGACCAGGACCAGGCTGGCCGAGGCCGCCGCCGGCACGGGCAGCGTCAGCGAGCCGGAGCCGGGCTCGTCGCCCGCGACGCTGCGGACCCAACAGGTCCAGCGCAGCCGCCGCACGGCGCGGGCGCCCTCCTCGGGCCGCAGCCCCTCCAGCAACACCTCCGGCCCCGCGCGCCCCCGGACCAGGCGCGCCGGCGCGCCGTCCTCGTGCGACACCGCGACCAGGCCCAGCCCGCGCAGGGGCAGCGCGAGCCGCACCGTCCCCGGCCACAGCACGGCGACCTCGGCCTCGGCCTCGAGCTGGGCCACGCCGTCGGCGTCGACCCGGCCGAACAGGCGCAGGCGCTCGATCGCGGCCCCGACCGGCGCGAGCGGCACCGGCGCGGGACCCTCGCCCGCCGCGCGCCGCGCGCGCGCCCGCTCGAGCAGCGCGCGCAGGGCGACGTCCTCGAGGACCACGCCGCCGGGGTGCCGGCGGAGGACCTCCTGCAGCGCGTCCTCGGGCACGAGCACGCGCAGCGGGTCGGAGACGCCGGCCGCGTCCCCCTGCGCTCGCGCCAGGGGCGTGAGCGCGAGCACGGCGAGCAGCGTCAGCAGGCTCCGAACGGCAGAGTTCATGGGTGGGCTCCCAGGGCTGGACGGCTGGCGACCGAGGCGTGCCTACGCGCCCGCGTCCTCACCGCGCGGCTCGTCCGCCGATCCCTCCGCCGCGCCGTCGGACCCCGCGGCCTCCGGCTCGCTCGCGGCCGGCGCGTCCTCGGGCGTGAACCGGATCCGGTCGGCGGCGGCCGCGGCCTCGGCCGCGTCCTCGGCGCCCTTGGCCTTGGGGTCCGCCGGCGCGCTCACCTGCAGCGCCGGCGCGCCGCTGCGCGCGAGCGCCTCGCGCTCGGCCGCGCGGGCCCGCTCCCGGGCGACCTCGGCCTCGCGGTCCAGCGCGGCCAGGCGCCGCTCGTGCCGCAGCACGGTCAGCTCGCGCCACAGCCCGCGCGCCAGGAAGAAGCCGCCCAGGCCGAGCGCGCCGTTGAAGGCCGTCACGCAGAACGGCTCGAAGCTCCGCCCGAGGAAGGCGGCCCCGAGCACCGCCAGCCCCGCGGCCGTGCCCACGTAGGCCGCGGCGCCGACCCGCTCCAGCCGGACCAGCGTCAGGCCCAGCCCGATCACGAGCAGGAGCGTCAGCACGTCGAGCACGTAGTAGGTGGACCAGCGCATGGCGCGGACCTCGAGGCGCGAGTGGTTCTCGAGCTTCTCGAACAGCCGGACCACGCCGCCGGTCGGGACCTGCAGCGAGGGGTAGATCCCGCCGCCGCCGCCCAGGACGGGCATGCCCTCGAGCTCGCGGATCGCCACCTTGGCCGAGCTGCTCGCCTGCGAGGAGCGGCGCTGCTCCACGGCGGTGCGGACGTTCAGCGCGTCCTTGAGCGACTCCCACAGCGACGTCTCGTCGAAGTGCTTGGTCGCGTCGGTGTCGAACTCGAGGTAGTTGTACTCGGCCGGCAGGTGCACCCGCCGGGTGAGCCGCGCCACCGGCACCTCCTTGCCGCCCGCCAGCGGGAAGCGCAGCGTGTGGAGCACCAGCCGGCTCGAGGCCCCGAGCGGCTCGCCCACGAGGTCGTATCGCAGCCGGATCAGGAACGGCTGCTCCTTGCGGGTCTTGGTCACCTCGCCGAGGTGCACCTGCAGCGAGGGGCGGCCCTCGGCGTCGGGCTGCCCCTCCGACCACTCCTCGTTGCGGCCGTCGACCTGCAGCCCGCGGATCGTGGCCCCCGGCGGGAGCAGCACGGTCAGGAACTGCTCGGCGTTGTTCTGCAGGGCCAGCAGCGCCTCCGCCTTGAGGATCCCGTCGCGGGTCAGCACCTCCTCCTGGTGCAGGTGCTTGACCAGGATCCCCAGGGGCGCCTGGAAGTCGTACTTCGTGAGCTGCAGCGTCAGGGTGTGGGGGTGGCTGGCGTAGTGGTAGGCGTGCAGCGGGCCGTGCCGCCGGAGCGCCTCGGGGAGCTCGCGCTTGTCGCGCTTCTCGACCGCGATCATCTCCAGCTCGCCGATCACGAGGTTCTCGTGCTTCTTGAGCGCGTAGTCCCCGGTCTCGGTGAACGCGTCCAGCACCTCGAGCTCGTGGAGCGTGACCGTGCGCTGCTGCCCGGCCTGGAAGTCCTCGAGCTTGAGGTCGTACTGGAGGTCGAGCGTGTACTCGCCCAGCTGCTTGTCCTGGAGCGTGACGACCCACACCACGGTCTCGGCGCCCTCGGCGGGCCGCTCGACGTGCTTGTCCTTGACCCCCTCGCCCGAGATCTTGAGCTCCTCCTCGGTGGCGAGCGCGGCGGGCACGCGGATCCGCAGCCGCTCGACCCCGGCGTGCTCGACGGTGTAGCGCACCGCCGCGTCCACGCGCACCTTGTCCTCCTGCGCGTCGACCAGGGCCTCGACCCGGGCCGAGACCTTGGGCGCGCGCCGCTTGATCGTGAGCTTGAGGCCGACCCCCTCGGGGGAGCTGTAGCGGAAGCCGTGCGAGAGCGTGGTGCGCGGCGCGGCCCGGTGCGGGAAGCCGAGCCCGGCCAGGCTGCCCACGCCCTCGTCGTTGAGGCCGCGCTGGTCGACCTTGCGCACGGCGGGCTCGAGGTGACCCGCCGCCGCGATCCCGAGCACGCCGGTCTCCTCGCGCACGTCGAGCAGGCCGAACCGCGGCAGCTCGAGGGTGGCCTCGCCCTCCTCGGGCTGACGCGGGTCGCGCAGCACGTAGCCGCGCACCGTCAGCGCGAACGTCCCCGGCTGCTGCTGGCGGAGGAACTCCACCACCAGCACGTCGCCCAGCCCGCGCTGACGCTCCTCGGGCGAGGCCGGCTCGATCCGGTGCTGCTTGACCGGCGGGACGATCGGCAGCTCGAGCGTGAACCCGCGCGGCAGGCGCAGCCGCACGTCGAACACCCCGCGCTTGCGCACCTCGTAGACCACGGTCGCGACCAGCTCGACCTTGTCGTCGTAGATCGTGGCCAGCGTGTGCAGCTTGCCGTCGACCTCGGGCAGGATCGGCGCGGTCTCGATCCGCAGCGCGTAGGGCTGGCGCAGGTAGCGGAACACCAGCGGCGGCCGCTCGCCCCCGCCCTTGGTCTCCCAGCCCAGCTCCGTGGCCAGCCCGGGGGTCAGGCTGCCCACGTCCACCTGCGAGAGGCCGCGCAGCCCGGCCGGCTCGAGGCTGATGAACTCCGAGGCGCGCGCCGCGAGCAGGCCGCTCTCCCGCTCGGTGCCGAGCGTCACCACCCGCGGGAACTCGAGCACGCGCTCCCCTTCGGCGAGGTTGCGCTCGAGCCGCAGCGCCAGCGCGTAGCGGCCGCTGGCCTGCTCGTGCAGGCGCACCACCACCAGCTGCGCGCCCTCGTGCGGCACGGCCTGGGGGGTCTCGGCCATGTGCTCGCCCTCGACGCCGAGCAGGGTGTAGCCGGCCGGGATCAGCAGCCGGAACTCGCCGCACGGCGCCTGCAGGATCTGGTAGGTCACCGCCACGGCCGCCTGGACCACGCCCTCGTCGATCTTGAGGGCGGTCTCGGTGCTCGCGAACAGGAGCGACTCGCGCGCGACCCCCTCGACCTCCTTGGGCTTGGGGTTCCAGGTGACGCGGGTCTCGGGCGCGCCGCCGAAGTAGGCGCGCACGCGGGTCTCGCGCTTGGCCGGGTCGGGGGTCTCCTCGGTCGCGAGCGCGCCGCCGACCTGCACGTTGAACCCGGTCTCGGGCAGCGTGACCTCGAACCGGGTCAGCGCGGCGCGCGGCAGGCTGAGCCCGAAGCTCGACTCGCCGGGGTTGGAGACGATGGGCACCGCGAACGTCGCGGTGGTGGTCACGCGCCCGGCCCCGCGCAGCAGGATCCCGTAGCCACGCTTGGGGAGCGCCGCGCCGCGGCGGCCGAGGCGCGCGGCCAGTTCGGCCAGCGGCGCCACCACCGCGCCCGAGCCGTCGCCGACCCGCACCTCCTCGAGGGCCGCCTCGCCCAGCCCGATCGGGACCACGACCCACTCGCGCGGCTCGAGCACCTCCACCACGAACGTGGCCGTGAACCGCGCCACGCGCTCGCCGGCCTGGCCGGAGAAGGCCGCGCTCACGAGCAGGGCGTCGGTCGGCGGCGCGGGCGGCGGCGCCTGGGGCGCCCGCTCCCCGAGGGCCGCGCGCGCCTTCTCGATCACCTCGCGCAGCTCGTCCCAGGGGACGAACACCCCGCGCCCCTCCTTCTCGAACACGTCGTCGAACTGCTCGATCGGCACGTAGACGCGCTCGGGCATGGGCGGCGGACCGGCGGCCTCCTGCGCCGCGGCCGGGGAGCCGGTCAGCACGGCGAGGCTGGCGAGGAGGAGGGGCAGGGCGCGCGAGGTCCGCATGGGGAGGCTCCAGGGACGGCAGGTCGCCGCGGCGGCGCCGGCGACGAGGAGGTTGGACCGCTCGAGGCGCGGCCCGGTTCCGAGGCGGAGTGGATCGAGGCGGCTCACGCGGCCTCCTGGGGCGAGGTCGGCGCGTCCGCGGCGGCGGGCCACAGCGGCCCGCGCCGCGCGGCGAGGAGGCCCAGGATCGCGGCGATCGCCGCGCCGATCAGCGAGCTCACCGCCAGGGCGGCGAGCGCGACCCCGCCGAGCAGCAGCAGGGCCTGCATGGCGCCACGCCCGGGGTGCTGGACCAGCAGCCCCAGGCGGGCCAGGCCGACCACCAGCAGCAGCAGGGCCAGCGCCCGCGCCGCGCGGCCCAGCGTCTCGGCGGTGCCGATCGGCGCGCTGGTCAGCTGCAGGCTCGGCGCCGCGGCGCCGTCGACCGCGAAGTGGAACGGCCGCCCCGGCGCGGCGAACGCGACCCGGATCGAGAGCAGGCCCTGGCTGGACGCCCGCCCGCGCTCCTCGTCGCGCTGGACCCAGGCCGGGACCTGCGCCTGGTTGCGCGCGGCCTGCTGGCCGGCGAAGCCGCCCAGGATCTCCTGCTCGACGACCTGCTGGGCCGGGACCGCCCGCTGCTGGAGCAGGCCGCGGCGGGCGCGGTTCGACTGCCCCGCGGCCCCGCGCTCGCGCTCGACCACCTCCGCGTTGTCGAGGGACAGCCCGCCCCGCACGTTGAGCGTGTAGTCGCTCGCCGGCTGCTGCCCCGCCGGGGGGCCGCCCTTGCCCTGCGCCTGCTGCCCCGTGATCACGCGCTGCTGCTCGGCCTCGTCGTCGACGTTGGCCCAGCGCACGCGCTTGTCCTTGTAGAGCGCCTGGTTCGTCGCCCAGCCCGAGCTGGTGGTCTGGAACTCGTTCCCCTCCACGTCGTAGCGGAGCTGGCTCTGCTTGGCCGCCTGCTGGGCCGCGGCCGCCTGGTCCTGCGCCCGGCGCCGCCCGATCTCCGCCTGGATCGCGGCGAAGTCCTCGCGCTGCTTGCCGAGGGGGCCGAGGAAGCTCGAGCCGCGCGGACCGGGGGAGGAGAGGTGCGCCAGCTCGGCGAGCTCCCCCTCGATCCTCTCGATCTGCTCGGCGAGGTTGGCGTCCGCCACCTGCCGCTTGGTGCCGCCGCCCGAGCGGGCCACCTCCTCGAGGGCGCGCAGCTCCTTGACCGCGCTCTCGAGCGCCGCGACCCGCGCGTCCTGCGCGCCCGCCGGCGTCAGGCCCGGGCCGTCGAAGCCCGAGTAGCTGTAGCCCTCGGGGGCGTACACGGTCCAGAACGTGTGCTCGACCTCGACCTTCTCGGCGGCGAGGCGCACCTCGGGGCCGACGAGGGCCAGGCGGCCCTTGCCCAGCTCCCCCGGGGCCGGCGTCGCGAACAGCACCTCGACCACGAACGAGAGGTCGGCGTCGCTCCGCTTGGGGAGCGGCACCAGCGCCAGCTCGCCGTCGCGGTGCAGGCGCTTGGGCCGCCCGGCCACGAACACGCTCCACACCTCGGCGCCGGGCGGGAAGGCGAGCGGGAGGAACTGCAGCCGCAGGTTCCGCACGCGATAGCGCACGCGGTGCCGCACGCGTCCCTCCTTGCCGAGCACGCTCTCGAGGTGCGCCCACGCGATCCGGGCCGGCGGCGGCAGGGTCACGCTGCGCGCCACAAGCTCGCAGCCCACCCGCCAGGGCTTCTCCTCCTGCAGCTCGACCCGGTAGACGCGCACGAAGTCCTGCGCCCCCTTGCCGGCCGGGAGCGCGGGCGCGTTGGACGCGCGCCCGGGCGCGACCGGCCCCTCGAGCCCGCGCTCCACGAGGTCGTCGGCGACCTCGGCCGCCTTCTCGAGCAGCACGAACCCGCGCACCCGCCGCACCGCGCCGGCGACGTCCACCCGCGGCAGGTCGAACGGCTTGCCGGGCCCGACCGCGTCCTCCCAGGTCACCGCCAGCTCGTACAGCTCCTCGACCGGGCTCTGCAGCTCGATCACCACCCGGGCGCGCCCCTCGTCGTGCGGCACGACCGAGACCTCGCGCCGGTTGGCGGCGTCGACCGCGAGCTTGGCGGCCGCCGCCTCGGGCACGACCACCTCGAACCGCTGCACGCCGGCGTGCTCGATCTCGTACAGCGCCCGCAGGGCGTAGCGCACCACGTCGCGCTCGACGAGCGCGTGCAGCACCCACGAGCCGGTGACCTGCGCCTGCGGGCGCTTGACCCGCACGGCCGCGCCGGCGAGCCCGGCGCTCGTCCCCTCGAAGCTGCGGCTCGCGCCCCAGGTGTAGCCGAGGCGCCAGCGCGCTCCCTCCCACTCGGGCCAGCCGCGCGTCAGGCGCGACACGTCCTGGGCCTCGAGCCCGGCGGGCGTCTCGGGGGCCCGCACCTCGAGCCCGGGGCTGGCCGCGAGCGCGACCCGGCCGGTCTCGCGGGTCAGCCCGAGCACCCGGACCTCGGGCAGCGGGAGCGCGAGCGGCGCGGTGCCGAGCGCGAGCCGGCGCGCCAGCCGCAGCTCGACCGTGGCCGCGCGCTCGAGCGCCGTGCCCAGGCCGAGCCGGTAGATCCGCGCCTCGCCCTCGACCCGGCTGGTCAGCTCGCGCACGTCGAGCCCCCGGCCGCCCGGCGCCCCGATCAGCTCCAGGACGGCGGGGGTCGCGATCTCGAGCGCGTACAGCCGCCCCCGGCGGACCTCGACCCGGGCCTCGGCCACCAGCTCGTAGCGCCCCTCGCGCACCACCGCGCGCACGGCCACGTCGGCCCGCGCCTCGAGCGCCTCGTCCACGCGCTCGAGCACCAGCCGGCAGGGCCGGCGCGCGAAGCCGAAGGCCCACTCCACGCTCGTCCCGAGCAGGCCCGCCTGGCGGGTCACGCGGCTGGCCTCGACCTGCCGGAGCTTGTCGACCTCGGCCACCCGCACGCGCAGCCCGCTCGCGACGGCGACCCCGATCACGCCGGCCTCGCGCGTCACGCCCTGGGCCACGACCTGCGGCACCTCGAACGAGGCCGCGCTCGGGTCGAGGCGCTGCTCGGCGTGGACGCGCACCACCGCGGTGGAGTCGGTCGGGCGCCGCAGCTCGAGCTCGAGCCGCTCGCCGACCTGCCGCCAGGCGCGCAGCAGGTTCGCCTCGCCGGGGAGCTCGACCCGGGTGACCTCCAGGCCGCGCGGCAGCGCGAACACGAAGCCCTCGCGGCCGGCGCCGGAGATGTCGAACCGCGTCTCCGCCACCAGCTCCAGGAAGCCGCGCCGGATCCAGGCCACCTGGCTCGACTCGGCCGCCGCCTCCGACGCGCCGGCGCTGAGGACCTCGCGCGGGCGGAGCGTGAGCGTGATCGTCGGCGCGTCGCCCAGGGCCGCGAGCACCAGCGGCTTGCCCCCGGCCACCCGCTCCACCTGCGCGCGGGCCCCGTCCACGAGCAGGCGCTTGCTCGGGTCGGCCGGCGGCTCGATCGTGAGCTGCGCCGCCAGGGCGGGGATCGTGGCGAACCCGTGACCGCGTCCGCTGCGCGGCACCACCAGCTCGAGCTCGGCCCGGTAGCGGCCCGGGCCGAACGCCACCAGCTCGTAGCCGCCCGCGGGGAGCGCCACCACGCGCGCGGGCTCGCCCGCGGGGGCGGCCGCCGCCGCGCCGGCCGCGCCGTCCTCGAGCGGCTCGCGGGTGATGGTGTCCTCGGCGAGGCCGGTCCCGGCCAGCCCGAGCGGCACGCGCTGCCAGCCGGCGGCGAGCACGTCGACCGTGACCCGGGCCGTGAGGGTCAGCTCGCCGGCCGCGTCGAGTCGGCCCTCGTAGGCGACCGAGGTCACCACGGCCGGCGCGACCGGCCGCGGCGTCGGCGCGCTCGTCTCCTCGCCGAACGCCTCGCGCCACAGCCGGTCGTAGAGGGCCCGCGGCACGAACACCTGCTTGGGCCGCTCGAGCGAGCCCGGGTCGGCCGGGTCGTACGGCACGTAGACCCGCTCCTCGGGGGCCGCGCGCGGCTCGCCCTCGTCGGCGCGCGCGGCGCTCGGCGCGGCGAGGACGAGCAGCAGCGCCGCCGCGGCCGCGGCGCCGCGCCCGCCCGCGCGCTCACGCCGCTCGGCGCGCACCTGCGCCAGCGCCGCGCCCAGGCGCGCGAACGGCGCCCCGCGCCACACCTCCGCCAGCGCCACCAAGGCCAGGGCGGGGATCGCGAGGGCCAGCCCGAGCGCGAGGCCGTTGGCGATCGGCGCGACCCACGGCGAGCTCGACAGGAGCGGGAGCCCGGTCGCGAGCGCCAGGCCGAGCGCCAGGATCGAGAGCGCGGAGGCGCGGGTCAGGCGCGGCGCGCCCAGCGCCAGCGCGAACCCGACCAGCGCCAGGGCCCCGCCCAGGCCGGTGAGCGCCGACTCGTGGACGGCGCGCAACCGGACCAGCGCCCCGCCGCCGGGGCGGCTGAAGCGGTAGCGCTCGCCCACTGCCGAGAGCGAGAGCACCAGCGAGCGCAAGCCGACCTGCCCGCCGGTCCCCTCCTGCACGATCGCCTGGGCGCGGGCGGCGGGGGTCAGCACCCGCGTGCCGTCCGGCCGCTCCTCGAGCGTGGCGCCCGCGCGCCGCGCCAGGACCAGCAGCGCCTCGCTGGGCGTGAGCCCCTCGAGCGGCGCGTCGAGCACGACGTCGGCCAGCGCGGGATCGACGAGCACGCTCGTGCCCGTCTGGCCGCTGATCAGGGTGGTCGCCATTTGCAGCTCCGTCCCTTCGGGGATGGTGATCGTCACGGTCCGAGGCGCCTCGTCGTCGGCGGCGGCGCCGCCGCCGGCCCCTGCCTGCAGCGGCGCGCGGCCGAGGCTCAGCTCGTCGGCCGGCGTCGGCGGCGCCGGCCGCGCAGCCTCCCTCGAGCTCTCGAGCCGCGCCCTGAGCTCGGGAGCCGGAGGAGCGGGGACGCCGCCCCGCGCGAGCTCTCGCTGCAGCTCTTCGAGGAGCCGGGCGTCCGCCTCGCGGTCGCTCGCGGCCAGCGCCTCCTGGGCTCGCTGCAGCAGCTCGGCCTCCGCCGCCTTGCGTTCGTCCCGCGCCGGGTCGAGCCGGGCGGCGGCCGCCTCCGCCTGCGGCACGGAGTTCTGCTCGGCGGCGGACGCGCTCGGCATGTCCGGCGCCGGCGCAGCGGGAGGGAGAGGCGCACCATCGAACGTCGGCTCGGCGAGCTCCACGAACCCCGCCCGCCTGTCCGCACCGTCGCCGACCGGGTAGGCCCCGTCCGGCAGCCTGCAATCCGCGCGGAGCGGAATCGGCTCCTGCGCGTGGCGGATCGCGCCCGACTGGTTGGTCGCGAAGCAGCGACTGCCCGTGGCCGGGGGCTGCACCGGCTCGGCGGTGGCCATCCACATGAGCTCCGGCGCCTGGGGCGAGACGAGCACCGCGAACCGGTAGCCCTGCTTGACCCCGCTCCCCAGGACGTCGTCGATCAGGTTGGCCGCGCTCAGCTCGGCCAGCGTGCCGTAGTCGAGCACCCCGTCGCCCTCCTTGTCGCCCTCGCGGAACAGCGTCTGGGCCGTGTGGAGCGTCTTGAGCGCGCCGATCGCCGCGGCCTCGTTGCCGTGCTTGCGCGCCTCGATCAGGTTGGGGACCGAGATCGCGAACCCGACCGCGATCAGCGCCAGCAGCCCCAGGCACTGCAGCACGCGCGCCCCCGCAGGCGTCGCGGCGCGTTCGCCGCGGTCGCTGCGCGCTCCGCGCTCCGGCCTTGGCTCCGCTCGCCCGGCGCGCACGCGCTCCTGCACGCCGAGGGCGCCCGCCAGCAGGCCGAGCGCGCCGCGCCGCAGCCGCGCCGAGGCGGCCACGAGCAACCCGACCACTGCGAGGGCGCCCAGCCAGGGCGCGCCGCTCGCGCGCAGCTCGGCGCGCACCTCGGGCACCAGCAGCAGCGGGCGGGCGCGCGCGGGGGCCCGCTCGGCCTCGAGGTTGCCCCCGAGGTCGATCACCCGGTAGTCGCCGGGGACCGCCAGGCTCCACGAGGTGTGCAGCACGGGGACCGGCTCGTCGGCGGCCTCGCTCACCAGCAGGGCCGGCGCGACCAGGCTGGCGTCGCCCACCAGCCCCCAGGGCTCGCCGCCGTGGGTGTAGGTCGCCACGACCTCGGTCACCTCGTCGGGGCCGGCCGCGCCCGCCTCGGGGAGGGGCACGATCGACACCCCCGCCCGCGCCGCGGGCTTCACGCCCTCGCCGTCGACCACCACCGACCACAGCGTGGCGCCCTCGGGCAGGCGCAGCGCGAAGAACTGGTTCGCCAGGTTCTTGACCGCGAACCGCGCCTCGTGCCGGGCGCGCCCGTCGGGCGCGGCGCTGGTCGTCAGCTCCAGGCGCTCCACGACCGCGGTCAGCACCGGCGCCGCGGCGAGCCGGCGCACCTTCAGCGCCAGCTCGTACTCGCCGCTCACGTGGCGATACGCGAACAGCGGCCGCTCGGCGTCGCTCGCCCCGACCTCCGTCCCCTCGATCGCCCGCAGCCCGACCGCCTCGGCCGTGACCTCTACCGCGTCGGCCGTGTAGACCGCCAGCGTCCCGCGCTCGCGGTAGGCGCCGGCCACACCGACGCGGGGCAAGCGGCCCTCGAGCAGGCCCGGCTCGGCGGCCGCGGGCGCGAGCTGCCCCTCCAGGCGCACGCGCAGCGTGATCCGACCGGCGACCCGCTCGGCGAAGCGGAGCCGCCACCGCTCGCGCCCGTCGGGCGCGACGCCCACGCGCTCGCGCTCGTCGCGCAGGCCGGCGCCGTCGATCCGCGCCGCCTGGCCCGTCCCCGCCGGGAGCAGCAGCTCGAGCTCCTCGATCGGGGCCCCGTCCACGTCGAGGGAGAGCGTCACGTCGCTCGACACCAGCCGCTCGGCGACCCGGTGGCGCGCCGCGACCTCCGCGGCGAGGCGGGTCTTGCGCCGGCGCACCGCCACGGTCCCCGCGTAGCCCGCCTCCTCGATCCGGTAGCCGAGCACCAGCCCAGGGACCTCGAGCCCCGCCCGCGGCAGCTCCTCGGCCGGGATCGCCACCAGCCCGCTCAGCTCGCTCCCGGCGAGCTGGAACGCCGCGTCGGGGGCGAACCCCAGGTAGCCGCGCACCGAGTCGGCGGGCTGGCCCCCGAAGCGCGGGACGGCGAGGTCGCTCCCGGCGAGGCCGCGCGCCTGGTCGGGCGGCGCCTCCCACACGGCCTCCACCGTGACGAGGAGCGCGTCGCCCGGGCGCAGGCCTCGCTCCAGCTCGACCGCCAGCCCGCGCCGCCCGTCCTCGTGGCGCACGCGCTCGAGCACGTGCGCCGGCTCGGCCCCGGCCCCGTCCCGCACCAGGGTGCGCACGGGGGCGAAGCCCGCGGGGAGGTCGGCGCGGACGCGGAACACCGTGCCCGCCTCCACCCGGAACTGATAGACCGCCAGGGCGCGCAGCTCGCGCTCGCGCACGTCGAGCGCCGCCTTGACCAGGAGCGTGGCGCGCGGCTCGACGGCGCGCACCGCGAGCTCGAGCTCCGCCGTCCCCTCGCCCGTCTGGCGGTAGGCGCGCAGGAGCGCGCCGCGGTCCTCCACGACCTGCGTGCGGCTCGCGGCGCCCAGGCCCGGCGCGGCCACCCCGCCGAACGCCGCCAGGTCGGCGCGCTCGAGCCCGCGCGCGGGCCCGAAGGCGACCTCCGCCTCCTCGTCGGCCGCGACCGCCAGCGCCCCCGCGGCGCGGGCGGCGTCGAGCCAGCGGACGGGGCGGAGCGTCACCGCGACGGCCTCGTTCGCGCCCGCCTCGCCCCCGTCCCCCTCACCGGTGGCGAGCTCGGCCACCAGGCGCACCTCGAGGCGACCGCGACGCGGGGCCGCCAGCCGGACCTCCACCCGATCGCCGCGCTGCACGTAGCTCTCGTCGCCCGGCTCGAGCGCCAGGGAGCGGATCACGAACCCCGGCGGCAGCTCGAGCTCGAGCCGCTCGATCGGCGCGCGGGAGACCTCGAGCTCGCCCTCGCAGGCCACGGTCACGACCCCGCGCCGCACCCGGAACAGCTCGCGCGCCTCGACCGCCATGTAGGGCTGCGCCTCGGCGCGCCGCCGCAGCGGACGCCACGCCAGGCGCACGCGGGTGGACGCCTCGCCGCCGAGCGCCGCGCGCAGCTCGGTCGACTGCGCGTCGCGAGCGGCGACCCACACCGCCGGGTCGGCGCCGAGGGGCTCGAGCTCGCCGGGGATCGTGAGCGAGACGGCGCCCGAGGCCGCGCTCGGCAAGCTCAGCTCGAGGGCGCCCGACCCGGGCTCCTCGCCGGCCGCCACCCGCGCCGCGGCGCGCCAGCGGACCACGCGCGTCGCGCGCGCGCCTCCCTCCGGCGCGACCCCCTCGAGCAGCACCTCGACCCCGGCGCGCGTGCGCACCAGGCGGGCCGGCGCGTCGTCGCACGAGACCCCGGTCAGGCCGCTCCCGGCGAGCGGCAGCGGGAGCCGGACCACGCCGGGCCACAGGACCGAGACCTCGGCCTCGGCCTCGAGCTCGACCACGCCCGCTGGGTCGACGGTCCCGCGCAGCCGGAGCCGCTCGATCGTGGCCCCGACGGGAGCCAGCGGGACCGCGGCCGCCGGCCGGGCGCGGCCCGCCGCTCGGGCGCGCGCTCGCTCGACCAGCGCCTCGAGCTCGCTCGGCGCGAGCAGCACCCCGTCGGGGTGCCGGTCGAGGATGTCGTCGAGGGCGCGCTCGGGCACGAAGGCTCGCTCGGGCCAGCGCGCCGGAGCGGCTCGCTCCTGGCCGGCCGCGGGGGCGCTCAGGGCCAGGGCGGCGAGGAGGGCGAACGGCGCGCGTTGCGGGACGGCGCGGGGCACGACCACCTCCTCAGCGGCTCTCGCCGCCGGCGGCGGCCTGGGCGCGCGCCTCGGCCTCCGCCGCCTGCGCGCGAGCCTTGGTCACCTGCGCCTCGCGGGCGCGCTCCGCCTCGCGCCGCTCGGCGCGCCGCGCGGAGAGCTCGCGGGCCAGTCCGCGCAGGGCCCACACCCCGCCGAGCCCGGCGGCGCCCACCACCCCGGCCGCCAGGAACACGGCCGCCGGGCGTCCGATCACGTGCCCCAGCAGCACCAGCGCGGCCGCGGCGGCGCAGGGGTAGAGCGCCGGGGAGACGCCGCGCCGGTCGAGGAGCACGCCGAGCGCGATCACGGCCGCGATCAAGAGCACGTCGAGCAGGTAGAACGCGCCCCACGAGGCGTACGGGACGGCGACGCTCATGCCGCCGTCCGCCTTCTCGAACAGGAGCGGGGGGCCCGAGCCGGTGTCGAGCTCCGGATACATGCCCGCTCGCGTGCGCGGCGCGAGCCCCTCCAGCGCGGCGATCGCCTGACCGGTCTGGTAGGCGCTCCCCTCCGCGCGCGCCGTCTCCCACTCCAGCGCGCTCCACAGCCCGCCCTGGTCGAACAGCCGCGCCCCGTCGCCCTCGAACCCCAGCCAGGCGTAGCCCGACGGCAGGTAGAGCGCGCGGGTCATGCGCCCGAGCGGCGCCTGCGGCGCGTCGTCCTCGGGCCCGAGCGGGAACGCCAGCGGCTCGAGCGCCAGCCGCCCGAACGCGCCCAGCTCGCCGGCCCCGGCCAGCTTGTAGCGCAGGCGCACGCCGAACGCCTCCTCGCGCCGCTCCTTGGTCACCTCCCCGAGGTGGATCAGGATCGTGGGTCGCCCGCGCCACTCGCGGTCCTCGGGCGTGTGCTTGCCGGTCACCCCGTCCACGTTGAGGCCGCGCACCTCGGCGCCCGCGGGGAGCGCCACCCGGAGGTACTGGCGCGCGCGGTTCTGCACCGCTAGCACCGCCTCGGCCTCCACCACGCCGCTCGCCTTGACGACCTCGGCCTGGTGGAGGTGGCGGATCACGAGGTCGGGCGGGGCCTGGAAGTCGTACTTGGTGAGCCGCAGCGCGATGAAGCTGGGATGGGCCACCGTGCGGTAGCCCTGGATCACCCCGTCGGCCCGCAGCCCCTCGGGGAGGTCGCGGGGGTCGCGCCGCTCGACGCGCTCGAGGTGCTCCTCCTCGATCACGAGGTTGGCGTGTTTCTTGACCGCGAGCTCCTCGCTCTGCGCGAAGCAGTCGAGCACCCGCAGCGGGCGCAGCACGATCGTCTTCTGCTGGCCCGCCGCGAAGCGGTCGAGCGGGATCGGGTAGGCGCAGCGGAGCGCGAACGCGCCGGTGCGCCGCCCCTGCAGCGTGAGCGTCACGATCGCGCGCTCGCCCTCGACCGCGACCGCCCGGTCCACGATCCCCTCGTGCTCGAAGGCGAGGACCTGCTCGTCGGCCAGGCGCGCGGGGACCTCCAGCCGGACCCGGTCGATCCCGGCGTACTCCACCGTGAGGTGGATCGTGGTCGTGACGCGGACCGCGTCCTCCTGCGCGTCGACCAGCGTCTCGAGCCGGGCGCCGACCTTCGGCTCGCGCTTGGACACGCTGAACGTCGCCGCCAGCTCGGGCGTCGCCGCGCCGTAGCGGAACCCGAACGAGAGCTCCTCGCCGCGCCCGACCCCGTAGGGGAAGCCCTGCTCGGCGAGCTCCTGCACCGGGATCGCCCACAGCGCGCGCGCGTCCTTGCGCACCAGCTCGAGGTGGCTGAGCGCCGCGACCGCCAGCACGCCGGTCTCGCGGACCACGCCCTCCAGGCCCACGCGCGGCAGCTCCAGCTCGACGGCCCCGCTCTCGGGCTGCGGGGTGCGGCGCACCGCGCCGAACAGGCCGAGGGTGAAGCTGCCGACCGGGACCTGCTTCTCGAAGTCGACCGCGAGCACCTCGCCGCCGCCCGGGAGCCGCTCGATCCGGTGGTCCTTGATCGCCTTCTCGTCGGCGAACTCCTGCAGCTGATACCCGGCCGGGAGGCGGAGGCGCACGCCGAACACCCCGCGCTTGCGGACGGTGTAGCGGATCGTGGTGGCGAGGCCCACCTCGTCGTCGCGGACCAGCGCCAGGGTGTGGACCTCGCCCTCGAGCTCGGGCTCGATCGGGCGCACCCGCAGGGCGAGCCCCCACGGGCGGCGCAGGTAGCGGTAGGCGAGGGGCGGGTCGTCCTCGCCCCGCTCCCAGCCCAGCGCGTCCGCGACGGGGTCGGGCAGCCGCCGCAGCGAGACCTGCGCCAGCCCGCGCGCCTCGCTCGGCTCGAGGCTGAGCTCGGCGGAGCCGCGCGCGGCGATCAGGCCGCTCTCGCGCTCGGTCCCGACCGTCTCGACCCGCGGAGCCTCGATCGTCTCCGCCCCCTCGGGGAGCAGCGTCTCGAGCCGGACGCGCAGCGTGTAGCGCCCGCTCACCGCGTCGCGCAGCTCGACCGTCGCCCGTTGCCAGCCCTCCCCGTCGGGCTCGGCGGCGGGGAGCCGCAGCACGCCCTGGCCCTCGACGGCGAGCAAGGTGCTCCCCTGGGGG
>CAZMSZ010000069.1:0-2785 GCA_964569055.1 uncultured Planctomycetota bacterium | reverse complement strand
GGGGAGCCGCAGCACGCCCTGGCCCTCGACGGCGAGCAAGGTGCTCCCCTGGGGGAAGCGCAGCACGAAGCGGGCGCAGGGGGCCTGCAGCACGCGGTACTCGATCCGGGTCACCGTCTCGAGCGCGCCCTCGTCGAGGCGGTGGGAGGTCTCGGTCTCCGCCGAGAGGAGCGGCTCGCGCGGCGCCTCGCGCGGCGCGCCGGCCGTCGCGCGCGGGCGCGGGTTCCAGCCGATCGTGGCCTCGGCGCCCGCCGCGTAGAACGCGACGCGCTGCCCGCCCGCCTCGGCGCGCTCCGCGAGGGCGCCGACCACGATGGCCCCGGCGGGGAGGCCGCTCAGCTCGAGGCGCGTCAGCGCGGCGGGCGGGACCGTCAGGCGCAGCGTCGCCTCGCCCGGGCGGCTCGCCACCGGCAGCGCCCCGCGGACGCGCACCCGGACGCGGCCCGCGCCGGCCGGGAGCAGGGCTGCATGCCCCTTCGCCGGCAAGCCCTCGCGCACCCGCGCCGACGCCCGCGCGGTGAGGTCCTCGATCGCGCCGACCGCCAGCGCGCGCGTCCCGCCGCGCTCGTCGACGCTCACGACCTCGGTCAGGGCGGCCTCGGGCGCGCCGAGCGGGATCACGACCCACCCAGCCCCGCCGCGGACCTCGAGGTCGAGCAGCGCCTCGACTCGGGCCGAGTCCTCGCCCACCTCGCACCGCAGCGTCGCGCCGAGCAGCACGAACTCGCGCGGCGCCTCGGGCTGCGGCGGGCCGACGGTCGGCTTGGGGTCGAGCAGGCGCAGGAGCGCGCCGTGGGGCAGGACCACCGTGCCGTCGGCCCCGAACGCCTCCTCGAGCGCCTCGAGCGAGGGGCCGCTCGCCTCCTGCGCGGTCGCCGGTGAGGCCGCCAGCGCCAGGCACAACGCGGCGAGCAATGACGAGGAGCGGGAGGCGAGGGAGCGGCTGGGGGTCATGAAGCCTCCGGCGCAGGGCTCGAGCGGCCCGATTGGACGCCCCGGCTCGGGCCGAAGTTCTCGGCGGGCCGAACGGGCGGCGCATTGTGCCCGGGGGATCCAGCGCGGGGAACGGCACCCCGGCGCCCACTCGCGCGGCGGTCGCGCGACGACTACCTTCGGTGCAGTGGAGACGCGCCCCCGGATCGCGCTGGTCCTGCCCGAGCCCGAGCGTCTGGGGCGGATCGCCTTGCAGGCCGCGCGCGAGCTCCGCGACGCCCCGGGGGTCGACATCATCGTGGTCGGGCCGGCCGAAGCCGCCGCGCGCGCCCCCGCGCCGGGCCTGCGGGTGGCCGCCGATCCGCGCCGGCTGGCAGAGGACCTGGCCGCCGCCCGCGCGGGCGGTGCGTGCTGCCTGCTGGCTGCGGAGCGAGCTGGCGCCGCCCAGGCCGGTCGCGACTGGACCGAGGGCGGCCTGCTCGACGGGTGGGTGACGCTCGAGGCGCCCGCCGCAGGACCGAGGCTGCGGGTGCGCCACGGGTGCTGGGTCCTGGAGCCCTGCCCCGGCCTCGACCCGTCGGCGCGGGCCGCGGCCCTGGCAGACCCCGCGCTGCCCGCCCGGCTGCGCTGGGGCCACGCGCTGCTGCGCTGCCTGGGGAGCGCCAGGCCGCTGGTCGCGTTCGCGCTCGAGGGCGCCTCGGTCGAGGCGGCGTGCCGCGCGGCGGGACCGGCGGTGCGAGGGCCGCTCCCGCCGGCGGAGGCGGCGACGTCGGGCGCGCCGCTGATCGCCTGGACCCGCGACCAGGCGGAGCTCTCGTTGGCGCTGCTCGGGAGCGGGCCCGAGACCGCCCTCGCGCTCGACGCGCCCGCCGCCTGGCCGGCGGAGCCGGACGCCGCGGGCGTGGTGCTCGCGGTGCAGCGCCTGGCGGAGACGGCGCGCGCGCGCGGGGAGCTGGCGGCGGCGCGCGAGGCCGCCCGCCGCCCGGCCGTCACGATCGCGCCCAGCGCGCGCGCGGAGCTCGACCGCTGCCCGTTCTGCCACCGGGCGCTCGACGAGGCGCCCGATGGCGGCGGCGCGCGCCCCGGGCCGCCGCTGCGCTGCAGCGGGTGCGGCACGGCGCACCACCGCGACTGCCTCGACGAGCACGGGCGGTGCACCGTGCTCGGCTGCCGCGCGACCGAGGCGCTCCGCCTCGGCGTCGCGCTCCCCATGGCGAGCCTCGGCCCCGAGGACCCGCGCGAGCGACCGTTCCAGGCGCTCGAGGGCGACGCCGCCCTCGGCCCGCGCTGGCTGCGGGTGGAGGCGCCGATCGACGACGCGCGGGCCCTGCCGCGCCGCCAGGCGGTCTCGATCCACCTCGCCTCGAGCCGCCCCCGGCGCGGCGAGGCGGTGGAGGGGTTCGTGGTGGTCGAGGCCCCACGCCCGCTACGGGTGCGCGGCGGAGCGCTCCGCCTGCGCGCCGAGCTGACCACCCGCCGCCTCCGCGGCGCGCCCGCGCCCCGCACCGCCCCGATCGTCGACCGCCGCGCCGCCTTCCTCGGCGACGGCCCGGCGAGCGCCCTCGGCCGCCTGCAGGACGAGGTGCTCGCGCTCCTCGCCGGGAAGGGCGGGGTCACGATCCCGGCCGGCGTGCGGCGCTACCCGTTCTCGTTCCTGCTCGACCCCGAGCACCCGCCCACCGTGACCAACCGCCACGGCGAGGTCGAGGAGGCGGTCCGCACCGAGCTCGAGGTCGTGCTCGACATCGACAGCGCCCGCAGCGTGCTCGAGGTCCTCGCGGGGTAGTGGGTGGACTCTGGGGGAGGCCGTCGCGAATTGACCGCCAAGAGCGCCAAGGAAGAGCTGTCGCTC